>NZ_JAYMHD010000035.1:0-637 GCF_035656535.1 Streptomyces sp. H51
GGAGGTCGTCGCGTTCGCGCGGGAGCACGGCCTGCCCATCGCGATCAAGGCCGCGTTCGGCGGCGGCGGCCGCGGCCTGAAGGTCGCCCGCACCTTGGAGGAGGTGCCCGAGCTGTACGACTCGGCGGTGCGCGAGGCGGTGGCCGCCTTCGGCCGCGGCGAGTGCTTCGTCGAGCGCTACCTCGACCGCCCCCGCCACGTCGAGACGCAGTGCCTGGCCGACAAGCACGGCAACGTCGTCGTGGTCTCCACCCGCGACTGCTCCCTGCAGCGCCGCCACCAGAAACTCGTCGAGGAAGCCCCCGCCCCGTTCCTGTCCGAGAGCCAGGTCGCCGAGCTGTACCGGGCCTCCAAGGCCATCCTGAAGGAAGCCCGCTACGAAGGCGCCGGCACGTGTGAGTTCCTCGTCGGCCAGGACGGCACGATCTCCTTCCTGGAGGTCAACACCCGCCTGCAGGTCGAACACCCCGTCACCGAGGAAGTCGCCGGCATCGACCTGGTCCGCGAGATGTTCCGCATCGCCGACGGCGAGGAACTCGGCTACGACGACCCGCCCCTGCGCGGCCACTCCTTCGAGTTCCGCATCAACGGCGAGGACCCCGGCCGGGGCTTCCTGCCCGCCCCCGGCACCGTCACC
>NZ_JAYMHD010000036.1:0-508 GCF_035656535.1 Streptomyces sp. H51
ATCGACGCCATGTCACTCGCGGCCTGAAGCCTGCCCGATTCCTTCAGCATCTGCGCCTGGCTGTACCGGGCACCGACCACCTCGACCGGAACCTGCGGATCGTACTCGTCGATGGCCCGCCGCATGGCCCACGGCAGCCTGCCGTGCCAGTGGACGATCACCTTACGGTCCTCGGGCCTCGCCTCGATACCGGCAAGACCACGCCCCAGAGGCTGCCCCTCGGCCGCCTCGTAGACGGCACCCGCAGCATTGTTCAGGGAAACCTGCTCATCGACCACCTCCGCCCAACTGGAGAACCCAGCCGGAACAGGCGACGACGAAACAACACCACTCGCACCCGCCGCCGGCTCGGGCCCTTCCACGGCGCCGGCCGTCTGCACGGCCAGACCCCCGCCCACCAGACACACGGCCGTCACCACCGCCGCGACCCGGCCGGCCCTTCCTGATCTCACTCCGCCTCCTGTGACGCCATATCAACCGACCCAGCCACCATGCCCCCCACCATCCA
>NZ_JAYMHD010000037.1:0-621 GCF_035656535.1 Streptomyces sp. H51
GGCGGGTCAGATGAACTTGCGCTCCGCGAGGAAGGCGGCGAGCTGCCTGCCGCCCTCGCCCTCGTCCTTGACGATCGTGCCCGCGGTGCGGGCCGGACGGGCGGCGGCCGATGCGACCACCGTGTAAGCGCCCTCCAGGCCGACCTCTTCGGCGTCGATGTCCAGGTCGGACAGGTCCCAGGACTCGACCGGCTTCTTCTTGGCCGCCATGATGCCCTTGAACGACGGGTAACGCGCCTCGCCCGACTGGTCGGTCACCGACACCACCGCCGGCAGCGACGCCTCCAGCTGCTCCGAGGCCGTGTCACCGTCCCGGCGGCCCCTGACCACACCGTCCTCGACCGACACCTGCGACAGCATCGTCACCTGCGGCACCCCCAGCCGCTCCGCCACCAGCGCCGGCACGATCCCCATCGTGCCGTCGGTGGAGGCCATGCCGGACACCACCAGGTCGTAACCCGCCTTCTCGACCGCCTTCGCCAGCACCAGCGAGGTACCGATCGCGTCGGTGCCGTGCAGGTCGTCGTCCTCGACATGGACCGCCTTGTCCGCACCCATCGACAGCGCCTTGCGCAGCGCGTCCCTGGCGTCCTCCGGACCCACCGTCAGAACGGTGACCTC
>NZ_JAYMHD010000038.1:0-292045 GCF_035656535.1 Streptomyces sp. H51
GTGGGGGGTGGGTCGGGGCCGGGGCGGGGGTGTCCGTCCTCGGAACGGCGCGGAATCGGGGGTTCGGGAGGTGCCGGCGTTGACGCGCCAACCGCTGCGGGCGAACACCCCCGCCCCGTCCCCTTCCCGCCGCGCGCGGGTGCGGGTCCCGCGACAGCTCGGACACCGGTTCACCGCCGTGCGCGGCCGACGGCCCGTTCCGGGCGGATGGGACAATGGGGGCATGGTCGGATCGGGTGAGCGGGCGCGGCACTGGCAGTACGCCGAGTTGCCCGGGGTCGACCTGCTCAGGGCCCGGTACATACGTAAGAGCTTCGTGCGGCACACGCATGAGCACTTCGTCATCGCCGCCATAGCCGACGGGGTCGAGGTCTTCCACCATCGCGGGGCCGATCAGTACGCGGGGGCGGGCGCGCTGGCGCTGGTCAATCCCGACACCGCGCACACCGGCCGGGCCGGCGGGCCGGAGGGGTGGCGGTACGGCGCCCTGTATCCGTCGCCCGAGGTGGTGGCGGAGATCGCCGCCGAGTCCACCGGAATACGGGGGACGCCGGGGTTCGTCAGGCCGGTGCTGGACGATCCGTACAGCGTGGGGCTGGTGCATCAGGTGCTGCGCGCCGCCGACGAGGGGAACGCGCTGGCTGCCGACACGCTGCTCAGGGTCGCCGTGACCCGGCTGCTGCGGCTGAACGGCGGGGTGCTGCCGCAGCGGGCGGTGCGGACCGCGGGGGCGCGGGCCGCGGCACGGGCGCGGGCCCTGCTGGAGGAGCGGATGGCCCGGCCGCCGACTCTGGAGGGGCTGGCCGCCGACCTGGGGACCAGTCCGTTCGCGCTGCTGCGGGCCTTCCGCGACGTGTACGGGATGCCTCCGCACGCCTGGCTCACGGACGCGCGGGTGCGCAGGGCGCGGCGGCTGCTGGAGACCGGGACGTCGCCGGCCGAGGCCGCTGTCGCCGTGGGCTTCACCGACCAGCCTCATCTGAACCGGCACTTCAGCCGGATCGTCGGGGTGCCGCCGGGGGCGTACCAACGGGAGCGCAAGAACGTACAAGACGTGCGGCGGAAGCCTGATCTACCGTCCGGGGCGTGACGGAAGCTGTTGTTGACATACGTTCCCCGGAAAAGCCGGACGCCGCTGTCGTACGGGACGCCCTCGGTGTCGGCGTCGCCGTGGGGCTGTCCGGGTTCGCCTTCGGGGTGACCTCGGCCGGCAGCGGGCTCTCGCTGCTGCAGACCTGCGCGCTGAGCCTGCTGGTGTTCACCGGGGCGTCCCAGTTCGCGCTGGTGGGAGCGCTGGCGGCCGGGGGCGGTCCGCTCACGGCGGCCGCGGGCGCGTTCTTCCTGGGGGTGCGCAACGCCTTCTACGGGCTGCGCCTGTCGCAGTTGCTGGCCCTCCCGCGCGCGGTGCGGCCGTTCGCCGCGCAGTGGGTCATCGACGAGACCACCGCCGTCGCGCTGGCGCAGCCGGCGCGCAGGAGCGCGCGGATCGGGTTCACCGTCACCGGGCTCAGTCTGTACGTGCTGTGGAACCTCACCACGCTGGCGGGGGCGCTGGGCGCCCGGGCCATCGGGGACACCGACGCCTGGGGACTCGACGCGGCGGGGCCCGCGGTCTTCCTGGCGCTGCTCGCGCCGATGCTGAGGACCGCCACCGAGCGGGCCGTCGCGGGTCTCGCCGTGCTGCTGGGGCTCGGTCTGCTGCCCGTACTGCCCGCCGGTGTGCCCGTCCTGGCGGCCGCGCTCGCGGCGCCCGTCGTCCTGTGGCTGCGCGGGCGGAGGGAGCAGCGGTGAACACCTGGATCGCGATCGGCGCGACCGCGCTCGGCTGCTACGCCGTCAAGCTCGCCGGGCTGCTCGTGCCCGCCGGGGCTCTCGAACGCCCGCTCGTCAGGCGGCTGGCCGCGCTGCTGCCGGTGGCTCTGCTGGCCGCGCTCACGGCCCAGCAGACCTTCGCCGACGGGCGTGTGCTGGTGCTCGACGCACGCGTGGCGGGGATCGCCGCGGCCGCTGTGGCGCTCGTCCTGCGCGCGCCGTTCCTGCTGGTCGTCGCGGTGGCCGTGGCGGTGACCGCGGGGGTGCGGGCCATGGGCGGGTGAGGTCAGCCGATGGGGCGGCCGTATGCCCTGAGGGTGCGCAGGGCCTCGATCGTCACCATGGGGCGTGCCTCCAGGGCGGTGCCCGGCGCCCACTGGGGCCAGTCGATCGGCCAGCCGCCGTCCTCCTGCTGGCTTTGCGCGAGGTGGTCCAGGGAGCGCGTCATCTCGGCGTCCGTGAACCAACCGCGCGCGAGGGAGCCCGGCGTTCTCGCGAAGTGGTGCGGGAAGTGGTGCTCGCCGGGGGCGTAGCCCGGCGCCACCGGGAACGCCTCCAGGCCGTCCGGGTCCAGCGCCGCGAGCCGCTGCGCGCGCACCAGACGGCCGAGGCGGTGGGCGGCCGCCTCCGCGCGCGGGCGGTCGGGGGCGAAGTCCAGGAAGGCGACGGCGGCCTCGATCTCGTAGGGGTGAGAGTGCTCCAGGGACTCGACCGCGTGCCAGCAGAACTCCGTGGCCCGGAACAGCCAGGCGTGCCACACCTCGCTGCGGTGCAGCAGACCCACCACCGGTCCGGTGGCCAGGAGGTCGCCGGGCGGGTCGTCGACGACCGGGATGAACGGTGCGGTGGGATGGCCGCGCTGGTTGGGGGTGATCGCCGGCAGCGCGCCGTCCGCCGTCGAGACGGAGGTCAGATAGCCGCACACGCGCTCCGCGCGCCGGCCGTCGCAGCGTCCGATGGAGTCCAGCACGCGCAGTGCGTGAGCGGTGTGCAGCGGCTGGCTGACCGGGCCGCGCAGGTCGGGCTCCAGCGCGTGGCCGTAGCCGCCGTCCTCGTTGCGGTAGGCGTCCAGCGCCCGCTCCACCGGGTCGGCGCCGCCGTTGCGGAAGTGGTGGGCGAAGAGGTGCTGCTCCAGCACGCGCGCGGTGAGCCGGACGAAGTGTTCGGCGCGGAGGAGCGGCGAGCCGGGGGGTGGTGGAGCTCCGGTTGCGGACATGCGTCAGACCGTAGGGGAAAGCGGCCGCGGCGGGTGGCACCGGCTCGGGCCCACCCCCGCAGGCGGGATACTGGAGGCATGCGGTTGACGGTCTTCTGGCAGCGTATGGCGGAGCACTTCGGTCCCGAGTACGCCGACACCTTCGCGCGCGACCATGTCATGGCGCAGCTCGGCGGACGCACGGTGCACCAGGCGCTGGACGAGGGCTGGGAGGCCAAGGAAGTGTGGCGCGTGGTCTGCGCGGTCATGGACGTTCCGGGGGAGAAGCGCTGAGCCGTCACGAAGATCGCAGGACCGGAGCCGGTTGTCCGTCGCGTGGGCGAGACTTGCACCGTGGCCTCCACTGACGACACCCGCCAGCCCTCCCCGCCCGGCACGCCGCCGCCCGTCCCGCCCCCGGCCGACGACGCCGCGCAGGGCGGGCGCATGCCGCGCTGGCTGCCGCGTGCGGTGGTGCTCGTCCTCGCCCTCTACGCCGCGTTCCAGCTGGGCACGTGGGCCTTCCACCAGCTCACCGGCCTGCTGGTCAACATCCTCATCGCGTTCTTCCTGGCCCTCGCCATCGAACCCGCGGTGAGCTGGATGGCCTCGCGCGGGATGCGCCGGGGGCTGGCCACCGGGCTGGTCTACCTCGCCGTGATGGTCGTGACGGCGGGCTTCGTGACGCTGCTCGGGTCCATGCTCGCGGGCCAGATCATAAAGATCGTCGAGCACTTCCCGGACTACCTCGACTCCGTCATCGGCTGGATCAACACCCACTTCCACGCCGAGCTCAGGCGCGTGGACGTCCAGGAGGGGCTGCTGCGCTCCGACTGGCTGCGCAACTACGTGCAGCACAGCGCCACCGGCGTCCTGGACGTGTCCGCGCAGGTCCTCGGGGGCCTGTTCCAGTTGCTGACGATAACGCTGTTCTCGTTCTACTTCGCCGCGGACGGCCCGCGGCTGCGCCGCACGGTCTGCTCCCTGCTGCCGCCCGCGCGGCAGGCCGAGGTGCTGCGCGCGTGGGAGATCGCCGTCAACAAGACCGGCGGCTACCTGTACTCGCGTGGCCTGATGGCCTTCATCTCCGGCGTCGCGCACTTCATCCTGCTGCAGGTCCTGAACGTGCCCTACGCGCCCGTGCTCGCGGTCTGGGTGGGTCTGGTCTCGCAGTTCATCCCCACCATCGGCACGTATCTCGCGGGCGCCCTGCCCATGCTGATCGCCTTCACGGTCGATCCCTGGTACGCGCTGTGGGTGCTGATATTCGTGGTGGTCTACCAGCAGTTCGAGAACTACGTGCTGCAGCCCAAGCTGACCTCCAAGACCGTCGACATCCACCCCGCCGTCGCCTTCGGCTCGGTCATCGCCGGCACCGCCCTGCTCGGCGCCGTCGGCGCGCTGATCGCGATTCCGGCGGTCGCCACCCTGCAGGCGTTCCTGGGGGCCTACGTGAGGCGGTACGCGGTCACGGACGATCCCCGTGTCCACGGGCACCGGGGCGGCGGACCGGGGCGGGGCCTGCTCCGGCGCGCCCGGCGGATGTGGACCTGGGGGCCGGGGGCGGAGCGGTCCGGCGTGGGCGACTCCGACTCCGATGCCGGTCCGGGTTCCGGCTCGGGCTCCGGTCCTGGTGCCGGCTCCGGTTCCGGTTCCGGTTCCGGGAGCAGTCCTTCCTGAGACGGCAGGGGGCCGTGCGCTGTCGGAAAGGCCGGACGGCGCGGGCCTCGGCCGGTGCCCGGTGCGCTTGACACGAAAATCGAACATCTATTCTTATGGAGGCTCCGGCGGGGGCTCGGACGGTCTTTTCGTCCCGGTTCGGGTGGGGATGTGCCCGGGTTGTCCACAGGCCGGACCGGCGTCGGGGCGCATTGTCAGTGGCAGGCGTTAGCGTCTTTGACGTGAAGCGATCGAATCAAGCAAATCGGGTGGAACCCATGGCAGGAACCGACCGCGAGAAGGCCCTGGATGCCGCGCTCGCACAGATTGAACGGCAATTCGGCAAGGGCGCGGTCATGCGCATGGGCGAGCGGTCCAGGGAGCCCATCGAGGTCATCCCGACCGGGTCGACCGCGCTCGATGTGGCCCTCGGCGTCGGCGGCCTGCCGCGTGGCCGTGTCGTGGAGATCTACGGACCGGAGTCCTCCGGCAAGACCACGCTGACCCTGCACGCGGTGGCGAACGCCCAGAAGGCCGGCGGCCAGGTCGCCTTCGTGGACGCGGAGCACGCCCTCGACCCCGAGTACGCGCGCAAGCTCGGCGTCGACATCGACAACCTGATCCTCTCCCAGCCGGACAACGGCGAGCAGGCCCTGGAGATCGTGGACATGCTGGTCCGCTCCGGTGCCCTCGACCTCATCGTCATCGACTCCGTCGCGGCACTCGTCCCGCGTGCCGAGATCGAGGGCGAGATGGGTGACAGCCACGTCGGTCTGCAGGCCCGCCTGATGAGCCAGGCCCTGCGGAAGATCACCAGCGCGCTCAACCAGTCCAAGACCACCGCCATCTTCATCAACCAGCTCCGCGAGAAGATCGGTGTGATGTTCGGCTCCCCGGAGACCACGACCGGTGGCCGGGCGCTGAAGTTCTACGCCTCGGTGCGCATCGACATCCGCCGCATCGAGACCCTGAAGGACGGCACGGAGGCGGTCGGCAACCGCACCCGCTGCAAGGTCGTCAAGAACAAGGTCGCGCCGCCCTTCAAGCAGGCCGAGTTCGACATCCTCTACGGCCAGGGCATCAGCCGCGAGGGCGGTCTGATCGACATGGGCGTGGAGCACGGCTTCGTGCGCAAGGCCGGCGCCTGGTACACGTACGAGGGCGACCAGCTCGGCCAGGGCAAGGAGAACGCGCGCAACTTCCTGAAGGACAACCCCGACCTGGCCAACGAGATCGAGAAGAAGATCAAGGAGAAGCTGGGCGTCGGCGTGCGTCCTGAGGAGCCGGCCACCGAGCCGGGCGCCGCCGTCCCCGCCGCCACGGACGACGCCGCCAAGACGGCGCCCGCCACCGCGGCGGCCAAGGGCGCCAAGACCAAGGCTCCGGCGGCCAAGAGCTGACCCGTGACACGGCGAACCGACTGGGCCGAGTACGCCTACCCGGACACTCCACGGGGTGGGAGCCGGGCAGGCGACACCTGGTCCGCCGGGACGGGCGGCGAGATGCGCGGGCACGTCCCGGCGCACGATGAAGACGGGGGTTCGCCCTCCTCGTCGAGGGCCGAGAAGGGGGAGCCCCCAGGGGACCCGGTCGAGCGGGCACGGGCCATCTGCCTGCGCCTGCTGACCGGGACCCCGCGCACGCGGAAACAGCTGGCGGATGCCCTGCGCAAGCGGGAGATCCCCGATGACGCCGCCGAGGAGGTGCTGTCGCGGTTCGAGGAGGTCGGCCTGATCGACGACGGCGCGTTCGCGGACGCCTGGGTGGAGTCCCGACACCACGGCCGGGGACTGGCCCGACGGGCACTCGCCCGGGAGCTGCGGACCAAGGGCGTCGACTCCGCCCTGATCGACGAGGCCGTCGCACAGCTCGACTCCGAGCGGGAGGAGACGACCGCGCGCGAGCTCGTCGCCCGCAGACTGCGCTCCACCCGCGGTCTCGACCGCGACAAGCGGCTGCGGCGCCTCGCGGGCATGCTCGCCCGCAAGGGCTACTCCGAGGGCATGGCCCTGCGCGTGGTCCGGCAGGCGCTGGAGGAAGAGGGCGAGGACACGGAGTTCCTGGAGGACGACGGAGTCTGAGGCGGGAGGCACGCCAGGCCGTGCCCGCCACGCGGTGCGGGCAGCCGAGCGGCCGGGCGGCGGCCGGACGGGGCGGCCGCCCCTCGAAGCCCCGGCCGACGTCGAGACGGCCCCCGCTGTACCGCCCCATGGACTTCCACCGACCCCGCGGGTCTACGGCGTCACCGGCAGCCCCGCCGCCCTCCACGCCTGGAACCCGCCCACCAGGTCGGTGGCCCGGTGCAGTCCCAGCCGGTGCAGCGACGCCGCCGCGAGACTCGACGCGTAGCCCTCGTCGCAGACGACGACGATCCGCAGGTCGTGACCGGTGGCCTCGGGTAGGCGGTGGCTGCCCCGCGGGTCCAGGCGCCACTCCAGCTCGTTGCGCTCGACGACGAGGGCGCCGGGGATCAGGCCGTCGCGCTCACGCAGGGCCGCGTACCGGATGTCCACCAGCAGCGCCTCGCCGGCCCGGGCGGCGTCGTACGCCTCCCGGGCCCCGATCCGCTGGTAATCGGCGCGCACCCGCTCCAGCAACTCGTCGATGCCGAGGGGCCGGTCTTCCGCCTCCCGCAGGTGCCTGTCCGCCGCGGCGTCACGGGTCGCGCTCACTGCCAGGCCTCCGGGTGTTCGACCTGCTCCAGGCGCAGCACCTGGCCGGTGCGACTGTAGCGGCGGATCTGCGGCAGGGGCGGGTGGTAGGCATGGACGGAGACGGCGTGCCGGTCGGCGGAGGTGTTCAGCACTTCGTGGACGTGGTGGCGGCCGAAGGAGCGGCCCTGGCCGGCCGGCAGCCGCCGGGCCCGGTCCACGCCGTCGGTGAGTTCCAGGGTCCTCCAGCCGTCGGTGGGCAGCCGGGCGGCGAGCGAGTTCTCCCTCAGCTCACCGGCCGCGATCACGAAGGCGCCGACGGAATCGGCGTGGTCGTGCCAGCCGGTGCCCGTGCCGGGAGGCCAGCCGATCAGCCAGGCCTCGCTGCCGCCGGGGCCGTCGAGGCGCACCCAGGTGCGGCCCTCCGGGTCGAGCGGGAGCGAGGCGATGAGTTCGGCGTCGGCGGCCGTACGCCGCGCGAAGTCCAGCAGCTCGGCCTGGGTCGGCGCGGACCCGGGTGCGTCGGCGGATCCGGAATCCGACGTGCAGGCCGAAGTGGACGCGGAAGCGGGCGCGGACGCGGGCGCATGCATGGGTGCGGAAGGGGAGACAGACAACTCTTACCGTCCTGATGAGGGTTCGCGGGAGCGCGCGACAGCCTGGAAGGGCGCGCGGAAAAGAGGGGAGCGAATTCAGCAGGACGGGCGACACACGCAGCCCGCATAGCGGACGAGGTCCATGTGGACCCTCCGCCACAGGCGCACGCGGGTGTCGGTCATGGTCCGGAGTGAACCACGACGGCGCGGACCGGTCAACTCACCGTAAACGGTGTGGACGCACGGTGACGGGGGCCCGGTGACGGTGAGCGGCAGGCGTCAGTGGGCGCCCGCCTCGGCCTCGGCCTGAGCGATCGCCGGACCGCCCAGTGTGGCCTCCGCCGCGGCGTACAGGTCGGCCGGCCGGACCCCGCCCAGCGCGGTGACGAGGTGACCGTCGGGCCGTACCAGCAGGACGGTGTGGGCCGCCGCACCCGGGTAGCTCTCGGCGACGAGCAGTTCGGCGGCGTGCGGCAGGGCGCTGACGGCGGCCGCCAGCCGGGGCATGACCCCGGCGGTCACCCAGTGCTTGCGGTCCCACACGCCCGTGCCCGGCGCGACGAGCACCACCAGCAGCGCGCCCCGGCCGAGCCGGTCCCGCAACCGTACGAAGGAGCCGTCCTCCGCGGTGACCCGGACGTCGGCGACCGGCGCGCCCGGGGCGGTGTCCACGGGCACCTCCCCTTCGAGGTGCCGGGGGGCGAGCGGCGAGCCGGCGTACGTCCCCGGCGCGCCGAGAGCGCCACGCCCCAGATGGCCTTCCGTCAACAGCGCGTCGTTGCCGCGGGCCGAGCCGGGGACGTAGGCCCGCAGCCCTCCGCCGCCGCGCAGCAGCGGCAGCGCCTGGTCGGCGGCGCGCAGCCGGGCGGCGACGACCGCGCGCCGCTCCGCCTGATAGCTGTCGAGCAGGGCCTCGTGCGGCCCGTGGTGCCAGGCCGACGCCAGCTTCCAGGCCAGGTTGTCGGCGTCCCGCAGGCCCTCGTCCAGCCCCTGTGTGCCGAGCGCGCCGAGCAGGTGCGCGGCGTCCCCGGCGAGGAAGACCCTTCCGGCGCGCCAGCGGCGGGCCAGCCGGTGGTGCACGGTGTGGACGCCGGTGTCCAGCAGGTCGTAGGGCGGTGTCGTGCCGTCGCCCCAGCCCGCCAGCGTCTCCCTGATGCGGGTGACCAGCAGTTCGGGCGTGACGAGGTCCTTGCCCGGTGGCAGCAGCCAGTCCAGGCGCCACACGTCGTCCGGGAGGGGGCGGGCGGTGATCTCCCCGGCGCTGGGGCCGGACGTCCGCCACGGCGGCAGCCGGTGCAGCACCGACTCCTCCGGCCAGGGCAGTTCCGTGCGCAGCGCCGCGACGGCGTGCCGTTCCACCGCCGTACGGCCCGGGAAGCGGATGTCCTGCAGCTTGCGCACGGTCGAGCGCGGGCCGTCGCAGCCCACCAGGAAGCTGCCGCGCCACCAGGTGCCCTTCGGACCGCGGGTGTGGGCGGTGACGCCGGAGCGTTCCTGCTCCATGGCGTCCAGGCGGCTGTCCACGGCGACCTCGGCCAGCGGCTCGCCCGCGAGGGCGGTGCGCAGGGCGCCGGTCAGGACGTGCTGGGCGATGTGCAGGGGCGCGGGGCCGGTGTCGTCGTCGAACGCGATCTCGCGCATCACCTGCTTGCGCCGCAACGACCGCCATCCGGCCCAGTGCAGGCCCGCCTCGGCGAGTGGCACTCCGGTCAGCCGTTCCACGAGACCGGCGGTGTCCTCGCGCAGGACGACGGTGCGCGCGAGGCGCGGTTCGTCCTCGCCGGGGCCCTCGTCGAGCACGACCGACGGCACTTCCTGGCGGGCCAGGGCCAGGGCGAGCGTGAGCCCGACGGGCCCCGCCCCGACGATGATCACCGGATCCACGGCGTGGCGCCCCCTGCCCGCGGAGCCGTCCGGGAGGACGTGTGTGAACAGGAAGTTTGAGCAGGGTGCACGATCACAGAACGTATGCAACCCATTGCCGGTGCTTGCGTCAAGTGACGGAGGCAGTGGCGATCATGCCACTGCCTCCGCACAGGTGACGCGAGGTGCCGGAGCGTCGCAACGTACCCGTCAGACGGTGCTCCTGCCGGCCCCGGCCGCCGGGGCGCCGCCCACCTCTCCGGCGTTGATGTCGTCCACGTCCTCGGCCCCGAGGACCGCGCCCGTGCTGCGCTTGCTGCGCCGCAGCCGGCCCTCGAGCCAGCTCGCGAAGCTGGTCAGCAGGAAGTTGACGACGATGTAGATGATGGCGACGCCGATGAAGCTGGGGATGACGTTGGCGTAGTTGGCGGCGAAGGTGCTGCGGGCGTTGAGCAGTTCGGTGTAGCCGATCATCACGCCGCCCAGCGCGGTGTCCTTCACGATGACCACGAGCTGGCTGACGATGGCCGGCAGCATCGCCGTGACGGCCTGCGGGAGCAGGATGGTGGTCATCGTCTGGCCCTTGCGCAGGCCGATCGCGTACGCGGCCTCCGTCTGGCCCCGGGGCAGGGCGAGGATGCCGGCCCGGACGATCTCGGCGAGGACCGAGGCGTTGTACAGGACCAGGCCGGTGACGACCGCGTACAGGGGCCGCTCCGCGCTGCCCACGTTGCCGTAGCGGGCGTAGACCTCGTTGGCGAACAGCATCAGCAGCAGGACCGGGATCGAGCGGAAGAACTCGACCACGACGCCGGCCGGCACCCGGACCCACCGGTGGTCGGACAGGCGGGCGATGCCGAAGAACGCGCCCACCGGAAGCGCGATGACCATGGCCAGGGCGGCGGCCTTGAGGGTGTTGCCCAGACCGGGCAGGAGATACGTCGTCCACGCCTCCGACGAGGTGAACGGCTCCCACAGGGACCACTTCAGCTGGCCCTTGTCGTCCATCGCCCGCCAGATCCACCACCCGAGCAGGGCGAGCAGGACGACGAAGACGATCGAGAAGACGACATTGCGCTGCCTGGCCCGGGGGCCGGGGGTGTCGTAGAGGACGGAGGTCATCGCTTCACCGCCAGTCGCTTGCCGAGCCAGCCCAGGACGAGGCCGGTGGGCAGGGTCAGTACCACGAAACCGAAGGCGAAGACCGCGCCGATGGCCAGCGTCTGGGCCTCGTTCTCGATCATCCCCTTCATCAGGTAGGCCGCCTCGGCCACGCCGATCGCGGCCGCCACCGTGGTGTTCTTGGTCAGTGCGATCAGCACGTTGGCCAGCGGGCCGATGACCGAGCGGAACGCCTGCGGCAGCACGACGAGCCGCAGGGTCTGGCTGAAGCTCAGCCCGATCGCGCGGGCCGCCTCGGCCTGCCCGAGCGGCACCGTGTTGATGCCGGAGCGCAGCGCTTCGCAGACGAAGGCGGCGTGGTAGGCGACGAGGCCCAGCACCGCGAGGCGGAAGCCCTGGGCCTTGAAGTCGTCGGGGGCGCCCAGCGTCATGCCGAAGATGTCGGCGAGGCCGAGCGAGGTGAAGACGATGATGACCGTCAGCGGGATGTTCCGCACGACGTTGACGTAGACGGTGCCGAAACCGCGCATCAGCGGGACCGGACCGACCCGCATGGCGGCCAGCAGGGTGCCCCAGACCAGGGAGCCGAGGCCGGACAGGGCGGTGAGTTTCACCGTCATCCAGAACGCCCCGAGGACGTCGTAACCTTCAAGAAAGTCGAACACGATCTCCCGCGCTTCCGGGTGTGTGGTGAACGAGGAGGGCCTGGCGCGCCGCCGCCGTGATCGCGGCGGGCGGCGGCGCTTGAGGAACCCTGTGGAGCCGGGCCGCCGCTTACTTGACGATCTGGCCGATCTTCGGGGCCGGCTCGTTCTTGTAGCCGGCCGGGCCGAAGTTCGCGTCGACGGCCTTCTGCCAGGAACCGTCGCTGACCATCTTCTCCAGGGCGGCGTTGATCTTGTCGACGGTCGCGGTGTCGCTCTTCTTCACGCCGATGCCGTAGTTCTCGTTGCTGAGCTTGAGGCCGGCGAGCTTGAACTGGCCCTTGTACTTGTCCTGCGCGGCGAAGCCCGCGAGGATCGAGTCGTCGGTGGTCACGGCGTCGACGGCGCCGCTCTGCAGGGCCGCGATGCACTCCGAGTAGCCGCTGTACTCCTTGAGCTGGGCCTTCGGGGCGATCGTGTCGTGCACGTTCTGCGCCGAGGTGGAGCCGGTCACGGAGCACAGCTTCTTGCCGTTGAGGTCCGTGCCCTTGCTGATCGTCGAGTCCTTCTTGATCAGCAGGTCCTGGTGGGCCAGCAGGTAGGGGCCGGCGAAGTCGACCTTCTGCTTGCGCTCGTCGTTGATCGAGTAGGTCGCCGCGATGAACTTCACGTCGCCGCGCTGCAGCGCGTTCTCACGGTCGGCGCTCTTGGTCTCGACCCACTCGATCTGGCCGGGCGTGTAGCCGAGCTGCTTGGCCACGTACGTCGCCACGTCCACGTCGAAGCCGGAGAAGGAGCCGTCCGGCTCCTTGAGGCCCAGACCGGGCTGGTCGTACTTGATGCCGATCTTGATCTTCTTGCCGCCGCCGGACGAGCCGCTGTCCTTGTCGTTGTCCGAGCCGCAGGCGGTCGCGGCGACGGCGAGGGCGAGCACGGCGGCGGAGGCGGCGGTGACCTTGCGGAGCTTCATGGTGCACATCCTTTGGTGGTGGAGAGACGGGAGGCCGTCCGGTGGTGGAGGGCCGGGGCCGTCGGTGGCGTGGGGCGGGGCCGTCCGGTGGTGGAGAGCCGGGGCCGTCGGGGGAGCGGGGCGGGGCCGTCCCGGGGTGGAGGGACGGGGGCCGTCGGTGGTGCGTGCCCCGTGGTGATGGGGGGCGGGGGGAAGCTCAGTGGTGCAGGATCTTCGACAGGAAGTCCTTGGCCCGGTCGCTGCGCGGATTGCTGAAGAACTGGTCCGGCGTGGCCTCTTCGACGATCCGGCCGTCCGCCATGAAGACCACGCGGTTCGCGGCCGATCGCGCGAACCCCATCTCGTGCGTGACGACGATCATGGTCATGCCGTCGCGGGCGAGCTGCTGCATGACCTCCAGCACCTCGTTGATCATCTCCGGGTCGAGGGCCGAGGTCGGCTCGTCGAAGAGCATGACCTTCGGGTCCATCGCCAGCGCCCGTGCGATGGCCACGCGCTGCTGCTGGCCGCCGGAGAGCTGCGCGGGGTACTTGTCGGCCTGCGTGCCCACGCCCACCCGGTCGAGCAGGGCCCGGGACTTCTCCTCGGCCTGCTTCTTGTCCGCCTTGCGGACCTTGATCTGGCCCAGCATCACGTTCTCGAGCACCGTCTTGTGCGCGAAGAGGTTGAAGGACTGGAAGACCATGCCGACGTCCGCCCGCAGCCGGGCCAGTCCCTTGCCCTCCTGGGGCAGCGGCGCGCCGTCGATGGTGATCTCGCCCGAGTCGACGGTCTCCAGTCGGTTGATGGTGCGGCACAGTGTGGACTTGCCGGACCCGGAGGGCCCGATGACGACCACGACCTCACCGCGGGTGATCGTCAGATCGATGTCCTGGAGCACGTGCAACGCGCCGAAGTGCTTGTTGACGCTTCTCAGGACGACCAGATCGCCGGTTGGGGCCAAGTCTCGCTTGTCCAACGCTACTTCGGTCATCGCTATCGGGCTCCGTCCTCCTCGGTTTCGGAGGACAGTAGTGACCCGCCACGACCAGCGTCATTACATCTGAGGGGAATCTGAGCATCACGACTCGATAGCAATCGGACACGCGTCGTAGCAGTCGTTCAGGGGTGCGTATCGTCCGCGTAACTAAAGCGGCGGGCAACCGGAACCCACTTGACGGCGTAGTCGTCCATCAGCGATGACTGCACTGGTGCACACGGGCGTGCACACGGATGTACCGATCCTGATCGTACGGCCGATGAACCGAAGAGGGACCGGATGAGACTGCTCCTCGTCGAGGACGACAACCACGTCGCCGCCGCGCTGTCGGCGGTGCTGGCGCGCCACGGCTTCCAGGTGACCCACGCGCGCAGCGGCGAGGAGGCGCTCCAGGCCCTCGTCCCGGAGGGCACCTGCTTCGGGGTCGTGCTGCTCGACCTGGGCCTGCCCGACCAGGACGGCTACGAGGTCTGCGGCAAGATCCGCAAGCGCACCAGCACACCGGTGATCATGGTCACCGCCCGCTCCGACGTGCGCTCCCGCATCCACGGCCTCAACCTGGGAGCCGACGACTACGTGGTGAAGCCGTACGACACCGGGGAGCTGCTCGCCCGGATCCACGCCGTCAGCCGGCGCACCGCCGCGGAGGACACCGGCCCGGGCGGCGAGGGCGCGCTGCGGCTCGGCTCCGTCCTCATCGAACTGCCCACCCGCCAGGTCACCGTGGACGGCACGGTCGTCCAGCTCACCCGCAAGGAGTTCGACCTGCTCGCCCTGCTCGCCCAGCGCCCGGGGATCGTCTTCCGCCGCGAGCAGATCATCAGCGAGGTCTGGCGCACCAGCTGGGAGGGGACCGGCCGCACCCTGGAGGTGCACGTCGCCTCGCTGCGCGCCAAGCTGCGCATGCCGGCACTGATCGAGACCGTACGCGGCGTCGGCTACCGGCTCGTCGCGCCGGCCGCTTAGCGGGCACGGGTGCGCACACGTCTCCTTCCGCTGCTCATCGTCCTGTTGGCGGCCGTGCTGCTCGCGCTCGGCATCCCGCTCGCCGTGAGCGTCGCCGCGGCACAGCAGCAGAACGTCGTCGTCGACCGGATCGACGACACGGCCCGCTTCGCCGCCCTCGCCCAGTTCGTCACCGACGCCTGCGGATCGAGCCGCACATCCAGCGACGAGCGCCTGAAGACGCTGATCAGCGAGCTCGCCAGCTACCACGACGTCTACGACATCAAGGCCGGCGTCTTCTGCCGGACCGGCACCCCCATGGCCAACGCCCCGGCGACCTGGCTCGTGCCCGAGACCGGCGAGGTGCGCGAGGCGTTCGCCGAGGCGCTGCTCAGCCGCCGCAGCCACGACCCGAAGCAGGTCTGGCCCTGGCAGCACGGAACCCTCGTGGTCGCCTCCCCGGTCATCCGGGACGGCGACGTCGTCGCGGTCGTCGTCACCGACTCGCCCACCGGGCAGATGCGTGCCCGGATCCTGCACGGCTGGCTGGTCGTCGGCGTGGGCGAGATCGGCGCGATGCTGCTGGCGGTCGGCGCCGCGCTGCGGCTGACCGGCTGGGTGCTCAAACCCGTGGGCGTCCTGGACGCCACCACCCACGACATCGCCACCGGACGGCTGAAGTCCCGTGTCGCGGCCGCCGGCGGGCCCCCGGAACTCAGGCGGCTGGCCCAGTCGTTCAACGAGATGGCGGACCACGTCGAGGACGTGCTCGAACAGCAGCGCGCCTTCGTCGCCGACGCCTCCCACCAACTGCGCAACCCGCTGTCCGCGCTGCTGCTGCGCATCGAGCTGCTCGCCCTCGAACTGCCCGAGGACAACGAGGAGATCGCCTCCGTCCGGACCGAGGGCAAGCGCCTCGCCCAGGTCCTCGACGACCTGCTCGACCTGGCCCTGGCCGAGCACACCGAGGCCGACCTCCAGGTCACCGACGTCGGCGCGCTGACCGCCGAGCGTGTCGCCGCCTGGACGCCCACGGCCGAGGCCAAGGGCGTGCGGCTGGTGGGCGACTGCCCGCCCACCACCGCCTGGGCCGATCCGGTCACCCTCTCCAGCGCGCTGGACGCGGTGATCGACAACGCGGTCAAGTTCACCCCCGAGGACGGGACCGTCGCGGTCACGGTCGCCGTCGACGGCGACACCTCGACCGTCGTGGTCGCCGACCACGGCCCGGGGCTGACCGACGAGGAACTGACCCGGGTCGGCGACCGCTTCTGGCGCAGCGGCCGGCACCAGAACATCAAGGGCTCCGGCCTAGGCCTGTCGATCTCCCGCGCCCTGCTGGCCGCGGGCGGCGGCTCGGTCTCGTACGCCCACAACGAGCCGCACGGGCTGCGGGTGACGGTGTCGGTGCCGAGGAGCGGACCTACGGTTTGACCGACCGGTAGTAGCGCCGGGCGCCCTCGTGCAGGGGCAGCGGATCGGTGTAGATCGCCGTGCGCAGGTCGACGAGCTGGGCGGAGTGGACGTCCCGGCCGATGCGGTCCCGGCTCTTGATCACGGTGCGGGTCACCCACTCGGTGAGCCGGGGATCCATGTCGTTGCGGGTCACCAGCAGGTTCGAGACGGCCAGCGTCGGCACGGCGACACCGTTCTGGATGCTCGGGTAGGCCGACTCGGGCATGTTGGTGGCGCGGTAGTAGCGGGTCGCGCCGCCCTGCCGGTGCAGCTTGGCGACGAGGCTCGCCCGGATCGGCACGAAGCGGAACGCGAAGGTCTCGGCGAGGTCCTTCAGACCGTCCGTCGGCAGCCCGCCCGACCAGAAGAAGGCGTCGATGCGGTGCTTCTTCAGCCCGCTCGGTCCGGTGTCGATGCCGTCGGACAGCGGGGTGATGTCCTCGGCCGCGTCGATCCCGGCCGCCGCGAGCACCCGGGTGGCGATCAGCCGCACCCCCGAGCGGGGCGGCCCTATCGCCACCCGCTTGCCGCGCAGGTCCCCGACGGAATCGATGCCCGAGTCGCGCGCCACCACCAGCTGCACGTAGTCGTCGTACAGGCGGGCGACGCCGCGCAGCCCGCCGGCCCCGGCCTTGTGGCCGAGCTCGTAGGTGTCCACCGCGTCGGCCGCGGCGATGGTGAAGTCGGCCCTCCCGGTCGCCACCCGTTTGACGTTCTCCTGCGATCCGGGGCTGGTCTGCAGGTCCACCCGCAGGCCCGGCATGTCCTTGTCGAACTCGTCGCGCAGCATCTCGCCGTACTTGTGGTAGACGCCCAGCTGCGTGCCCGTGCTGAAGGTGATCGTGCCGCTCGGGGGATCCTCGCCCAGCGGCAGCAGCCACCACAGCAGCAGCCCGAGGGCGACGATGCCGGCGGCCGCGCCCCGCAGGACCCGGCGCCTGCCGATCCGGGCGGACGTGTTGGACATGCGCGCGATCCTGCCAGCAGGCATGCCGTCCCGGCCAGGGCCGGGGGCGCAACCGGGGCGCGAAAAGGGCCACGACCGGGGCCACGACCGGGGCCCGGGGGACTGTCGGTGCCGGTCGGTAGAGTCGCCGCATGAGCTCATCACCGGCCGACCTCGTCCGCGCGTTCCACCTGGCCGTCGGGCTCGACGCCCGCACCACCCCCACCGAGGTCGAGCCGGAACTGGCCGCCCACCGCGGCGAACTGCTGGCCGAGGAGGCCGTGGAGGTCGCCGAGGTCGCGGTCACCGGCCCCCTCGACAAGCTCGCGCACGAACTGGCCGACGTCGTCTACGTCGCGTACGGCACGGCCCTGGTCCACGGCATAGACCTCGACGCCGTGATCGCCGAGATCCACCGCTCCAACATGACCAAGCTCGGGCCCGACGGCCGCGTCGCCCGCCGCCCCGACGGCAAGGTGCTCAAGGGCGAGCACTACGAGGCGCCGGACGTGGCGGGCGTGCTGCGGCGCCAGGGATGGGAGCCGCGCCGGGCGTGACCGCGCCCCCGTTGTCCGCGGTGCGCCGTCCGCCGCCTCGGGGCGAAAGGCGGCCCGGGCCGCTCCGGGGACCCCCTACCCTTGTGGCATGAGCAGCATCGACCGGAGCCAGGCAGTGGGCGCGAAGACCTACGAAGTGCGCACCTACGGGTGCCAGATGAACGTCCACGACTCCGAACGATTGTCCGGGCTGCTGGAGGAGGCGGGCTACGTCCGCGCTCCGGAGGGTTCCGACGGCGACGCGGACGTCGTCGTGTTCAACACCTGCGCCGTGCGGGAGAACGCCGACAACCGCCTCTACGGCAACCTCGGCCGTCTCGCGCCCAGGAAGGCGAGCCGTCCCGGCATGCAGATCGCGGTCGGCGGCTGCCTCGCGCAGAAGGACCGCGACACCATCGTGAAGAAGGCGCCCTGGGTGGACGTCGTCTTCGGCACGCACAACATCGGCAAGCTGCCCGTGCTGCTCGAGCGCGCCCGCGTCCAGGAGGAGGCGCAGGTCGAGATCGCCGAGTCCCTGGAGGCGTTCCCGTCGACGCTGCCGACGCGCCGCGAGAGCGCGTACGCGGCCTGGGTGTCGATCTCCGTCGGCTGCAACAACACCTGCACCTTCTGCATCGTCCCGGCGCTGCGCGGCAAGGAGAAGGACCGCCGCCCCGGCGACATCCTGGCCGAGGTCGAGGCACTGGTCGCCGAGGGCGTCTCCGAGATCACGCTGCTCGGCCAGAACGTCAACGCCTACGGCTCCGACATCGGCGACCGTGAGGCCTTCAGCAAGCTGCTGCGCGCCTGCGGGGCGATCGAGGGCCTGGAGCGGGTCCGCTTCACCTCCCCGCACCCGCGCGACTTCACCGACGACGTCATCGCCGCCATGGCCGAGACGCCGAACGTGATGCCGCAGCTGCACATGCCCCTGCAGTCCGGCTCGGACGCGGTCCTGAAGGCGATGCGGCGCTCCTACCGCCAGGAGCGCTACCTGGGGATCATCGAGAAGGTCCGCGCGGCCATCCCGCACGCGGCGATCACCACCGACATCATCGTGGGCTTCCCCGGCGAGACCGAGGAGGACTTCGAGCAGACCCTGCACGTCGTCCGCGAGGCGCGCTTCGCGCAGGCGTTCACCTTCCAGTACTCCAAGCGGCCCGGCACCCCGGCCGCGACCATGGAGAACCAGATCCCCAAGGAGGTCGTCCAGGCGCGCTACGAGCGTCTCGTCGCCCTCCAGGAGGACATCTCCTGGGCGGAGAACAAGAAGCAGGTCGGCCGCACGCTGGAGCTGATGGTCGCGGAGGGCGAGGGCCGCAAGGACGGCGCCACCCACCGCCTCTCCGGCCGTGCCCCCGACAACCGGCTGGTGCACTTCACCAAGCCGGAGCAGGAGGTCCGCCCCGGCGACGTGGTCACCGTCGAGATCACCTACGCCGCCCCGCACCACCTCCTCGCCGAGGGCGCCGTCCTCGGCGTGCGCCGCACGCGGGCGGGCGACGCCTGGGAGAAGCGCAACGCCGCCGAGGCCGCCAAGCCGGCCGGTGTGATGCTCGGCCTGCCGAAGATCGGTGTGCCCGAGCCGCTGCCGGTCGCCACGGGCAGCGGCTGCGGCAGCGACTGAGCGGCGGGGCCGGGCAGCAGGCCCGCGGGCGGGGCGACTGACCGGGCGGTCGGGCGGTCCGGCGGTCCGGCGGTCGGGCGGTCCGGTGGCCGGGTGGTCCGGCGGTCGGGTGGTCCGGCGGTCGGGTGGTCGGGCGGTCCGGTGGTCGGGCGGTCCGGTGGCCGGGCGGTCGGCGGTCGGGTGGTCGGGCGGTCCGGTGGCCGGGTGGCCCGTCTGCGTTCCGTCCGCTCTCCCCGTCCGTCCCGTGCCCGTCCTGCTGGGCGGCCCGTGCGCGTCCCGCCGCCCCGCACCGCCCCACCCCGCCGGGCCGGGCCGGGTGGTGCCGGGGACCGGGCGGGCGTCGACCGCGTAATCTGCCGATCATGCTTGTCGCCGCTGCCGTCTGCCCCTGCCCGCCGCTCCTCGTGCCCGAGGTCGCCGCGGGCGCAGCCCCGGAACTGGACGCCGCGCGTGCCGCGTGCACGGACGCCCTCGGTGTCCTCGCCGCCGCCCGGCCCGACCGGCTCGTGGTCGTGGGGCCCGCCGCGGAGAGCGAGCACGGGGCGTATCCGGAGGGCGCCCGTGGCTCGTTCCGCGGCTTCGGGGTCGATCTCGACGTGCGGCTGGGCGGGCCCGGGGACGCAGGCGGCGACCCTGGGCCCCGCCGGCTCCCGTCCTCGCTCGCCGTCGCCGCCTGGCTGCTGGAGCGGACCGGGTGGTCGGACGCCCCGATCGAGGGACTCGGCGTGCGGGAGACCCTCACGACCGAGCGGTGTCTCGCGGCTGGGAAGGAGATCGCGGCCCGTGCCGGGCGGGTGGCGCTGCTGGCGATGGGCGACGGCAGCGCGTGCCGCACCCTCAAGGCGCCGGGCTATCTGGACGAGCGCGCGGCGCCCTTCGACGCGCAGGTCGCGCGGGCGCTGGCGGCGGCGGACGCGGCGGCCCTCGAAGCGCTGGACGCCGGGGCGGCGCGGGAGTTGATGGTGTCGGGGCGGGCGCCCTGGCAGGTCCTCGCGGGCGCCGCGGAGGGCGCGGGGCTCTCGGGCGCGTTGCTGTTCGAGGACGCGCCGTACGGGGTGGGGTACCTGGTCGCGGCCTGGTCGTAGGGCGGACCGCGGGGCCGCGGCCGCGGTCCGGACACGGCGGACGGCCGGGAGCGCTCGGGCCCCGCGGCCGTCCGTCGTCGTGCCGTGCCTACCGGGTTGTGCCGTGCCTACAGGGTTCAGGAGACCGGCGGCGGGGAGGAGGGCGGCGGTGTCCCCGTGCCGCCCGTCTTCGTGCCGCCCTTGTGCGCGAGCCGGTCCACGGCGCCCTTGGCCTTGTCGGTCCCCGTGTGGATCCGGTCGCTGTACTTGCGCTTGGTCTTCTCGTCGACGACCCGCGCCGCCTTGTCGATACCGTGCGAGATCTTGCCCCCGTGCTGCTGGGCGAGGTCCGAGACCTTGTCCTTGGCCGGGGCGAGACGGGACTTCAGATTGTTCAGGAGACCCATGGTCCACCTTCCGTGGCGCTCTTGCGGGCGGTTACCTGCGGGCGCCCTCGCCGGCCTCGCTGCCGGCCGCCGGCGCGACGGACTGCTGCTTGGGGATCCCGACGCCCGCGCCCCCCGCGCCGTCGCCGGACTCCGTCGCGGTCTCGGACTCAGTCGCGGCCTCGGTCTCGGTGTCGGCCTCGGCCTCGGCCTCGGCCTCGGCCTCGGCCCGAGCCCGCGGTCCGGCCCCGGCGCCGCCCCCGGCCTCGGTCTGTCCCTTCGCCTCTGCCGCCTCTGCCGCCTCTGCCGGCTCCGCCGTCGGCGCGCCGGCCGGTGCCTCGGTGGCCGACGCCTGCTCCGTGATGGTCGACCTCCGGAAGAGTCGTGCGAAAACGCCCATATCAGCTCCATACGTTACTCGTGCGGGCGACATCCCGCGTCGTCCGGTGCGTCCGTTCGCGGCGCCCGGGCCGCCCGCCCGGGAAGTCCGGCGGCGGGGAATCCCCCAACGGGCAACGACCCCGCGCCCGTACCGTCACGCAACTCGTTCGAGGAGTGGCCCGCGTGTTTGCGAGACTGGTGCGGTGAGCACCGCACCCTCCGCCCCCCGAGTCATCGCCGTCGTCGGACCGACCGCGGCAGGCAAGTCGGATCTGGGCGTCTTTCTCGCCCGGCAACTCGGCGGCGAGGTCGTCAACGCCGACTCCATGCAGCTCTACCGGGGCATGGACATCGGCACCGCCAAACTGACGCCCGACGAACGCGGCGGCGTCCCGCACCATCTCCTGGACGTCTGGGCCGTGACGGTCACCGCGTCCGTGGCGGAGTACCAGAGGCTGGCCCGCGCGAGGATCGACGGGCTGCTCGCCGAGGGCCGCTGGCCGATCCTGGTGGGCGGCTCCGGGCTGTACGTCCGCGGGGCCGTGGACAACCTCGAGTTCCCCGGCACCGACCCCGAGGTCAGGGCCCGGCTGGAGGAGGAGCTCACCCTGCGCGGCTCGGGCGCGCTGCACGCCCGCCTGGCCGCCGCCGACCCCGAGGCGGCGCAGGCGATCCTGCCCAGCAACGGCCGTCGCATCGTGCGCGCCCTGGAAGTGATCGAGATCACCGGACGGCCCTTCACCGCCAACCTCCCCGGTCACGACTCGGTCTACGACACCGTCCAGATCGGCGTCGATGTGACGCGCCCCGAACTCGACGAGCGCATCGCGAGCCGGGTCGACCGGATGTGGGAAGCGGGGCTCGTGGACGAGGTGCGCGCGCTGGAGGCGCAGGGCCTGCGCGAGGGGCGCACGGCCTCCCGCGCCCTCGGCTACCAGCAGGTGCTCGCGGCGCTCGCGGGTGAGTGCACGCTGGAGGAGGCGCGGGCCGAAACCGTACGTGCCACCAAACGCTTCGCGCGCCGTCAGGATTCGTGGTTCAGGCGCGATCCGCGGGTGCACTGGTTGAGTGGGGCCGCGGCGGACCTCAAGGAACTTCCGGACCTCGCACTGGCGTTGGTCGAACGACCGGTTACAGCCTGATCACGTCATGGCATCGGGACGCCCCGGCCGTCATCCCGGCCTCCGGTGCCGTGCCATCATCGAGCTTCGATCGACCAAGTGGAGTCCAAGTTGGGAGGGCGCGTGGCGATGGAGGCCGGCCCTCGCGACACCGCACAGGACACCGAGCCCCTCACCGCGGACAGCGGTGAAGCGGAGCGCGACGCGGAGGGGCTCGACCCCGACGCGCTCGACGAGATGCAGGACGGCGTGACCGACGACGGTCCCGAGCCCGAAGAGATGTTCACGGGCGGACCCGAGGTCGAGGTCGAGCTGCGGCCGCAGCGGCGGCTGCGCATCTGGCAGCTCGCGCCCATCGTCGCGCTGGCCGCCGTCGGCTCCCTGATGTTCGCCTTCCCGCTCGCCTTCGACTTCGGCGACAGCGGGGCCGTCATCGCCATGCTGGGACTGCTGATCTGCTCCTGCGCGGCCGGCTGGGGCATGACGGCCGCCCGGCGGGTGGGACACACCTGGCCCGGCCTGCCGCAGCGCGGGTCCGGCCGCCGCCCGGACTGGCGGGTCGTGCTCGGCTACGTCGTGGTCGTCGCCGCGGTGGTCGTGCTCGCCGTGTGGCGCGTGGCAAGGCTGCGCTGACGCGCCCAACGCGCCCAACGCGCCCAACGGGGCCATGGGGCCACGAGGCCTCGGGATACCCCGCGACCGGTCTCGGCGTACCTGCCGGTGTCGCCCGCCACCGGCCCGTACCGGCCGCCACCTGCCCCGCAAGCCCGTCCGTCCTCCCGCCGGAGTGCTCCCGTACGATCGAGGAATGAGCACGCGGATCGCCTTCCTCAAGGGTCACGGCACGCAGAACGACTTCGTCGTCGTCCCGGACCCCGAGAACGCCGTCGCCCTGCCCCGGGCCACCGTGGCCGCCCTGTGCGACCGCCGTGCGGGCATCGGCGGCGACGGACTGCTGCACGTGGTACGGTCCGCGGCGCACCCCGAGGCGCGGCACATGGCGGCCGAGGCGGAGTGGTTCATGGACTACCGCAACGGTGACGGCTCGATCGCGGAGATGTGCGGCAACGGCGTGCGCGTGTTCGCGCGCTACCTCCAGCGCGCCGGACACGTCGGCGAGGGCGACCTCGCCGTCGCCACGCGCGGCGGCGTGAAGACCGTGCACATCGCCAAGGACGGTGGCATCACCGTCGGCATGGGCAAGGCACTGCTGCCCGAAGGGGCCGTCACGGTCGGCGTGGGCGAGCGCAGTTGGCCCGCGCGGAACGTGAACATGGGCAACCCGCACGCCGTCGCCTTCGTCGACGACCTCGCGCACGCCGGCGACCTGCTCACGCCGCCGCCGTTCAGCCCGGCCGCGGCCTATCCGGAAGGCGTGAACGTCGAGTTCGTCGTCGACCGCGGTCCCCGGCACGTCGCGCTGCGCGTGCACGAGCGCGGCGCGGGCGAGACCCGCTCCTGCGGCACCGGCGCGTGCGCCGTCGCCGTGGCCGCCGCCCGCCGTGACGGCGCCGACCCGGCGGTCACCGGCAGCCCCGTGACGTACACCGTCGACGTGCCCGGAGGCACCCTGGTGATCACCGAGCGGCCCGACGGCGAGATCGAGATGACCGGTCCCGCGGTGATCGTGGCCGAAGGCGAGATCGACGCGGAGTGGCTGGAAAACGCCGTTCGTTGAAACCGGTCACAGTTCTGCGGCATCGAAACCGTAAACCTCAAAACGGTCGCTCGAAGGGGTGATCCGTTTCACGCTCGACGAGAGCTGGTCAGGCGCACGTGGTGGGCTCGGTAGCATCAAGCACCGGCCCGGACGGGGGACCGATGCCGCCCCCTGAGCCGTGTCCGCCCTGGGGCACCCCGTCCGCCGGTCCACGCAGCCGGAGGTGCCCATGAGTGCGGAGGCCACGAACCCCGCGACCCCGAGTCCGGTGACAGGCCCGGGGGCGCGCTGGCGGGCGCGGATCGACCTGCGCCGCCTCGGCCGGGCCGCGCTGCTCGGCCCCGCCGCCCGCGACCGGCTGCCCGACGCCATCAGCCACCTCGTCGACGCCCACCGCGCCCACCACCCCGACGCCGACCTCGAACCCCTCCGCCGCGCCTATGTGTTGGCCGAGTCCTCGCACCGCGGCCAGATGCGCAAGAGCGGCGAGCCGTACATCACGCACCCCCTCGCGGTGACCCTCATCCTCGCCGAACTCGGCGCGGAGACAACGACGCTGACGGCCTCTCTGCTGCACGACACCGTCGAGGACACGGACGTGACGCTCGATCAGGTCGGCGAGCAGTTCGGCGAGGAGGTCCGCTACCTCGTCGACGGCGTGACCAAGCTGGAGAAGGTCGACTACGGCGCCGCCGCGGAACCCGAGACCTTCCGCAAGATGCTCGTCGCCACCGGCAACGACGTCCGCGTGATGTCGATCAAACTAGCCGACCGCCTGCACAACATGCGCACCCTCGGCGTGATGCGCCCCGAGAAACAGGCCCGCATCGCCAAGGTGACCCGCGACGTCCTCATCCCGCTCGCCGAACGGCTCGGCGTCCAGGCCCTCAAGACCGAGCTCGAGGACCTGGTCTTCGCGATCCTCCACCCCGAAGAGTACGAACACACCAGGGAGTTGATCGTCGACAACGCCTCGCGGCCGGACGATCCACTCGCCGAGATCGCCGACGAGGTGCGCGGCGTGCTGCGCGAGGCCGACATCCCGGCCGAAGTCCTCATCCGGCCACGGCACTTCGTCTCCGTGCACCGGGTCGCCCGCAAGCGCGGCGAACTGCGCGGCACCGACTTCGGCCGCCTGCTGGTGCTGGTGAACGAGGACGCGGACTGCTACGGCGTCCTCGGCGAACTGCACACCTGCATGACGCCCGTCGTCTCGGAGTTCAAGGACTTCATCGCCGTTCCCAAGTTCAACCTGTACCAGTCGCTGCACACCGCCGTCGCGCGAGCCGACGGCCAGGTCGCCGAAATCCTCATCCGCACCCACCTGATGCACAAGGTCGCCGAGGCCGGCGTCGTCGCGCTCGGCAACCCCTACGCTCCCCCCGCCGAGGAACAGCCCTCCACCGAGTCCTCCGCCTCCGCGGATTCCGCCACGGGCTACGGCGAGCGCGTCGACCCCACCCGCCCCGGCTGGCTCTCCCGCCTCCTGGACTGGCAGGAGGCCGCGCCCGACACCGACATCTTCTGGTCCACCCTCCGCGAGGACCTCGCCCAGGACCGCGAGATCACCGTCTTCCGCCCCGACGGCGGCACGCTCGGCCTGCCCGAGGGCGCGACCTGCGTGGACGCCGCGTACGCGCAGTACGGCGAGGACGCGCACGCGTGCATCGGCGCCCGCGTCAACGGCCGTCTCGCCACCCTGAGCACGGTCCTGCGGGACGGCGACACCGTGCAGCTCCTCATGGGCCAGGACCCGGCCTCCGAGCCCTCCCGGGAGTGGCTGGAGCACGCGCACACCCCCGCCGCGCGCATCGCCATCCAGCGGTGGCTGGCGACCCACCCGACCCACCCGGTGCGCCCCGAGGAGGCGGTGGGCCGGCCGCCGGCCGCCGCTCCCCGCCCCGCCGCCGAACAGCCGGCCGCCCGCCCGGCCCACCCCGACGTCATCGTCGACCACCCCGGCGCGACGGTACGCCTCGCCGGCTGCTGCACCCCCGTCCCCCCCGACGAGGTGACCGGCTTCTCCGTGCGCGGCGGCGTGGTCACCGTCCACCGCGTCGAGTGCGCCGCGGTGGCACGCATGAAGGACGGGGGGCGCCCGGAGGTCGGCGTCCGCTGGGGCGACACCGCGGAGTGCCGGGTCACGCTGCTCGCCGAATCGTTCGTCCGGCCCCACCTGCTGGCCGACCTGACCGAGGCCATGGCCCTGGAAGGCGCCGAGATCGTCTCCGCGACCGTGGAGCCCCCGGCCCAGCAGCGGGTCCGCCACACCTACACCGTGCAGCTCCCCGACGCGGCCCTGCTGCCGGGCCTGATGCGGGCCATGCGCGACGTGCCGGGCGTGTACGACGTGAACCGGACGCAGGCACCCGGCGCCTGAACGACCCGTTCGGGTGAACCGGTGCCGCGTCGCCGCCGTCACGCGCGCGTGCACTGGTAGCGGTGGTGCATGCCGCTCACCCACCGCCCCCGGCCCCGCCCCCGGCCGCGGGCCGCCGCGCTGCTCGCCCCGGTCGTCTGCGCCTGCCTCCTCGCGGCGAGCGCTCCCGCCACCCCCCTGGGCGTCGGCGACCGCCTCTTCCCGTACCTGGGCAACCCCGGGTACGACGTGGCGTCGTACGACCTCTCCTTCACCTACCCGGGCGGCAACAGGGAGCCGCTGCGGGCGGTCACCACGATCGACGCCTGGACGACCGCGGACCTGGACCGGGTCAACCTCGACTTCGCGCACGGCACGGTCGAGTCGGTGCGGGTGGACGGTGAGCCGGCCACGTTCGCGCAGGCCGGCGACGACCTGGTGGTCACGCCCGAGGACCCGCTGCCCGAGGGCAGCCTGGCCCGCATCACCGTGCGGCACACCAGCGACCCCGTCCCCGCCCGCGGCCAGGACGGCGGCTGGGTGCGCACCGCGGACGGACTCGCCATGGCCAACCAGGCCGACGCCGCCCACCTGGTGTTCCCCTGCAACGACCACCCCTCCGACAAGGCGCGGTTCACCATCCGGATCACCGCGCCCGACGGCTACACGGCCGTCGCGAACGGCCTGCCGGCCGGTGTCCACCGGGCCGGCGGGGCGACCACCTGGACGTACCGCAGCCGGCACCCCATGGCCACCGAGCTGGCCCAGGTGTCCGTCGGCCGGTCCACCGTGCGGCACCGCGAGGGCCCGCACGGCCTGCCCGTGCGCGACGTCGTGCCCACCCGGGACCGTGAGCGGCTCGAGCGCTGGCTGAAGCGGACGCCCGAGCAGATCGCCTGGATGGAGAGCAAGGTCGGCCCCTACCCCTTCGAGACGTACGGCCTGCTCGTCGCCGACGCCGACACCGGCTTCGAACTCGAGACGCAGACGCTCTCGCTCTTCGAGAAGGGCCTGTTCACCGCGGCCGCCTACCCGGAGTGGTACGTCGAATCGGTCATGGTGCACGAGCTGTCCCACCAGTGGTTCGGCGACAGCGTCACCCCGCGCACCTGGTCCGACGTGTGGCTCAACGAGGGGCACGCCACCTGGTACGAGGCCCTGTACGCGCAGGAGAAGGCGAACAAGCCCATGGAGACGCGCATGAAGGCCGCCTACGCCGCCTCCGACCGATGGCGCGCCGCCGGCGGACCGCCGGCCCTGCCCGAGCCCCCCAGCCCCGGCCGGAAGATCAGCATCTTCCGGCCCAACGTCTACGACGGTGCCGCGCTCGTCCTCTACGCCCTGCGCCAGGAGATCGGCCGCCCGGCCTTCGAACGCCTGGAACGGGCCTGGGTGCGGGACCACCGGGACTCCACGGCGACCACCGAGGACTTCGAACGGCTGGCCGCCGAGATCTCCGGACGCGACCTGAGCGGCTTCTTCAAGGCCTGGCTGTACGGCGAGAAGACCCCGCCGATGCCCGGCCACCCGGACTGGAAGCCGGCCGCGTCCTCCGCCGCGCCCGTCGCCACGTCCACTGCCGCCTCCTCCGCCGCGCCCGCCGAATAAGACGGTGACGGAACGGACCGCACCGTGCCACCATCGTCAGGCCGGCGTCGCAGGGGACACGGGAATCTCCCGGGGCACTCGTGCGTTGTGCAGAATGACCGCCGGCAACCACTGCCGACACGGCACCCACCGACGACGTAAGGATCCAATGACCTCCTCTTCATCCCCTTCCCAGGACACGCAGCGCCTCGCGCAGAACTACCCCGAGGGTCTTCGGGCCGATGCCCTGATGGAAGAGGACGTCGCCTGGAGCCACGAGATCGACGGCGAGTGGGACGGCGACCAGTTCGACCGCTCCGAGCGCGCGGCCCTGCGCCGCGTCGCGGGACTGTCCACCGAGCTCGAGGACGTCACCGAGGTCGAGTACCGCCAGCTCCGGCTGGAGCGGGTCGTCCTCGTCGGCGTCTGGACCTCGGGGACCGTGCAGGACGCGGAGAACTCGCTGGCCGAGCTCGCCGCCCTCGCGGAGACCGCGGGCGCGCTGGTGCTCGACGGCGTGATCCAGCGCCGCGACAAGCCCGACGCGGCCACCTACATCGGCTCCGGCAAGGCCACCGAGCTGCGGGACATCGTCCTGGAGACCGGCGCGGACACCGTCATCTGCGACGGTGAGCTCAGCCCGGGCCAGCTCATCCACCTCGAGGACGTCGTCAAGGTCAAGGTCATCGACCGCACGGCCCTGATCCTGGACATCTTCGCCCAGCACGCCAAGTCCCGGGAGGGCAAGGCGCAGGTCGCGCTCGCGCAGATGCAGTACATGCTGCCGCGGCTGCGAGGCTGGGGTCAGTCGCTGTCCCGGCAGATGGGCGGCGGCAAGGGCGGCGGCCTCGCCACCCGTGGTCCCGGTGAGACCAAGATCGAGACGGACCGGCGGCGGATCCGCGAGAAGATGGCGAAGATGCGCCGGGAGATCGCGGAGATGAAGACCGGCCGCGAGATCAAGCGCAGGGAGCGCAAGCGCAACAAGGTGCCGTCCGTCGCCATCGCGGGCTACACCAACGCGGGCAAGTCCTCGCTGCTCAACCGCCTCACCGGTGCGGGTGTCCTGGTCGAGAACGCGCTGTTCGCGACCCTGGACCCGACCGTCCGCCGGGCCCAGACCCCGAGCGGCCGGCTCTACACGCTCGCGGACACCGTCGGCTTCGTCCGGCACCTGCCGCACCACCTGGTCGAGGCGTTCCGCTCCACCATGGAGGAGGTCGGCGAGTCCGACCTGATCCTGCACGTGGTGGACGGCGCGCACCCGAACCCGGAGGAGCAGCTCGCCGCCGTGCGCGAGGTGATCAGGGACGTCGGCGCCACCGGCGTACCCGAGATCGTCGTCGTCAACAAGGCCGACGCGGCCGACCCGCTGACCCTCCAGCGGCTGCTGCGGATCGAGAAGCGGTCCATCGCCGTCTCCGCCCGCACCGGCCAGGGCATCCCCGAGCTGCTCGCCCTGATCGACAGCGAGCTGCCCAGGCCGTCCGTCGAGATCGAGGCGCTGGTGCCGTACACCCACGGCAAGCTGGTCGCCCGCGCCCACTCCGAGGGTGAGGTGATCTCCGAGGAGCACACCCCGGAGGGCACCCTGCTCAAGGTGCGGGTGCACGAGGAACTGGCGGCCGATCTGGCGCCGTACGTCCCGGCACCGGCCGCGTAGTCACCGGTCCATCACCGGTCCGGCCACCGGCGCAGCCACCCGAGACAGCACGAAGGCCCGCCCACCCAGGAGCGGGCCTTCGTCGTCGTTCACTGCTTGGCGAACTTGCCGCTCACCTCGTCGTACACGTCCTTGGCCACGTCACCCAGCCGCGGACCGGCCAGCCAGCCCGCCGTCACCGGGCCGATCGAGGTGTTGGAGACCAGCGCCGGCTTGCCGTCCGACCCCGTCTCGACCCAGCCGCCGCCGGACGAACCGCCGGTCATGGTGCAGCCGATGCGGTACATCGTCGGGTCGGAGGTGTTCAGCGACAGCCGGCCCGGCTTGTCCGTGCACTGGTACAGCTTCTGGCCGTCGTAAGGGGCGGCGGCCGGGTAGCCGGTCGCGGTGATGTCGGAGACCTCCGGTACGGCCGGGGCGTTGAAGTTCACCGGAAGCGCCGCACCGACCGTCTCCTCCAGGGACTTGCCGTTGCCGCCCTTCTCCGGGGTCACATGGATGACCGCGAAGTCGTACGAGGCGCCGTCGCCGCCCGTCTCCCCGCCCTGCTTGATCCACTGGTCCGAGGTCTGCGCCCAGTCGCCCCACCACACGCCGTACGGAGCGACCTCCTCACGGGTGGCGTTCTGCAACTGGTCCGCCGTCCGGCCCGCGTCGTTGTACGACGGCACGAACGCGATGTTGCGGTACCAGCCGCCCTTCTTGCCCGCGTGCACGCAGTGGCCCGCCGTCCACACCAGGTTGGACTTGCCCGGGTGCGCGGGGTCCTCCACCACGGTCGCCGAGCAGACCATCGTGCCCTCGGGCGCGTCGAAGAACACCTTGCCCGCCGTCGCGGCGTTCGCGTGGTACGCGGGCGCCACCGCCTTCGCCTGCACCGGCGCGGGCTCCGGGTCGGTCACCCCCTGGTCGCCGGAGATGTCGTTCTCGTCGACGCTCTTGTCCGGGTCCTCTGCGTCACGCATCCGGTCCGGGTCCCACAGCCCCTTGATGATCGGGTTGATGAACTCGTCGGCCTCACGCAGCCAGTCGTCCTTGTCCCAGTTCTTCCAGGCGCCGTTCTTCCACTTGTCGAGGTCGAACCCGTGCTCCTTGAGCTTCTGCTTGATGTCGTCGGGTATCTGGATCTTGCCGTCGCCGCCGCCGGTCGGGGTGGCGGAGGCCTGACCGCCGGCCTCGGCGTCACCGGAGGAGCAACCAGTGGCGGTGAGCGCCAGAGCCGAGGCGAGGGCGACGGCGACGAGAACGGGGGAGGTCCTGCGGCGCACGCTCCTCTCACTGCGAGCGGTGAACGGTGGCCTGGTGGATCGCATGGTCTGAACTCCCCCTGAGCTGATGAAAGTACCGGTGTTGCGGCCGTGACCGCAGGCGCGGCCCCGGTTCGTCGGAACGGCACCACACACTATGCGGTCGCTGCGGGCGAGTTCCGACGGAACGGCAACGGTTCGGCTACAAGGCGTCTGACCTGCCGCTCCGTGAGGGGGAGTCGGTTCGCGTCGATGCCAATGGCGCCGGGTGCGGTCCGAGTTGCGAGGGGCGGGGCGGGCCGAGGAGCACGGAAGGATCTTGGAACCGTCCGTAACCCGTCGGGCGCGGTGGGGTTGTAGTCGTTGCGTGGTCTGCCGTGCGCGTGCGGTCCTCCACTCCTGTGTGCGGCGTGGCACGTCCGCCTGCGTAGTGAGACGCCGACTCGTCCCGCACCACAGGGCGGACCGGGAGAACCGGGGTGGATTCCGGCGAAGCGGTGGAAACGGGAGGGCAGGGAGAACGTGGCCGAGTCCGCGCACGAGACGATCCCGCGGCGCCGGCCCCGCCCGGGATTCCACGGCCCGCAGCTACGCGCGCGCCCTGCCGATCGTCCCCGTGCGGGCCCGCGGCCTGACCGCCGAGGGCGCCGACGGACACCCTTACCTCGACTGTCACTCCGGCGCCGGGACGGTCGTCCCGGGCCACAGCCACCCCGTCGTCCTGTGAGAGGAGCGCCACCGTGCCGCCCGCCGCCCCCGGATCCGCCTTGATCGCCCGATTGTCAGTGCCGGGCCGTAGGGTGGTCGCGCTATGACGAAGCCCTCACTCCCCGAACTCCTGCATGCCGCCGTCGCCGCCGTCGGCGGCACGGAGCGCCCCGGCCAGGTGACCATGGCCGAATCCGTCGCGGAGGCGATCGACGACGGCTCCCACCTGCTGGTCCAGGCCGGCACCGGCACCGGCAAGTCGCTGGGCTACCTTGTGCCCGCCCTCGCGCACGGAGACCGCGTCGTCGTGGCCACGGCCACCCTCGCCCTGCAGCGCCAGCTCGTCGAGCGGGACCTGCCGCGCACGGTCGACGCGCTGCACCCCTTGCTGCGCCGCCGCCCGGAGTTCGCGATGCTCAAGGGCCGGTCGAACTACCTGTGCCTGCACCGCCTCCACGAGGGCGTCCCACAGGACGAGGAGGACGGTCTCTTCGACCAGTTCGAGGCGGCCGCGCCGACCAGCAAGCTGGGCCAGGACCTGCTGCGGCTGCGCGACTGGGCGGACGAGACCGAGTCGGGTGACCGGGACGACCTCACGCCCGGGGTCTCCGACCGTGCCTGGTCCCAGGTGTCGGTCTCGTCCCGGGAGTGCCTGGGCGCGTCCAAGTGCGCCTACGGCGCCGAATGCTTCGCCGAGATGGCCCGCGAGCGTGCCAAGCTCGCCGAGGTCGTCGTCACCAACCACGCGTTGCTCGCCATCGACGCGATCGAGGGGGCCCCGGTCCTGCCGCAGCACGAGGTGCTGATCGTCGACGAGGCGCACGAACTGGTCTCGCGGGTCACCGGCGTCGCCACCGGCGAGCTCACCCCGGGCCAGGTCAACCGCGCGGTGCGCCGCGCGGCGAAGCTGGTCAACGAGAAGGCCGCCGATCAGCTCCAGACCGCCGCCGAGGGCTTCGAGCGGCTGATGGAGCTGGCCCTGCCGGGCCGCCTGGAGGAGATCCCGGAGGACCTCGGCTACGCCCTCATGGCACTGCGCGACGCCTGCCGTACGGTGATCTCCGCGATCGGCGCGACCCGCGACAAGTCCGTCCAGGACGAGGACGCGGTCCGCAAGCAGGCCCTGGCCTCCGTGGAGTCGGTGCACGACGTGGCGGAGAGGGTGGTGAACGGCTCGGAGTGGGACGTCGTCTGGTACGAGCGCCACGAGCCCCGCGGCGGAGCCGCATATCGATACAGCGGCGCCTCCCTGCGGGTGGCCCCGATGTCCGTGTCGGGACTGCTGCGGGAGAAGCTCTTCGCGGACCGCTCGGTGATCCTGGCCTCCGCGACGCTGAAGCTGGGCGGGGACTTCAACGGCGTCGGCGCGTCCCTGGGCCTCGCCCCGGAGGGCACCGAGGGCGACGACGTGCCGCAGTGGAAGGGCATCGACGTCGGCTCCCCCTTCGACTACCGCAAGCAAGGCATCCTCTACGTCGCCAAGCACCTGGCCCGACCCGCCCGCGACGGTGACCGCGCCGACATGCTCGACGAGCTGACGGAGCTGATCCAGGCGGCGGGAGGCCGCACGCTGGGCCTGTTCTCCTCGATGCGGGGGGCCCAACTCGCTGCCGAGGAACTGCGTAACCGCATCCCCGAGTTCCCGATCCTGCTCCAGGGCGAGGAGACCCTCGGGGAGCTGATCAAGAACTTCGCGGCCGACCCGCGCACCTGCCTCTTCGGCACCTTGTCGCTCTGGCAGGGCGTCGACGTCCCCGGCCCCAGCTGCCAGCTGGTGGTGATGGACAAGATCCCGTTCCCGCGGCCGGACGACCCGCTGATGAGCGCCCGCCAGAAGGCGGTGGAGGACGCCGGCGGCAACGGTTTCATGGCGGTCGCCGCCACCCACGCCGCGCTCCTGATGGCCCAGGGCGCGGGCCGCCTCGTACGGGCGTCGGGGGATCGCGGTGTGGTCGCGGTGCTGGACCAGCGGCTGGCCACGGCCCGGTACGGGAGCTATCTGAAGGCGTCTCTGCCCGACTTCTGGTACACCACGGACCGCAACCAGGTGCGCAGGTCGCTGGCGGCGATCGACGCGGTGGCGAAGCAGGCCGAGGCGCAGGCGGAGGCGGAGTAGCACCCTCGGGCTCCAGGGGGCAGCACCGAGGGCGGCCGGGGCAGGACAGGGCAGGGCCCCGGAACCGGCGCAGTGGTTCCGGGGCCCGGTCAGGGAGCGGGTCCGACGCAGGACCGCTCGCTGCGGCCGTCACACGCGCCGCAGCACCGCCACCACCTTGCCCAGGATGGTCGCGTCGTCGCCGGGGATGGGCTCGTACGCGGAGTTGTGCGGGAGGAGCCATACGTGGCCGTCCTCGCGCTTGAAGCGCTTGACGGTGGCCTCGCCGTCGAGCATGGCGGCCACGATGTCGCCGTTCTCGGCGACCGGCTGGCGGCGCACCGTGACCCAGTCGCCGTCGCAGATCGCGGCCTCGATCATCGAGTCGCCGACGACCTTCAGCACGAACAGCTCACCGTCGCCCACGAGCTGGCGGGGCAGGGGGAAGACGTCCTCCACCGACTCCTCGGCGAGGATCGGACCACCGGCGGCGATGCGGCCGACCAGCGGGACGTACGACGCGGCGGGCTTGCCGGCGGTGTCGGTGGGCTGCACGGAGGCGGCCTGGTCGGAGCCGCGCACCTCGTAGGCGCGCGGGCGGTGCGGGTCGCGGCGCAGGAAGCCCTTGCGCTCCAGTGCCATCAGCTGGTGGGCGACCGAGGAGGTGCTGGACAGGCCGACGGCCTGGCCGATCTCCCGCATCGACGGCGGGTAGCCGCGTCGCTGCACGGAGTCCCCTATGACCTCGATCACCCGGCGTTGCCGGTCGGTGAGTCCGGAGCTGTCCGCCCGGATGCCTGGAGGTCGGCCGGGCAGGGAGCGCTTGGGCCCCTCGGCGTTCACAACTTCGTTCATCGCGTGCACCGGCTCGAGTCGGCCCTGGGCGCGGTCCTGGGCAGTGATGGTGGCGCTGTCTGCGGTGGTGGTCACGTCGGCCCCTCTCGATGGTCTCCCTGCTGGACAACGGTAGTTGCTTTCGAAAGGTTGCGCCAAACACACGTTCGAGTGAAAAACTGCGAGTTACCTGACGCGATCGCGTGTTTGGGTGTATGGCTGACGCGGCACCCGGCAGGCGGAAGGGCTTGCTGTTGTACGCTTCACCGCCGGGTCGGCGACCTTGTGGGTCGCGGCCCAGTCTGCCATCCGGGACACCGGCGACCGGCACCGGCTCCGCGTCCGCGCGGGAGCCCCGCGCCCCCTCCGTGTGGCGCCCACGGTATCCCCGCACGCGCGGTGACGGTACAGCCGTGCGCCGATGTTGTCCCGGCGGAGCCCGCCGGGCCCCGGTGGGCGCCGACGAGTACCGCCGCGTGCGTGCCGTCGTCGTGCGGGCCGGCCCCGCGGCGCCCGCCCCGCCGCGCCGTGCCGCGGTCCGCCGCGCCGTGCCGCGGCCCGACATTGCGCGACACGCGCGGGCGACCTGTGTGTATGAGCCAATCCCCACATCTAGTGGTTGGATTGCGACAGCAGCCCAGAAGTTGTGGTGCCCCGGGTCTTCGGACCTCCGGAGATCGCCTATGCTGGGGGCTGCTTCGAGGGGCCCGTGAGGCCCGGCGAGGTTGTTGAGTCTGCTGTGAGGAGGGTTGGGAACCATGCACTGCCCCTTCTGCAGGCACCCCGACAGCCGTGTCGTGGACAGTCGTACGACCGACGACGGCACGTCGATCCGCAGGCGCCGTCAGTGCCCTGACTGCTCCCGTCGTTTCACGACGGTGGAGACGTGCTCACTGATGGTGATCAAGCGGTCCGGAGTAACCGAGCCCTTCAGTCGCACCAAGGTCATCAACGGCGTGCGCAAGGCGTGCCAGGGGCGGCCCGTCACCGAGGACGCGCTCGCCCAGCTCGGCCAGCGGGTCGAGGAGGCGGTGCGGGCCACCGGGAGCGCCGAGCTGACCACCCACGACGTGGGGCTGGCCATCCTCGGCCCGTTGCAGGAACTCGACCTCGTCGCGTATCTGCGGTTCGCCTCCGTCTACCGGGCGTTCGACACGCTCGAGGACTTCGAGGCCGCGATCGCGGAACTCAGGGAGGAGACGCGACGCGCCGCCGCGGACGACGACCGTGCGGGCGCTGTCGCGGAGAGCCGGGAAGACGGATCCGGGCCCGGGGAGACCGTCCAGGTCCCCGAGCCCGCCCACGCCGCCGACTGACCGGAGGGCCGGAACCGGGCCCGAGGCCCCGGGACCGGCCGGACGGCGGCGATCGAAGACCCGTTGCGGGCGGCGGCAGGAGAGCGCCCGCGACATCAGACACCACACCGTGCCACGGGAACATTCGGGGCACTTCAGGGCGTTTCGCCCGTACCAGGGAGGCGGCATGACAGAGACGGCGAGCGGTCCGGCACGAGGTTCCCGAGCCAAGGGCGCCAAGGCCGGCAAGGGGCTGCGTATCGAGCGCATCCACACCACCCCGGGCCTGCACCCGTACGACGAGGTGACCTGGGAGCGCCGTGACGTCGTCATGACCAACTGGCGCGACGGCTCGGTCAACTTCGAGCAGCGCGGCGTCGAGTTCCCCGACTTCTGGTCGGTGAACGCGGTCAACATCGTCACCAGCAAGTACTTCCGCGGTGCCGTCGGCACCCCGCAGCGCGAGACCGGCCTCAAGCAGCTGATCGACCGCATCGTGAAGACGTACCGGAAGGCCGGCGAGGACCACAAGTACTTCGCCTCGCCCGCCGACGCCGAGATCTTCGAGCACGAGCTGGCGTACGCCCTCCTGCACCAGGTCTTCAGCTTCAACAGCCCCGTCTGGTTCAACGTCGGCACGCCGCAGCCCCAGCAGGTCTCCGCCTGCTTCATCCTGTCCGTCGACGACTCCATGGAGTCGATCCTCGACTGGTACAAGGAAGAGGGCATGATCTTCAAGGGCGGCTCCGGCGCCGGCCTGAACCTCTCCCGCATCCGCTCCTCCAAGGAACTGCTGTCCTCCGGCGGCAACGCCTCGGGTCCCGTCTCCTTCATGCGCGGCGCCGACGCCTCCGCCGGCACCATCAAGTCCGGCGGCGCCACCCGCCGGGCCGCCAAGATGGTCATCCTCGACGTCGACCACCCCGACATCGAGGACTTCATCGAGACCAAGGTCAAGGAGGAGGAGAAGATCCGCGCCCTGCGCGACGCGGGCTTCGACATGGACCTCGGCGGCGAGGACATCACCTCCGTCCAGTACCAGAACGCCAACAACTCGGTCCGGGTCAACGACGAGTTCATGAAGGCGGTCGAGTCCGGCGGCAAGTTCGGCCTGCGCGCGCGGATGACCGGCGAGGTGATCGAGGAGGTCGACGCCAAGTCCCTCTTCCGCAAGATGGCGGAGGCGGCCTGGGCCTGCGCCGACCCGGGCATCCAGTACGACGACACCATCAACCGCTGGCACACCTGCCCGGAGTCCGGCCGGATCAACGGCTCCAACCCCTGCAGCGAGTACATGCACCTGGACAACACGTCCTGCAACCTCGCCTCCCTGAACCTGATGAAGTTCCTGAAGGACGACGGCAAGGGCCACCAGTCCTTCGACGTCGACCGCTTCACCAAGGTCGTCGAGCTGGTCATCACCGCGATGGACATCTCCATCTGCTTCGCCGACTTCCCGACCCAGAAGATCGGCGAGAACACGCGCGCGTTCCGCCAGCTCGGCATCGGCTACGCCAACCTCGGCGCCCTGCTGATGGCGACCGGCCACGCCTACGACTCCGACGGCGGCCGTGCCCTCGCCGGCGCCGTCACCTCCCTCATGACCGGCACGGCGTACAAGCGCTCCGCCGAGCTCGCCGCGGTCGTCGGCCCGTACGACGGCTACGCCCGCAACGCCGACGCCCACAACCGCGTCATGAAGCAGCACGCCGACGCCAACGCCGTGGCCGTCCGCATGGACGACCTCGACACGCCGATCTGGGCCGCCGCCACGGAGGCCTGGCAGGACGTGCTGCACCTGGGCGAGAAGAACGGCTTCCGCAACGCCCAGGCGTCCGTCATCGCCCCGACCGGCACCATCGGTCTGGCGATGTCCTGCGACACCACCGGCCTCGAGCCCGACCTCGCTCTGGTCAAGTTCAAGAAGCTGGTCGGCGGCGGCTCGATGCAGATCGTCAACGGCACCGTCCCGCAGGCCCTGCGCCGCCTGGGCTACCAGGAGGAGCAGATCGAGGCGATCGTCGCCCACATCGCCGAGCACGGCAACGTGATCGACGCCCCCGGCCTCAAGCACGAGCACTACGAGGTGTTCGACTGCGCCATGGGCGAGCGCGCCATCTCCCCGATGGGCCACGTCCGCATGATGGCCGCGATCCAGCCGTGGATCTCCGGCGCGCTGTCCAAGACGGTCAACATGCCGGAGACGGCGACCGTCGAGGAGGTCGAGGAGATCTACTTCGAGGCCTGGAAGATGGGCATCAAGGCCCTCGCGATCTACCGCGACAACTGCAAGGTCGGCCAGCCGCTCTCCGCCAAGAAGAAGGAGACGACGGAGGCCAGGGCCGATCGGTCGGCCAAGGAGTCCAAGGTCGAGAAGGTCGTCGAGTACCGTCCGGTCCGCAAGCGCCTCCCCAAGGGCCGCCCCGGCATCACGACGTCCTTCACGGTCGGCGGCGCCGAGGGCTACATGACGGCCAACTCCTACCCGGACGACGGACTGGGCGAGGTCTTCCTGAAGATGTCCAAGCAGGGCTCCACCCTCGCCGGCATGATGGACGCCTTCTCCATCGCCGTCTCCGTGGGTCTGCAGTACGGCGTGCCGCTGGAGACGTACGTCTCGAAGTTCACCAACATGCGCTTCGAGCCGGCCGGCATGACGGACGACCCGGACGTGCGGATGGCGCAGTCGATCGTCGACTACATCTTCCGCCGCCTGGCGCTCGACTTCCTGCCCTTCGAGACCCGCTCCGCGCTCGGCATCCACTCCGCCGAGGAGCGTCAGCGCCACCTCGAGACGGGCTCCTACGAGCCGTCGGAGGACGAGGTCGACGTCGAGGGCCTGGCCCAGTCGGCGCCGCGCACCCAGGAGCTGAAGGCCGTCGCCGCGCCGAGGGCCGAGGTCGAGGCGGCCCAGCCCGCCCCGAAGCAGGCGCACACCAGCGCCGAACTGGTGGAGATGCAGCTCGGCATCCAGGCCGACGCCCCGCTGTGCTTCTCCTGCGGCACCAAGATGCAGCGGGCCGGCTCCTGCTACATCTGCGAGGGCTGCGGCTCCACCAGCGGCTGCAGCTGACCGGGGCGGGGCGCGTCCCCGCCTGACGGACGCTTCACGCGAGAGGGGCGCCGACCACGTGTCGGCGCCCCTCTCCGCCGTGCGCGGCGGCGGCGCGGGTCAGGGCCGGCGCGTCCGGCCCATGGTGCGGGTGAACGTCGCCGGGTCGTCGTCGAAGCCCTGGATGCCGGGGTGGTAGTCCCAGACGGTGTCGCCCCCGCGCACGAACTCCGCGACGGTCGCCGCCGTCGCCCCGAGGACGCCGCCGAAGTCGTCCTCGGCCAGCACGGTGTACCCCTCCCGAATGCGCAGGCCCGCGCTGCGCACGCCGACGAACGTCCGGCGCGCGGGCCGCTGCTGGATCACCACACCGACCACCACGCGGGCGTACCGCTCGCTGAGCCGCTCGAGCTCCAGCGTCATCACCTCGTCCCAGCCGAAGCCCTTGCCGTCGTGGCTGTCCCGGTTGAGGTAGATGGTGCCGTCGGGGGAGCGGCTGTCGAAGTGCACCACATAGGCCGGATCACCGTACGGATCGTCCGTCGTATAGGTCGCCGCCACGATGTCAAGATCGGTGGGCGGCTCGCCCGCCGGACTGGGGTCCCACTTGATCGCGATTTCGACCTTGCGGATGCCCTTGTTGATGGCGCTCACCCGACTCCCCTTCTCCCTATGCCGTTTTGGCCCTTAACTGCCGCGCAGACAAGGGCGGTTGTCCATCCTGCCACGCGGGCGCGGAGGTGTCCGGGGGCGTTGTCGGCCGGAGCGTGACCGCCGCCACGTTCCTGGGCCTTACCATGGCGCGGTGCTGGTCAAGTGGATTCGCTGCACCGTGGTGGACCGCCGCGGTTTCGAGCGGGGGCAGCGGAAGTGGGCGGGGCTTCTGGGGGAGCCGGGGTTTCGGGGGCAGGGTGGTGGCTGGAGCCGGCGGCGGCCGGGCGTGGCGCACGTCTTCTCCTTCTGGGAGAGCCGTTCCTTCTACGACTCCTTCATGGCCCGCTCCCACGACCGGCTGGCGGCGTCCCAGTCGGGGACCTTCAAGGACGCCCGGGCGAAACTGTTCGAGTACCGCTTCGACGTGAAGACGGGCTTCGAACCGCGTTTCACCGACGCCGACCTCGTCCGGGTGGCCCTCTGCCGGGTCCACGAGGAGCGCGCCGAGCACTTCACGCTCATGCAGGAGAAGGTCTGGAACCCCGCCATGGCCGGCTCGCCCGGCATGCTCCGGGGGCTGTTCGGGGAGGGGCCGGGGCACGAGTTCCTGATCCTGTCGATGTGGCACTCGGCCGCCGAGCACGGCAAGTACCGCACGGAACGGGTGGAGCGGCTCGCCCTGCGGGCCCAGACGGAGGCGGACATCGCGGCCCTCACGGGCGACATCGTGGATCTCGAATCGACCTGGACGGTATGAGCGGACTGTGTGACCTACGCCGTAGGGGGACCGTACGAGTGCTCGATGTGCCGCGACCCGATCTAGGGTTTCGGCATGGCACGACCACGGCGCATCGTTCTTGTCCGGCACGGGGAGTCAACGGGCAATGTTGATGACACCGTCTACGAGCGTGAGCCCGATCACGCCCTGGCCCTGACCGAGCGCGGCCGGCGCCAGGCCGAGGAGACCGGGGAACGGCTGCGGGAGCTGTTCGGCCGCGAACGCGTCAGCGTGTACGTGTCGCCGTACCGTCGTACGCACGAGACCCTGCGGGCCTTCCACCTCGACCCGGACCTCATTCGCGTGCGCGAGGAGCCCCGGCTGCGCGAACAGGACTGGGGGAACTGGCAGGACCGCGACGACGTACGTCTCCAGAAGGCCTACCGGGACTCCTACGGCCACTTCTTCTACCGGTTCGCCCAGGGTGAGTCCGGGGCCGACGTGTACGACCGGGTGGGCGGCTTCCTGGAGAGCCTGTACCGCAGCTTCGAGGCGCCCGACCACCCGCCGAACGTGCTGCTGGTGACCCACGGCCTGGCCATGCGGCTGTTCTGCATGCGCTGGTTCCACTGGACGGTGGCGGAGTTCGAGTCCCTGTCGAACCCGGGGAACGCCGAGATGCGGATGCTCCGACTCGGGGACGACGGCAAGTACGTGCTCGACCGGCCCTTCGAGCGATGGAAGTAGGGCGCCCTTCGAGAAGGCCGCAGGCTCTCCGAGCGCCGCTGACGTACGGCTTGCGACTCAACGGCCGCCGCTCCCGCATCCACAGCGTGGTTCCTGCCAGGAGAACGCGAAAAGCGCCCCGGCCTCCACGAGGGGGCGAGCTGCGGCCTAGGCGGGCAGGATGGTCAGGCTGAGACCGTCAGGGTGTCCCAGGTCAACCATCTGTTCGTACGGAATCGCTGCCGGAAGCGGCCACTGGATCAACTCCTCCGTCGGCCACATCGGGTGCAACGAGGGCATGACCTCGAACGGAGCAAGGCGTTTGCCCTCAGCCACATCGGGTGCCCGGACGATCTGCACCACCATGCATCCGATCTTGAGCGTGCTGATCCAGGCGACACCGCTCGTCTCGGTGGTCGCGTACCCCTGGCACATCGTGTCCACGAGAGGGACCGAATCGTCAGGGGGGTGGTTCATGAAGCCGATGCGCCCGAGCATCGACCTGGTGGGCTCGCGCACTTCGTGGAACGTCCTGAAGTCGTCCGCTGGGATCACGCCGCGGACGTCGGCGGGATGCGTGTGCTGGAACATGAGCATGGTCTTCAAGGACCACGCCGACAATGCCCGCTGTGCGCCTGCGTCGAGGTCGCACGGGTTTCCGCGGATCAGATCAGGCAGGAAGCGCCTGACGTTCTCCTCCAACTGGTTCATCCAGCCGCTGTTGCACTCCGAGCAGACCACCTTCACCTGCTCGTTCAGCGGCGGGGCCTCGTGGTGCCGAACCGTGTCCACGCTCAACCGGACGTACCGGTGTCGCCGGACCGTCGGGTCGAACGCGACCTTGAGCCAGCGCGGGAGAACGTGCTCCTTCGTCAGAGGAGTACCTCCGCAGAAGACGCAGACCTTGGCCATGTGAAAGACCATAGAGGGCGTCGGCTGTCGCGTGATCGGATTTTCGGAGCCCAGCCTCGGACGCTGACGGGTGACCGGTCACGGGCTGACGGCCGTCAGGAAGGGAGAGACACACGGGCCGACGCTCTGACAGGGTTGGAGCGTGACGCTCACCTTCCCGGAGCAAATCGGCGTCGGGGCCCTCGCGCTTGCTGCCCTTGGCGGGTACATCTACCTCGTCAATCGGTACCTCTTGCCCTACGTTCGCAAGACCCTCTTCGGGGCTGTCGACGAGGAGCGCCGTCGTCTGCGAGCCGAGGTGCTGGGTGAAACGCCTGAGACAAAGGCGGAAGAGGGCGCTGACACAAGCGGAGGTGACCGGACGGCCTCCGACGATCAGGCGGCAACACGCTTCGCCAGGCTCCTGATCGAGTACTACGCCTACGGGCTCACGCAGGCCCGTCGGAGTTTCGGCGTCAGCTTGACCTGCTCTGTGCTGGGCGGCCTTGTCCTGTTGTCCGGCGTCGGCATGGCGATCTTCCGGGCCGAGAGCACCGGGGACCAGTACGCCTCCGTCACGGCGAGCGTGGCGGGCCTCGTCATGACGGTCATCGGCACCTTGTTCCACCGGAGGGCGGACCTGGCCCTGAAGCACATGGAGTCCCAGACGCAGTCGCTCCGGCAGGACATGAAGGTCGAGCGGGACGCCGGTCAGGCGATCCGGCTGCTCGAAGACGTCGATGATCCGGCGCTCAAGGCGCATCTGCAAGCCGCGTTGATCCTCAAGTTCTCCGCCGCGAAGCTCCCCGAGTTGGGTGGTGTTCTGAACTCGGCCGGGGCCCGCCCACAGCCCGGCGCCAACGGTTCCGTCCCGCACCAGTCGTCGGAGCCCGCGGCTTCGGCAGGCTCTTGAGCCGCCGCTCCATGGATTTTTGATGTCCACCTGTGGGTAGATCCCTCGGAGCTTCCGTCGAGCCAGGAGGGGTGAGGACCGGAAGCCTGCCACTGCTCGTGGAAGCGACTTGGAAAAGGGACAGCCCAGTACGGCCGCCAAGTCGCCGGGCGTGACCAAGGAATCCAGGCATGTACGGACGTGCCGGGGTCTTGGCACGCCTGACTGCCGAGGTCCCGGAGAAAGGGACCCGCAGCAGTGAACACCCTCAACGCGGCTCTTGGCGCAGCCACCGCAGCCCTTGCGCTCGGAGCCGAGGTCTTCCGCTTCCTTCGTGACCGCCGGGACCGGAGGCGTTCCCAGGCATCCGAGGAGGCCGACGACGAGAGCTGATCGAGCCGGCCGTCCGGCGCTCCGGAAAGGGGCGTCAGACGGCCGCTGGATTCTCACGTGTGTGGTCACGGGTGACCGCTCAGGGACTGACGACCTTGACCGTCACGACGCTGACGCCCGCCAGCCCGCCAGCCCGCCGGCCTCGCGGGCGTGGCGGGACCCCGAACCGTACGGGATCTCCGGGTAGCGCGGCAGGTGGCACAGGGGGTAACCGTCCGTGCGCGACGGGAACTCTCTGTGACCGGTGCTCGTTGTCGTGGCGGTTGCTGTGCGAACGGGCGCGGGCGCGGAGTGGGGGGAGGGACGGTAGCCGGAGGGGTGGTGCGGATGGCCAAACGCGCGATCCTCGACGCCGCGTTGGAGCAGCTCGGCACGGTCGGCTGGAAAGGCCTCACGATGGAGGGCGTCGCCGCCGGCGCCCAGACCGGCAAGGCCGCTGTCTATCGCCGCCGGCCGTCCAAGGAGGACCTCGTCGCGGACGCGCTCAAGGCCGGACTGCCGAGTGCCGAGGTGGCGCCCGATCTCGGCAGCGTCGCGCGGACCTGCTCGAGCTGTGCCGGCTGGCACGCGGGGCCATGTTCTCCCTCCCCGGCTCCGCCGTTCGCGCGGTGATTCACGAATGCGACCCCGTGTAGGCCGAGTGTTTCCATGGCGTCATCTACGACCAGATCGTGGAGCCCACCCTGAAGCTGCTCAGGGAGGTCATTGCCCGTTGAATGGAGCGCGGAGAGGTGCGATCCGACGCAGCCGACAGCTATGTCTTCGATGCCGTCCCGGCCGTGATGATGTACCGCTCCAAGATGTGCGGAAGTGAATGGAGCGACCGCGATCTCGAGGAGATGATCGACCAGTCGATGGTTCCCCTGCTGAGGCCGGACAGCGCCTGACGGCGGCACGCGACGCCCTCGGCGCCGCCGTGGGAACCGGGGTGTCGCCGGGTGATCCCGGCGGCGTACGCTAAGGGCGCCATGCCGTACGAGCCACCCACTCACACCGTCGAGCGCTCCCTGCGCGCCACGACCGGAGCGAAGGTCATTGCCGGTGTCGACGAGGTGGGGCGCGGCGCGTGGGCCGGCCCCGTCACCGTCTGCGCGGCGATCACCGGACTGCGCCGACCCCCTGAAGGCCTCACCGACTCCAAGCTGCTCACCGTCAGGCGACGCACCGAACTCGCTGCGCACCTGCGGGAGTGGGTGACGTCGTACGCCCTGGGGCACGCCTCCCCGGAGGAGATAGACGACCTGGGGATGACCGCCGCGCTGCGCCTGGCGGCGGTACGCGCCCTGGAAGCGCTGCCGGTCCGCCCCGACGCCGTGATCCTCGACGGGAAGCACGACTATCTCGGTGCTCCCTGGCGGGTCCGCACGGTGATCAAGGGTGACCGGTCGTGTGTGGCGGTCGCGGCGGCCTCGGTGATCGCCAAGGTCCAGCGCGACAAAATGATGGCCGAACTGGGTATCGACCATGCAGACTTCGGTTTTGCGGACAACGCCGGGTATCCGTCACCCGTGCACAAGGCCGCACTGGAGGAGCGGGGCCCCACCCCGTACCACCGCTTGTCGTGGGCGTATCTTGATGCGCTGCCCCAGTGGCGGCACCTCAAGAAGGCCCGCGGTTGGGCGGACGGAAGCGTTCCGGAGGTCGAGGGTCAGCTCGGCTTCGACTTCTGACGGTTCCGCTCGCACTCGTGTGCCACCCGCCGACGCGGGCCGTACCAATGTTTGATAAAAATCAGCCCATGCCTCTCATTCCCGAGGAGCCTCAGATTCACGAGAGTGCCCAGGGTCCCCGCGCCACCCCGGCCAGCGGCCGTACCGCGCCGACCCCCCGCCCCGTACCCGGCCCCCGTCCAGCGGCTCCGCCGCGCCCCGGTCGTCCGGGCCCCTTCCGGCCCGCGCCGCCGGCGCAGCGTACGCCGCGTGACGTGGCTCCGGCCAAGCCCGCCCCGTCGGGCCCCGCTGCACCCGCCGCCCCCGCCACGGCTTCGGCGACCCCGCAGATCCAGCTGATCCCGGCCTCGGTCGACGGCGCGCTCGACGCCGCCGAGGAAGCCGTGGACCTGCTTCTGGAGTCGGGCCGTGCCCCCGGTGACGTGCTGGTGATCACGACCGGCGAACAGCATCCGTGGGCCGCCCACGAGCTGTCCTTCGGTGAAGCCTCCTACTGGGCGCAGCACGACGCCGGCGACGACATCTTCTACGCCGAAGCCGCCGTCGCCGAGCGTGCCGCATCACGTCCCGTGGTCGTGGTCGCCGTCAACGGCGGTTCCGACGCGGTGGCCGCCACCGTGCTGCCGCTGGCCCATGCCCGGGCCGGTGCCCTGCTGATCGTCTGCGGCGACCCGCAGAAGATCAACTCGATACTGGGCGCAGGCGTCTGATTCCGTCCCGGCACGTTCGCGTGCCGACGGAGCGACGAGTGCGCCGCTGTGAGCGGCGTCGGCACGGTGGGCGGTTCGGCGTGCCCGGACTGCGCCCGGGTGCCCGGACTGTGGCCGTCGCTTCCGGGTGTGGAAGTCCCCGTTCGGTTCCGGGGACGGAACGCATGCCGAGGTGACGGGGACCGGTGACGGTGACGTCGTCGTGCCTGCGGGGCGACGTCCCTTCGGGCACCTCTCGCCCTGAAGCGGCCGGGCGTGTGCACGCGTCGGGCGCGGTCCGAAGGGGCACTTGCCCCTGGCGTGTTCACGGGCGGCAGCGGCGCGGCGTGACGGAGGCGTCCCTGACGCAGGGAGCGGTCCCGGGCGGGATACGGCGGCCTGTCCGGTGTGCGGGGTGCCGGGCGAGGCGCAACGGTCCCGTGCGCGACGCAGGACACGGCTTTCGTGTGCGACGGATGTGCGGCGGAGCGGTGCTGGGGAGCGGTGCCGACGGGGAGCCCCGCCGCTCCGCCGGTGCGGCAGCGGATGACCGCTGTGCTCAGCGGGCGGCCACGCGGCGCAGGATCTCCGAGGCGGCGCCGCCGGTGCGCGGGAGCGGGAGAGGCGCCTCGGACAGGCTGAACGGACCCGGCGTGGAATCCGCGTTGGGGTGGCGTCCGCCGCGGCCCTCACCGAGGACCTGCCAGCCGTCGCGGGTCAGCGTGATGTAGGCCCCGCAGCGCAGGCCGTGCAGCGTGCAGGCGTCACGCAGGCCCCACATCCACGCGCCGTCCTCCTCGGTCCAGCGCGCGTCGCCCTCACGGCAGTAGAGCAGCACGGCGGTGCGCACCGGCGTCCGGCGGCGCAGGTCGTGGGGGATGATCCGGCGCAGTTGGGCCAGCAGCACGTTGCGGAACAGCCAGCCGTCGGCCGGAGCCGTGCGACGGGTGAACGAGGCGCTTGCCCGCAGCCGTTCGTCCGGGTCGAGCACCGCCACGACAGCGGTCCCCGGTCTGGGGTGATGACGGGAGTGCAGCCCGCTGACAACCTCGCGTGGATCGCGCAGCAGAGGGATGCCGGCGGCGGCCCACTCCGCCGGTTCGAGCATGCGGGCCAGGGGGGTGGCGGAAGCGGTGGACAGGTCGGCTGACGTCGTCGTGGCTGCCGCGGGGGACGGAGCAATTCCGAAGGTCACGGTCCTCCCTTCGGCTACGCGCCCACACTGCGGGCAGGGTCGGATTCGGGGGAGCGCGCACCGCAGCAGAGCCCTACCGGTCCACGGGCGGGCAGTGCGGGGAGCGGACTTCAATTCTTCCTGCCGAACTTGATTGCGGCAACGAGCAATTGGCGTCACCGTCCGAAATTCGGTGGTGTGTGGTTTATATCCCTACCCGCTGGTCGGCGGTGTGACGCGTGAGGCGATCGTTCACCTGGCATTCACTCACTCTTGGTGACCGGTTGGGTGGCGAATGCAGCGAGGGGCTGTCCGGAGCGCCAGGGCCGGACCGGGCGAGGGGGCGACGCCGGACCGGGCGAGGGGGCGACGCCGGACCGGGCGAGGGGGTGACGCCCGGCCCCCGCGTCGGTGCCGGAGCCGGGCGTCGGATGAGCTCAGCCCTGCACCGCCAGTACCAGCGGCAGCACTCCCTGCGCGCCCGCGCGTCGCAGGATCCGGGCCGCGACCGCGAGCGTCCAACCGGTCTCGGTGAAGTCGTCCACCAGCAGGACCGGCCCCCCTGCTCCGGCGACGGCCGACGCGAGAGCGGGCGGTACCGCCAGTGCGCCGTCGAGGAGCTTCAGACGCTGGGCACTGTTGCTGCGGGAGACGGGGGGCGCGTCGCCGGTGTGTTCCAGGGAGCCCAGCAGCGGCAGACGGCCCACGTTCGCGATGTGCGAGCCCAGGGAGCCGACCAGCTGCGGCCGGCTTCGCGAGGGCACGGTGACCACGCCGACCGGACGCGGCGGCGCGTCCGGTGCGCCCGAGGCCCAGCCGCCCGGCCCCCGGGCCCAGTCGGCCAGCACACCCACCACCGCCTTCGCCACGTCCTCCGGGACGGGCCCGTCGGAGGCCTGGGGGGCGAGCATCGGCCGCAGCCGGTTGCCCCAGCCGATGTCCGACAGCCGCCCCAACGCCCTCCCCGTGCCGGCCTGTTCGCTCGCGGGGATACGGCCTTTGAGGTCCATGCCCACGGCAGCGAGCCCGGTCGGCCACATACGGCGCGGCTCCACCTCGACACCGGCCCGGCCGAGATCCTCCCGAGCCGCGGCCAATGCCGTCGTGGACATGTCCGCGGTGAACCGCGCACCCGCGCAGTTGTCGCAGCGGCCGCAGGGCTTGGCCGCCTCGTCGTCCAACTGGCGCTGCAGGAACTCCATGCGGCAGCCGGTCGCGGCCGCGTACTCGCGCATCGCCTGCTGCTCGGCCTTGCGCTGCCGCGCGACCCAGTCGTACCGCTCCCGGTCGTAGGTCCACGGCTGCCCGGTCGCGATCCAGCCGCCCTTTACCCGCTTGACCGCCCCGTCCACGTCGAGGACCTTCAGCATGGTCTCCAGCCGGGAGCGGCGCAGTTCCACCAAAGGCTCCAGGGCGGGCAGCGACAGGGGCCGGTCCGAGCGCGCGAGGACGTCGAGGGTGCGGCGCACGAGTTCTTCCGGCGGGAAGGCGAGCGAGGCGAAGTACTCCCAGATCGCCTCGTCCTCCTTCCCGGGGAGCAGCAGCACCTCGGCGTGTTCGACTCCGCGTCCGGCACGGCCCACCTGCTGGTAGTAGGCGATGGGGGAGGACGGAGAACCCAGGTGCACCACGAAACCGAGGTCCGGCTTGTCGAAGCCCATGCCCAGCGCGGAGGTGGCGACCAGCGCCTTCACCCGGTTGGCGAGCAGGTCGTCCTCGGCCTGCTGCCGGTCGGCGTTCTCCGTCCTGCCCGTGTACGAGGCGACGGTGTGCCCCCGGTGCCGGAGGAAAGCGGTGACCTCCTCGGCGGCGGCGACGGTGAGGGTGTAGACGATCCCGGAACCCGGCAGCTCGTCCAGATGGTCGGCGAGCCAGGCCATCCGGTGCGCCGCGTCCGGCAGCCGCAGGACGGCCAGACTCAGGCTCTCGCGGTCGAGCGGACCACGGAGCACGAGCGCGTCCGTGGAGCCTCCGGTACCGAGCTGCTCGGCGACGTCGGCGGTCACCCGCGCGTTCGCGGTGGCGGTGGTCGCGAGCACCGGAACCCCCGGCGGGAGATCGCCGAGCATGGTGCGCAACCGCCGGTAGTCCGGGCGGAAGTCGTGCCCCCAGTCGGAGATGCAGTGAGCCTCGTCCACCACGAGGAGCCCGGTGGCGGCGGCGAGCTTGGGCAGCACCTGGTCCCGGAAGTCCGGGTTGTTGAGCCGCTCCGGACTCACCAGCAGCACGTCCACCTCGCCCGCCGCGATCTCGGCCTGGACGGTGTCCCATTCCTCGGGGTTGGCGGAGTTGATGGTGCGGGCGTGGATGCCGGCCCGGGCCGCGGCGTCGACCTGGTTCCGCATCAGCGCGAGCAGCGGGGAGACGATCACGGTGGGGCCACTGCCCCGGGCCCGCAGGAGCGAGGTCGCGACGAAGTAGACCGCGGACTTGCCCCACCCGGTGCGCTGCACGACGAGCGCCCGGCGTCTGTCGGCGACCAGCGCCTCGATCGCGCGCCACTGGTCCTCGCGCAGGCGCGCCGTCCCCGTGGCGTCCCCGACGAGGCGGGCGAGAACCGTGTCGGCGGCCGCCCGGAGATCCGCGTTGCTCGTGTGCTCCATGCGTCCCATCCAACAGGACGGCACTGACAATCCGGACAGCCGGACCGCGTATGCCGGCGGGGGCTATGAGGGTGGGGGCGGGCGGCGAGCGAGGCGCGGCGGGGTGTGTGATGGTCGTACGAATTCCAGCCCTGCGGGGAAACCGCTGTGAGCTGGGCTTTCATTGAGGTGATGATCCTGACGAGCCGTGCACTGTCGTGTTCCTGATCGGACTTGTCCACAGGTCCGGACCGAGATGCGCGATCCGCGAGATCGTCGGCCCATGACGAACCGCGACGAAACCACTGGATCATCCGAGAACGGCGACATCGCCGTACCCGCCGAGCGTGCTGTACCCGCCGAGCGTGCTGTACCCGCCGAGCGTGCTGTACCCGCCGAGCGTGCTGTGCCCGCCGTATCCGCCGAGCGCGCCGTCTTCGACGAGTACGTCCCGCACGATGTGTACGACGACGCACCCCACGCCGGCCGGAACCGCCTCGACTGCACCCCCTACGAGAGTCATGGTGCCGAGCAGCAGGTCACGCTGCGCACCCCTGCCGAACTGGCGGACGCCCTGCCGTACCTGCTCGGCTACCGCCCCGAGGACAGCATCGTCCTGGTCGCCCTGCACGACAGGGACGGTCGGGGCAGGTTCGGTGGCCGGGCCCGGCTCGGCATCCCCACGAACGCGGAAGACTGGGACTCCGCCGCCCGACAGTTGACCCACGGGCTGGTCACGGGCAGCGAGCGCAGGGGAGCGCGACCCGAGCAGATGGTCGCCTACCTGTGCCAGGAGCCCGGTAAGGGCGAATCGGGACGCGAGGTCATGCGGCGACTGCGCCCGCTGGCCCAGAGGCTGCGCACCGAGTGCGGTCGCCTCGACGTGCCGGTGGTCGAGGCGCTGTGCATCTCGGACGGCCGCTTCTGGTCGTACTGCTGCGACAACGAGCGGTGCTGCCCGCCCGAGGGCCTGCCGATGGGACTGCCCGGCACCTCCGTGCTGGCGGCCGCGGCCGCGTACGCCGGCCTGCGGGTGCGGGGCAGTCTGAGCGAGTTGCGGGCCAGGCTGCTCCCCTGGGAGACCGCCGCGGCCCTCGAACAGGAGACCGCCCTCGACGACGCCAACATGGCGCTCGTCCCGAGGATCCTCGACGACACGGGTCGCGCCGCGGTCGCTCAGGAGACGCTGGAGCTCGCGGACCGGATGATGCGCAGGCTGGCCGAGACGCCGCCCGTCTCCGACACGCTCGAAGCCGACCTCCGGGACGACGAGCTGCTGGGGCACGAGGACGCCGCGGCGCTGATTCTCGGCCTGCAGGACCGGACGACACGTGACCGTGCGGCAGCCTGGATGGAGGGCGACGAGGCCGGCCCGGCGCTCCGTCTGTGGCGGGCCCTGGCCCGCCGGTGCGTCGGTCCGTACCGCGAACACGCGGCGGCGCCGCTCACCCTCGCGGGCTGGGTCGCCTGGTCCGGCGGCGACGACCTGGAGGCCCGCGAGGCACTGGCCATGGCACTCGGAGCGGACCCCGATTACCTCTTCGCCCGCCTGCTGCACCAGGCCTGCAACGAGGGTCTGGACCCCGAGTCGATCCGCCGCTGCCTGCGGGCGGAACGCCGGGGCGGCGCGGCACGGGCGCGGCAGGCCCGAGCCGGGCAGGGAGCCGAGAGTCCGGAGGACGGTGACATCACGGCGGTGGCCCTGCCGCGCCCGCCTTCCCGCCTGCGACGCCGTACGCGCTCGGCCGGCGGCACCGCCGGGCCGGCGAGGACGGACGGCCGGAGGCCGGGGGTTCCGCGTCCCCGCACGCCGGCCTCGGACACCAGGCGGTCCGACATCACCCGGACCGACGGCACGCGCCCGCGTGCCACGAGGAGGGACGCGGTACGACACCGCGGCGCCTGCCCCGGAACCGGAGCCGACAGGTCCCGGAGCGGGGATGCCTGAGCCATCGACGCCTCCACCAGGGGCCGGTGCGCGTGGCCGCGGCCGGGTGTGAAGCGTCGGCGCTCCAGTCCCCGACGGCCTTACCCCGCAGGACAGTTCGGGGGGTATGCCGGGTGCCTCCCCGACCTCGGTACCGGCCCGCCTGGTGTCGTACGACGGGCCGGTACACACGGTGTAGCCCACAGCCGGACCGAAGTGGATCAGCCACCGAAGCGGCCGGTGAAAGGAGTGTTTATCGTCAGGCAGACGACTATGATCGCCGCATGCCCTACGACCCGTCAGCCTTTCCGCCCTTCGCCGTGACCGTGGATCTGGTCGTGCTGACCGTGCGCCGCCATGCCCTGTGCGCGTTGGCGGTACGCAGGGGCGAGCCGCCGTTCCAGGGGCGCTGGGCGCTTCCGGGCGGCTTCGTCCGGGCCGACGAGGACCTGGCGCAGGCGGCGGCGCGCGAACTGGCGGAGGAGACCGGGCTGCACGCCCACGACCCGGCCGTCCCCGTCCAGGGCGACGGCGCCCACCTCGAGCAGCTCGCCACCTACGGCGACCCCAAGCGGGACCCCCGGATGCGGGTGGTCAGCGTCGCCCACCTCGCGCTCGCACCCGACCTGCCCCCGCCCCGGGCCGGTGGCGACGCCAGCAACGCACGCTGGGCGCCCGTGGACGAGCTGCTCCAGCAGGGCGGGTACGGCCGTGACGGCGAACCGGTCGCGCCGCTCGCCTTCGACCACGCCCAGATCCTGGCCGACGGCGTCGAACGAGCCCGCTCCAAGATCGAATACTCGTCGCTCGCCACGGCGTTCTGCCCCGCCGAGTTCACCGTCGGCGAGCTGCGCCGGGTCTACGAAGCGGTGTGGGGCGTGGCGCTCGATCCGCGCAACTTCCACCGCAAGGTCACGGGGACCCCGGGCTTCCTCGTTCCCACCGGCGGGACCACGACGCGTCAGGGCGGCCGGCCGGCCCAGTTGTTCCGGGCCGGCGGGGCCACGCTGCTCAACCCGCCGATGCTGCGCCCCGAGGTCTGACGAGTACGGCCCCGGCCCGGCGTCCGGGACACCCGCCGCCCGGCCGGGCCTCGGGAGTGAACGGCGAACAGGGATCCGACCGGGCCGATCACGGCCTGCGCGGTTGGCTCCGTGATGTCCGAAAAACCGGATATGGCGCGCTATGTTGCTGCGGTGATCCAGGCCTTCGGACTGACCAGCAACCCGCGCAAGGAGCTTCCGCCCGCTGTGGACGACGTCTCGTTCGAGGCGTGCGCGGGCCGCGTGACCGCGCTGCTCGGGACACCGGGCGCGGGCAAGACGACGGCGCTCAGACTCATGCTCGAACTCCAACCGGGCCGCGGTGTCACCCACTTCAGGGGCCGCCCCCTGCACCGCATCGCTCAGCCGTCGCGTGAAGTCGGCGTCCTGCTGGGCGACGTACCCGGGCATCCGGCCCGCACGGTCCGCGGTCACCTGCGCATGCTGTGCGCCGCCGCGGGCGTCCCGGCTCGCCGGGCCGACGAAGTCCTCGAAGCGGTCGACCTCGTCGGCCTGTGCCGCGAGCACCTGGGCGCCCTCTCGCGGGGCATGGACCGCCGCCTCGGCCTCGCCTGCGCCCTGCTGGCCGACCCGCACACACTCGTGCTGGACGACCCCGCCGACGGGCTCTCCACCCGTGAGGCCCGCTGGCTGCACGGCGTACTGCGAGCCCACGCGGCCCAGGGCGGCACGGTCCTGTTCGCCACGGCCGACCCCAAGGAGGCCGCGCGCAACGCCGACCACGTCGTGACGTTGGAGAAAGGCCGACTTGTCGCCGATCAGGAGGCCGCTGACTTCGCCCGCACCAGGCTGCGGCCCCGCGTCGCCGTCCGGAGTCCGCACGCCGCCCGCCTCGCCGCCGTGCTGGCCAGGGAGTCCCGCGCCGCACAGCGCTCCGTCGAGATCGTCCGCGAGGACGGCAACCGCCTTGCCGTCTACGGCAGTAGCTGCGCCGACATCGGCGAGGCCGCCTTCCGGCACGGCATCCTCGTCCACCGACTCGCCGACGAGGTGGGCGACATGGGACCGGGGGCGGACACGACCCCGCTGAAGGTGTCGGCACCGGGCGGGGCATCCGGTGCCGACGAGCCCCGCGACGCCGGCCGACCGTCCGGCACCGGCGAGTCGCAGACACTCGGCAGCCCGCACGCGACCGGTGCCGTACCACTGTCGGACGCCGCCGGATCCCCGGCTCCCAGTCGCACGCCCGAGGAGCCGCAAGGGCCGCAAGGGCTCGGGGAGCCGGAAGAATCGCAAGGACAGCAAGAACCGCAAGGGCAGCAAGAACTGCAAGAACCGCAAGGACAGCAGGAGGTGGAAGGGTCCGAGGCGCTGCGGCCGCTGTGCCCCGCCCCCGCCCCCGAGGGCCTCGGCCCCGCCGCGTTGCCTCCTCTCCCGCCCCCCATCTCCGTCCGTTCCGCCAGGAGTCCGCTGTGGCCCCTGCGCTACGAGATCCGCCGCGCCACCGGCATCGGCACGGGTCTCCTCACCGGGGCCGCCGTGCTCCTCGGGTCCGTCCTCGTCGCCGTACTCCTCGCCCGGGCCGGTCACACCTCGCAGCCGCGCCTGCTGACCGCCTGGCCGGATGAGTTGCCGCTGCCGCCCGCCGCGCTCGGTGCGGGGCTGCTCGGTGCGCTCTCCTTCGGCGACGAGTTCCGCCACCCCGCCCTGGCTGCGGACCGCGGCACGGTGCCCCGTCGCCTGGGGCTGCTCACCGCCAAGCTCCTCGTGGCAGCCGCCACCGCGCTGACGCTCGCTCTCCTCACCGCGGGCTGTGACGCCGCGGCGCTGTATCTCCTCTACGGGCGGGAGGTCGCGCAGGTCCCGGCCGACTGGCTGTCGCAGGTGTCGAGTTGGACCGGGCTCGTCGTCGGGTGCGCCTGGGCCGGTGTGCTGGGAGCCGGCGTCTTCCGGTCCACCGCGGCCGGGCTCGCGGCGGTGGTCGCCGTACCCGTCGTCGCCGTACCTCTCGTACAAAGGGCCTTCCGGGGACCGGCCGTGCGAACGGCCGCGGGCTTTCCCGGGCGCGTGCGTGAGGTGTTCCTGTCCCAGTGGCCCTTCGGGGGTGAGCGCTATCTGGAGGCGGCGGCCCGCGTGATCGCCCAACCCGTTGGCGGCGCACTGACCTTGTCGCTGACCGCTCTGCTCTGCGCTTATCTGCTCACGACCCTGCGCGGCAGGGCCCGGTGATCACCATGCGTACCCGCCCGGTTCCGCCCTGTGTGCAACTCCCCGGGGATAGCTGATTTCTTTCTGATAAGGCGTCAATTGCGACGGGGTGAGCGATCACCCTTTCGTGTGCTTTTCACCAAAGCCCTCAAGGGAGTTGAGGACAGCGCCGACAAAGGATGCGTGAGTACCCTTGCGCACACCATGATGACCGCCGCCCGCGCCGCAGACTCCGGTCTCGCCGGCCCGGGCGAACTCGACCGCTACCCGTACGCCGAGGCGCCAGCCGTCGACCGCGTCGGAGCCCCCGCCTGGGAGAGCGCGGACCCGGAGCTGGGCCGCGTGAGCCGGCGCACCGCGGGCAGCCGCGGGCGCGGGTTGCACGGCCAACTTGTCCAGCAGCTCGGCCAGATGATCGTCTCCGGAGATCTGGGAGCCGACCGCCCGCTGGTGCCCGAGGAGATCGGCCAGCGTTTCGAGGTCTCGCGCACCGTCGTCCGCGAGTCGCTGCGCGTCCTGGAGGCCAAGGGCCTGGTCAGTGCCCGCCCGAACGTGGGCACGCGCGTGCGTCCGGTCAGCGACTGGAACCTCCTCGACCCGGACATCATCGAGTGGCGGGCCTTCGGCCCGCAGCGCGACGACCAGCGCCGTGAGCTGAGCGAGCTGCGCTGGACCATCGAACCGCTCGCCGCGCGGCTCGCCGCCGGGCACGGCCGCGAGGACGTCCAGCAGCGGCTCGCCGACATGGTCGAGATCATGGGGCAGGCCATGGGGCAGGGCGACGCGCTCACCTTCTCCCGGGCCGACGCCGAGTTCCACTCCCTGCTCATCCAGGTCTCCGGCAACCGGATGCTCGAGCACCTGTCCGGGATCGTGTCGGCGGCCCTCCAGGTCTCCGGCGGCCCGGTCACGGGCTGTGACCGGCCGAACGAGACGTCGCTGGGGCACCACGGCAGGATCGTCGACGCGCTCGCGGCGGGCGACGGTGCCGGAGCCGAGGTGGCCATGCGCCAATTGCTCACCGTGCACCCCGAGGTCGAGCGTGTGGTACCCGCCCCACGCGAGCACTGACCGCCCACCGCGGACGGCGCGGCCGGTGGATGCCTCCCCCTCCTGTGGCGTCACCCGGCCGACGAGCCGCCCGCCGTCGGACCCCGCAGGATTCCCGGGATCCTGCGGGGTCCTGCGGTGCGAGGGGCCGCGCGACCGGCGCAGCGCACCCGGTCCGCAGCGCGGGCGACCTTGTTTGTCCTTGTTTGACAATTTTTGCGCACTTACGGGGTGTGACTCGGGCCACGCAGATTGGGCGTAACGCTCGTGGAAACAGTCACGATGACCTAAGAGGTGACAGCCGAGGAAGGAATGCGGACGCCGTTCACGGCGCTGTGCCTCTTCCCGGCCCCAGCCCGTGCCGTCGGCCCGGTTCCCCAAGCCGTCGGTCGGCTCCTGTCCGCCATGGACGGGGCCGGAAGCCGTTTTCCAACGTTCCGAGAGGTTGTTCGTGTCGGCCAGCACATCCCGTACGCTCCCGCCGGAGATCGCCGAGTCCGTCTCTGTCATGGCTCTCATCGAGCGGGGAAAGGCTGAGGGGCAGATCGCCGGCGACGATGTGCGTCGGGCCTTCGAAGCTGACCAGATTCCGGCCACTCAGTGGAAGAACGTACTGCGCAGCCTCAACCAGATCCTCGAGGAAGAGGGTGTGACGCTGATGGTCAGTGCCGCAGAGCCCAAGCGCACCCGAAAGAGCGTCGCAGCGAAGAGTCCGGCCAAGCGCACCGCCACCAAGGCGGTCGCGGCCAAGACGGTGACCACGAAGAAGGCCACCGCGCCCGCAGCCCCGGCGTCGCCCACCGCCGACGCGCCCGTCGAGGACGACGCAGCCGCCAAGAGGGCCACCGCGAAGAAGGCGGCGCCCGCGAAGAAGGCGACGACCACGAAGAAGGCGGCCGCCAAGAAGGCGACCCCCGCGAAGAAGACCAGCGCCAAGAAGGACGACGTCGAGATCCTCGAGGAGGAGGTGCTCGAGGACGCGCCCAAGGCCGGCGACGAGCCCGAGGGCGCCGAGAGCGCGGGCTTCGTGCTCTCCGACGAGGACGAGGACGACGCGCCCGCCCAGCAGGTGGCCGCCGCCGGCGCCACCGCCGACCCGGTCAAGGACTACCTCAAGCAGATCGGCAAGGTCCCGCTGCTCAACGCCGAGCAGGAGGTCGAGCTCGCCAAGCGCATCGAGGCCGGTCTGTTCGCCGAGGACAAGCTGGCCAACGCCGACAAGCTGGCGCCGAAACTCAAGCGCGAGCTGGAGATCATCGCCGAGGACGGCCGCCGCGCCAAGAACCACCTCCTGGAGGCCAACCTCCGCCTGGTGGTCTCGCTGGCCAAGCGCTACACCGGCCGCGGCATGCTCTTCCTGGACCTCATCCAGGAGGGCAACCTCGGTCTGATCCGCGCGGTCGAGAAGTTCGACTACACCAAGGGCTACAAGTTCTCCACGTACGCCACCTGGTGGATCCGTCAGGCGATCACCCGGGCCATGGCCGACCAGGCCCGCACCATCCGCATCCCGGTGCACATGGTCGAGGTCATCAACAAGCTCGCGCGCGTGCAGCGCCAGATGCTCCAGGACCTGGGTCGCGAGCCCACCCCGGAGGAGCTGGCCAAGGAACTCGACATGACCCCGGAGAAGGTCATCGAGGTCCAGAAGTACGGCCGCGAGCCTATCTCGCTGCACACCCCGCTGGGTGAGGACGGCGACAGCGAGTTCGGTGACCTCATCGAGGACTCCGAGGCGGTCGTCCCCGCGGACGCGGTCAGCTTCACGCTCCTGCAGGAGCAGCTGCACTCCGTCCTCGACACCCTGTCCGAGCGTGAGGCGGGCGTCGTCTCCATGCGCTTCGGTCTCACCGACGGTCAGCCGAAGACCCTGGACGAGATCGGCAAGGTGTACGGCGTCACGCGTGAGCGCATCCGCCAGATCGAGTCCAAGACCATGTCGAAGCTGCGTCACCCGTCGCGTTCGCAGGTGCTGCGCGACTACCTCGACTAGGTCGCCGTCACGACCACGCCGAAGGCCCGTTTCCCCCGTGGGAACCGGGCCTTCGTGCTGCGGCCGGCCGCGCTCTGCGTGACTCTGGGTGTCCGTTCATCACCTTGAGTCAGGAGTGTGCATGCGATCTCGCATTGTCCGAGCCCTGTCCCGGCCGCTGGTCCTGGCGGCCGCGGCGGCCGCGATACCGCTGGTGTCCACCGCTCCCGCCGCCGCCGACAGCGTCGTCGTCGGGGGGCTTCCGGTCGACGTGTCCGAGAGTCCGTGGACGGTGGCGCTCTCCAGCCGTGACCGGTTCGGGGGTACGCGCGCGGGGCAGTTCTGCGGTGGCGCGGCGATCGGCCGGACCACCGTGCTCACCGCGGCCCACTGTCTGGGCAAAGAGGCTCTGGGAGCCTCCCCCGAGCGGGTACGCGACCTGAAGGTCATCGCCGGCCGCACGGACCTGACGGCCGGCACCGGTCAGGAGGTCGCGGTGCGCGGCGTCTGGGTCAACCCGGGATACGACAGCAGGACCAACGCCGGCGACTTCGCCGTGCTCACGCTCGCGCACCCGCTGCCCGAGGGATCCGTCATCGGACCGGCGGCCGCCGGTGACCCCGCCTACGCCCCGGGAACGGACGCCGTCGTCTACGGGTGGGGCGACGTCACGGGCGCCGGCGACTACACGCACAGGCTGCGTGCGGCGCACGTACGCGTACTGCCGGACGCCCAGTGCCAGGAGGCGTACCCTGGAAGCGGTGACGGCGCCTACCGGGCCGACAGCATGCTGTGCGCCGGTGAGACGCGGGGCGGCCGGGACGCCTGCCAAGGGGACAGCGGGGGCCCGCTGGTGTCCCGGGGCAGGCTGATCGGGCTGGTGTCCTGGGGGAGCGGCTGCGGCCGTGCGGGCAGCCCGGGGGTCTACACGCGCGTTTCCTACGTCGTGCGGGCGCTGGGGTCATCGGGGGCGCCGCGGGCGCCACGGACGCCGCACAGGGGCACTGGAGCCCAGTGGACGCCGCACAGGGGCGCTGGGGCCCACTGAGGTGGGCCGGGCGGCTTCGCACCACGACGACGGGCGGCGCCGTCCCTGCGGACAGGGGCGGCGCCGCCCGTCTGCCGGCCTGTGCCGGAGCTGGCTCGTCGTGGGTGCGAGGCGTCAGCGCTCTTCTTCGGAGGCGGATGCGGGAACGGTCGTGAGCCGCTCCGTCTCGTCCTGTATCTCAGCGGCGATCTTCTTGAGTTCCGGCTCGAACTTGCGGCCGTGGTGGGCGCAGAAGAGCAGTTCTCCGCCGCTGAGCAGGACGACGCGCACGTACGCCTGGGCGCCGCAACGGTCGCAGCGGTCAGCGGCCGTCAGCGGGCTCGCGGGGGTCAGAACAGTAGTCACGTCGCCTCTTCTCTAGCTCGACGAGCTGTCGTACCAGGGTCAACATCCAACCAGCCCGAAAATGTTCCCGCTCGGGGCTTGCCCTCGAAAAATCTCTTTCGAGTCCGGCTGTCTGCTGCCGGTTGGCGGCGAATGTGCCGTTTTGCGTGTCTGTAGGGTGTGCGGTTTGGCGCTGCGGGTCGGTGTTCTCGTCGTTCTCGTCGTTCTCGCCCTCCCGGCCGGCTTGCCGGTTGTTCATGAGGACGTGCCCGGAGCCTAAATGGTTCATGCCTCCAAGGGAACGTGATGTGTACTTCACCCCAACGAGGGATCGAACACGCATACGACACTGGACTAGTCTGTCTTCCGGGCGAGGGTGGCGTTACAACGGCTCTACCAGGCCTCGGTACCCTCATGGCGGCAGACCGAGCCGCGCCCTTACCCACTGGGGCCCCATCTGAAATTCAGCGAGGAGCGAACCGCGTGACCGCCGAGACGTCCGTGCCGTCGTCCACAGCGCTGCTGGCAGGAGCAGACCGGGACGGTTCCAACTACACCGCGCGGCACCTGCTCGTCCTCGAGGGGCTCGAGGCCGTACGCAAGCGCCCGGGTATGTACATCGGATCCACCGACAGCCGCGGGCTCATGCACTGCCTGTGGGAGATCATCGACAACTCCGTCGACGAGGCCCTCGGGGGCTACTGCGACCACATCGAGGTGATCCTCCACGACGACGGTTCGGTGGAGGTCCGCGACAACGGCCGCGGCATCCCGGTCGACGTGGAGCCGAAGACCGGCCTGTCCGGCGTCGAGGTCGTGATGACCAAGCTGCACGCCGGCGGCAAGTTCGGCGGCGGCTCGTACGCCGCCTCCGGCGGCCTGCACGGCGTCGGCGCCTCCGTCGTGAACGCCCTGTCCGCCCGCCTCGACGTCGAGGTGGACCGCGGCGGCCACACCCACGCCATCAGCTTCCGGCGCGGCGTGCCCGGCGCCTTCGCGGCGAACGGCCCGGACGCGAAGTTCACGGCCGAGAGCGGCCTGCGCAAGGCCAAGCGGATCCCCAAGACCCGCAGCGGCACGCGCGTGCGCTACTGGGCCGACCGCCAGATCTTCCTCAAGGACGCCAAGCTCTCCCTGGAGAACCTGCACCAGCGGGCCCGGCAGACCGCGTTCCTGGTGCCCGGTCTGACCATCGTCGTCCGTGACGAGTTCGGCCTCGGCGAGGGCGGCAGCAAGGGCGAGGAGTCCTTCCGCTTCGACGGCGGCATCAGCGAGTTCTGCGAGTACCTGGCGAGCGACAAGCCGATCTGCGACGTCCTCCGCTTCTCCGGCCAGGGCACCTTCAAGGAGACCGTCCCGGTTCTGGACGAGCACGGCCAGATGACGCCCACCGAGGTCACCCGCGAGCTCGGCGTCGACGTGGCGCTGCGCTGGGGGACGGGCTACGACACGACCGTCAGGTCCTTCGTCAACATCATCGCCACCCCCAAGGGCGGCACCCACGTCGCCGGCTTCGAGCAGGCCGTCGCCAAGACGATGAACGAGGTGCTGCGCGCCAAGAAGCTGCTGCGCGTCGCCGAGGACGACGTCGTCAAGGACGACGCCCTGGAGGGGCTCACCGCGGTCGTCACGGTCCGGCTGGCCGAGCCCCAGTTCGAGGGCCAGACGAAGGAGGTCCTCGGCACCTCGGCGGCCCGCCGGATCGTGAACACCGTGATCACCAAGGAGCTCAAGGCCTTCCTGACCTCCGCCAAGCGCGACGCCGCCGCGCAGGCCCGGGTGGTCATGGAGAAGGTCGTCGCCGCCGCCCGTACGCGCATCGCGGCCCGCCAGCACAAGGACGCGCAGCGCCGCAAGACGGCCCTGGAGTCCTCCTCGCTCCCCGCCAAGCTCGCCGACTGCCGCAGCGACGACGTGGACCGCAGCGAGCTGTTCATCGTCGAGGGAGACTCCGCGCTCGGCACCGCCAAGCTCGCCCGGAACTCCGAGTTCCAGGCGCTGCTGCCGATCCGCGGCAAGATCCTCAACGTGCAGAAGTCGTCCGTCACGGACATGCTCAAGAACGCCGAGTGCGGCGCGATCATCCAGGTCATAGGGGCCGGTTCCGGCCGCACCTTCGACATCGACGCCGCCCGCTACGGCAAGATCATCATGATGACCGACGCCGATGTCGACGGCTCCCACATCCGCACCCTGCTGCTGACGCTGTTCCACCGCTACATGCGGCCCATGGTGGAGGCCGGCCGGGTGTTCGCCGCGGTGCCGCCGCTGCACCGGATCGAGATCGTCCAGCCCAAGAAGGGCCAGGACAAGTACGTGTACACGTACTCGGACCGCGAGCTGCGCGACAAGCTCCTCGAACTGCAGAGCAAGGGCGTCCGGTACAAGGACTCCATCCAGCGCTACAAGGGTCTCGGTGAGATGGACGCCGACCAGCTGGCCGAGACCACCATGGACCCGCGCCACCGCACCCTGCGCCGGATCAACCTCTCGGACCTGGACGCGGCCGAGCAGGTCTTCGATCTGCTGATGGGCAACGACGTGGCCCCGCGCAAGGAGTTCATCTCCAGCTCGGCGGCGACCCTGGACCGCTCGCGCATCGACGCGTGATGGCCGCGCCGGGCGCCGGACTCCCCCGCGAAACCCGGTGGCGGGCCGCGCACGCCGCCACCGGGACGGTGTGCCGCCAAGGGAATTGTCCGGCCACCGTCGGGTTGGTCACCTGATGGGGTGAAGGGTCCGGTAAAGCAGGTTCGGGGAGGTTCCCGGTCTGTCCATGCTGGGGCATGCAGTCAAGCAACGGTCCCACCCGCGCAGGCGGGGACATCGCCGGAAGTCCGGCCGCACACGACGACGACCACGCCCCGCCGGCGGCAGCGGCGCCCGCGGGGGTGCGGTACGACGACCCGTGGTACGACGCACTCCCCTCCGGCTGGGGCGAGTCGGCCGGAGGCGGCGTACCCGTTCCCGCGCGGGCTGCCGGGGCGCCGGGCCGCACGGGCGTGGCGGGAGCGCCGGAGGCGGCCGCTCAGGCCGACGTCTACCTCCAGGTCCAGCGCGGCGCGGCCTTCCAGGAAGTGCGGCGCCGGTACCGCAGGTTCGTGGTGCCGGGCGTCGTCGTCTTCCTCGCCTGGTACGTGGGCTACGTCGTGACGGCGACGACCGCCCCGGCGCTGATGGCGCGGCCGGTGGCGGGATCCGTGAACGTGGGGATGGCCGCGGGACTCGGGCAGTTCCTCAGCACCTTCCTGCTCGCCTGGGCCTACGCCCGGCACGCCCGGCTGCGCAGGGACCGGCCGGCACTCGAACTGCGCTGGGACACGCAGGAGCTGACGCGCGGCGCCCGAGGGGGTGCGCGGTGACGGACCATCACCAGACGCTCGCGCTGTCGCTGTTCAGCGCGTTCGTCGCGGTCACCCTGGGCATCACCACGTGGGTGAGCCGCCACCGCCACGGCTCGGCGGAGGAGTTCTACGCCGGAGGGCGCCTCTTCTCGCCGATGGAGAATGGTTTTGCCATCGCGGGCGACTACATGTCCGCCGCGTCCTTCCTGGGCATCTCCGGTCTCATCGCGCTGTTCGGCTACGACGGGCTGCTGTACGCGGTCGGCTTCCTCGTGGCCTGGCTGGTGGTGCTGTTCCTCGTCGCCGAACTGGTGCGCAACTGCGGGCGGTTCACGCTCGCCGACGTGGTGGCGGCACGGATGAGCGAGCGGCCGGTGCGGATCGCGGCGGGCACCTCCTCGGTCACCGTGTCCGTTCTGTACCTGGTGGCGCAGATGGTGGGCGCGGGCAGCCTGGTCGCGCTGCTGCTCGGGGGCACGAGCGGGGCCGCGCGGTCCTGGACCGTGATCGGAGTCGGCGCGCTCATGATCGTCTACGTGTCGTTGGGCGGGATGCGGGCCACCACCTGGATCCAGATCGTCAAGGCGGTACTGCTGCTCGGCGGGACGCTCGTGCTGACCGCGCTGGTCCTGGCGCGCTTCCACGGCGACTTCGACCGGCTCCTGCTGACCGCGGCCGCGCGCAGCGGACACGGCGAGGCGTTCCTCGCGCCGGGGCTGAAGTACGGCGGGGACTGGACCGCCCGCCTCGACTTCATCAGCCTGGGACTCGCGCTGGTCCTGGGCACCGCCGGGCTGCCGCACATCCTCTCCCGCTTCTACACCGTGCCGACCGCCCGCGCGGCCCGCCGTTCGGTGCTCTGGGCGATCGGGCTCATCGGCGGCTTCTACCTGATGACGATCGTCCTCGGCTTCGGCGCGGCGGCGATCGTGGGCCCGGACGCGGTACGCGGCTCGAACGCGGCGGGCAACACCGCGGTGCCGCTGCTCGCCCTCGATCTCGGAGGCGGCGCCGACTCCACCGGCGGAACGGTGCTCTTCGCCGTGGTGGCCGCCGTCGCCTTCGCCACGATCCTCGCCGTGGTCGCCGGGATCACCCTCGCCTCGTCGGCGTCGGTGGCCCATGACCTGTACGCGTCCCTGCGCCGCCGCGGCGGCAAGCCGCGCAGTGAGGTCGCCGTGGCACGGGTCGCCGCGGTCGGCATCGGCGTCCTCGCGATCGCCCTCGGACTGCTCGCCCGCGATCTGAACGTCGCCTACCTGGTGGGCGTCGCCTTCGCCGTCGCCGCGTCGGCGAACCTCCCGGTGCTGCTCTACTCGCTGTTCTGGGCCGGATTCACCACCCGGGGCGCCGTGTGGTCGGTATACGGCGGGCTGGTGCCCGCGCTCGTGTTCGTCACCCTCTCGCCGGTGGTGTCGGGCAGCCCGGAGTCGTTCTTCCCGGGCGTCGACTTCCAGTACTTCCCGCTGCAGAACCCCGGCCTGATCTCGATCCCGCTGGGCTTCCTGGCGGGCTGGCTGGGCACGGTCACCTCCGCGGAGGTCCCGGACGAGGCCAGGCACGCGGAGACCGAGGTGCGGTCGCTCACGGGGGCGGGAGCCGTCTGACGCGGGGCCTCGGCCCGGCGTGCGGCGGGCGCCGGTTCCTCGCCGGCGCCGGCCGCACGCCGGGCGCCGGTTCCTGGCGCCACCGCCGGCCGGCGGCGGCGCCCGCGGCTGTCGCGGGGCGTCGGTGGCGTGCGCGGCTGTCGCGGAGCGTCGCGCGCCCGGCTACGGAGCCACCCAGGCGTAGAGGTGTTCCGGGCGGCCCGTGTCGCCGTACCTGAGGGACAGCCGGAGGCGGCCGGCCTGTTCGAGGTGGCGGAGGTAGCGCTGGGCGGTGGAGCGGCTCAGGCCCGTCTCGGCGGCCACCTCGTGGGCCGAGAGCGGGTGCCCGGCGCCGTGCAGGACGCGGCAGATCAGGTCGGCCGTCGGCTCCGAGTGGCCGCTGGGCAGCCCGGGCGACGACGACGGCGCCGGCGCGGTCCGCAGTGCGCCGAAGATCCGGTCGACCTGTTCCTGCCCGGCGATCCCGCGGCCGCCGACCCGGTCTACCGTCCGGCGCAGGGCGGCGTACGAGTCGAGGCGGGTGCGCAGGGCGGCGAAGGTGAACGGCTTGACCAGATAGTGCAGGGCGCCCAGACGCATGGCGGCCTGCACGGTCGCCACGTCGCCGGCCGCGGTGATCATGATGACGTCGGTGCCGTGGCCCTGCTCCCGCATGCGGTGGGCGAGTTCGAGGCCGGTCTGGTCGGGCAGGTAGTGGTCGAGCAGGACCAGGTCGATGGGCCCTCGCTGCACGGTCGCCAGGGCCTGGGCGGCGCTGTGCGCGCGGGCGGCCACCCGGAAGCCGGGAACCTTGGCCACGTACCTCGCGTTGATCTCGGCGACGCGGAAGTCGTCGTCCACGACCAGGACGTCAATCATCGGGCCTCTCTCCGTTCAAGGCCAGGCGGGCATCGTGTCAAGCCCGTGTTTCGGCTCCGCTGTTGTAACGCGAGCAAAAAGAGCACAACAGGCTGTTGCAGGCAAAAGAACGGCATGCGCACAGAAGGCTCCTGCTGTGACCCGGGCCACCTCTACCGTCCCCGGCCATGAGCCCAGACAACAGCCCCGCCATTCATCTGCGGGGCGCCAGCAAGATCTTCAAGACCCCGTCGGGGGGTCTGCACACGGCTGTCCGAGACCTCGACCTCACCGTCGGGCGGGGGGAGTTCGTGGCGGTCGTCGGACCCACCGGCTGCGGCAAGTCGACCACGCTGACCCTGGTCAGCGGGCTGGAAGAGCCCACCGAGGGTGAGGTCCTGGTCGCCGGGGAGCCGGTCCACGGCGTCGGCGACAAGGTCGGTTTCGTCTTCCAGCAGGACGCCACCTTCCCCTGGCGCACCGTCCTGTCCAACGTCATGGCGGGGCCGCGTTTCCGTGGCGTGCCCAAGGCCGAGGCGAAGCGGAAGGCGCGCGAGTGGCTGGCCCGGGTCGGTCTCGCGGCCTTCGAGGACCGCTATCCGCACCAGCTCTCCGGCGGCCAGCGCAAGCGCGTCGCGCTCGCCGCCACCTTCGTCAACGACCCCGAGATCCTGCTGATGGACGAGCCGTTCTCGGCGCTCGACGTGCAGACCAGGGCGCTGATGTCGGACGAACTGCTGGAGCTGTGGGAGGGCACCGGCGCCTCCGTCGTCTTCGTCACCCACGACCTGGAGGAGTCGATCGCGCTGGCCGACAGGGTCGTCGTGATGACGGCCGGGCCCGCGACCGTCAAGCACGTCTTCGACATCGACCTGCCGCGGCCCCGCAAGGTCGAGTCGGTGCGCCTGGAGCCTCGGTTCATCGAGATCTACCGCGAGATCTGGGAGTCGCTGGGCGAAGAGGTCCGCATCACCCGCGAGAGGGGTGCCGCGCATGTCGCCTGAGGTCCTCACCACACCGGTCGTCGACACGGTCAAGGCCGCCCCGGGCCGCGCGCACTCACGCGCGCGTGCCGCCCGCAGACGCAAGATCGTCGTCACGGCGTCCCGCGTGCTGCTCCTGATCGCCTTCCTCGGCGTGTGGGAGGCGCTCTCCCGGGCCGAGGTCATCGATCCGTTCAACTTCTCGATGCCGTCGAAGATCTGGGACCAGATCCACACCTGGCTGACCCACGGGACGGCGCTCGGCTCCCTGGGCGAGCAGATCTGGTTCACCCTGCACGAGGCGCTGCTGGGGTGGGTCATCGGTGTCGTCGCCGGCGTGGTCTTCGGCATCGCGCTGGGGCGGATCGCCTTCCTCGCCGACATCCTCGGTCCCTACATCAAGGTGCTCAACTCGATCCCCAGGATCGTCCTCGCGCCGATCTTCGTGATCTGGTTCGGGCTCGGACCGGCCTCCAAGGTCGCCTCCGCCGTCGTCCTGGTGTTCTTCCCGGTCTTCTTCAACGCCTTCCAGGGCGCCCGGGAGGTCGACCGCAACCTGGTCGCCAACGCCCGCATCCTCGGTGCGAGCGACCGCAGGGTGACGCTTCAGGTCGTCATCCCGTCCGCCACCTCCTGGATCTTCACCAGCCTCCACGTCAGCTTCGGCTTCGCCCTCATCGGCGCCATCGTCGGCGAGTACATCGGCGCCACCAAGGGCATCGGCCTGCTCGTCGCGCAGTCCCAGGGCACCTTCAACGCGGCCGGGGTGTACGCCGCGATGGTCATCCTCGCCGTCGTCGCGCTCCTCGCCGAGGGGCTGCTCACCTTCGCCGAACGCCGCATCTTCCGCTGGAAGGCGTCGGGTTCCGACGGCTGAACGCCCTCCGACGCGCACCTCGAACCCCCCTCTCCTTCTGCTCCTCCTGCTTCCTCCGCGCACCGCTCTCTCACAAGGACGTGAACCACCATGCGTACCAGCGTCAGATACGTCTCCCTGGCCGCGGCCGGCCTGCTCGCCCTGTCCTCCCTCACCGCCTGCGCCAATGACGCGGCGGGCAGCGCCTCCGCCGGCTCCGGCGGAAAGGGCGACGGCAAGGGCACCAAGGTCAAGATCATGGTCGGTGGCCTGGACAAGGTCATCTACCTGCCCGCGATGCTGACCCAGCGGCTCGGCTACTTCGACGCCGAGGGACTCGACGTGGAACTGCTGAGCGAGCCGGCCGGCGTCCAGGCGGAGACCGCGCTCGTCTCCGGCCAGGTCCAGGGCGCCGTCGGCTTCTACGACCACACGCTCGACCTGCAGACCAAGGGCAAGTCCGTGGAGTCCGTCGTGCAGTTCTCGCACGCGCCCGGCGAGGTGGAGATCGTCTCCCAGAAGCGGGCGGGCGACATCACCTCGCCCAAGGACTTCAAGGGCCGCAAGCTCGGCGTCACCGGCCTCGGCTCCTCGACCGACTTCCTCACCAAGTACCTCGCGGTCAAGAACGGCGTGCGGGTCGACCAGTTCACGCCGGTCGCCGTCGGCGCGGGACCGACCTTCATCTCGGCCCTCCAGAAGGGCGCCATCGACGGCGGCATGACGACCGACCCGACCGTCGCCACGATCCTGGACAAGAAGGCCGGCAAGGTGCTCCTCGACATGCGGACGCCGGAGGGATCCCAGGAGGCGCTCGGCGGCCCGTACCCGTCGTCGAGCCTGTACATGCAGACGGACTGGGTGAACAGCCACAAGGACACGGTCCAGAAGCTGGCCAACGCCTTCGTCAAGACGCTCAGGTGGATGTCCACCCACAGCTCGTCCGAGATCGCGGACAAGATGCCCGCCGACTACTCGCAGGGCAACAGGGTCCTCTACGCCGCCGCCATCGAGAGCACGCTGCCGATGTTCACCAGGGACGGCGTGATGCCCGCCGACGGTCCCGCAACGGTGGAGAAGGTGCTCAAGGCGTTCAACCCCAACATCAAGAACGCCAAGGTGGACCTCGACAAGACGTACACCACCGAGTTCGTGGAGAAGGCCGCGGACTGAATCCGTACGCACCGGGGGCACGGTCCCTTGCCCGCCCCCGTCCGGCCGCGCTCTCAGACGCGGGCCGCCCACACGTAACGGTGTTCCGGGCGGCCCGCGTCGCCGTACCTGAGGGTGAGCCGGGCCCGCCCGGTGCGCTCCAGCAGCTTCAGGTACCGCTGGGCGGTCTGCCGGCTCACCCCGGTCCGCTCGGCGATCTCCTGCGCCGACAGCGGGACTTCGGCGTTCATCAGGCAGCGGCGCACCAGGTCGGCGGTGGCGGGGGAGTGCCCCTTGGGCAGCCCGGGCTCCGAGGGGGCCGACAGCGCGCCGAAGATGCGGTCGACATCGGCCTGCTCCGCCTCGCCCCCGCCGTCGAGCGTGCGGCGCAGCCGCGCGTACGCCTCCAGTTTGGTGCGCAGGCCCGCGAAGGAGAACGGCTTGACCAGGTAGTGCAGCGCGCCCTGCCGCATCGCCGCCTGCACGGTCGACACGTCCCGGGTCGCCGTCACCATGATCACGTCCGCCCGGTGGCCGCGGCGGCGCATCTCCCGGACGACCGCCAGGCCCGTCTCGTCGGGCAGGCAGTGGTCCATCAGGACCAGGTCGAGGCCGGGCAGCGCCTCCAGCCGACGCAGCGCCTCGCCCGCGCTGTGCGCCTCTCCGGCCACGTGGAAGCCCGGGACCCGCTCCACGTAGGCGGCGTTGACCCGGGCGACCCTGACGTCGTCGTCCACGACCAGGACCTCGATCATCGTGACTCCTCCTCGACGGGCTGGTCCGTCCTGACGGGGTACCGCTCCTCGACGGGGCGGGCCCCGGTCGCGGTCGGCGCGGGCTCCGGTTCGGCCAGCGCCTCGGGCAGCACCACGGTGAACTCCGCGCCGCCGCCCTCGGCCTCGGTCACCGTCGCGCTGCCACCCTGGCGCTCGGCCAGCCTGCGCACGAGGGAGAGCCCGATGCCGCGCTCCCGGTGCGCGGGCGGCTCCTTCGTGGACCAGCCCTCGGTGAAGATCAACTCGCGTTGTTCCGCGGGAATTCCCGGCCCGGTGTCGCGCACCCTGAGCACGGCCGTACGGCCCTCGCAGCGCAGCTCGACCTCCACGCGCGCGTGGGGCGTGCCCGCGACGGCGTCGAGCGCGTTGTCGACCAGGTTGCCGACGACGGTGACGAGTCCCCCGGGGTCGATCAGCCGGTCCGGCAGCCGTGTCCGGTCCGAGATCCACAGGGCCACCCCCCGCTCGGCGGCGACGGTCGCCTTGCCGACCAGCAGGGCCGCGAGCAGGGGATCCCGGATCTTCTCGGTGACCTGCTCGGAGGTGGCACGGTGGTCGCCGACCACCTCTCCGACGAACTCCACGGCCTCGTCGTACATCTCCAGTTCGAGCAGCCCCAGCAGGGTGTGCATGCGGTTGGCGTGCTCGTGGTCCTGGGCGCGCAGCGCGTCGATCAGACCGCGCGTGGAGTCGAGCTCCCGGCCGAGCCGTTCCAGTTCGGTCCGGTCGCGCAGGGTGGCGACCGCGCCGCCGTCGTCGGTGGGCATGCGGTTGGCGACCAGGACGCGACGGCCGCGCACGGTGAGCAGATCGGTGCCCGTCACCCGGCCCGCCAGGATGTCGGCCGTCCGCCCCTCGCCGAGCACCTCGTCGGGAGACCTGCCCACGGCCTCGTCGCCGATGCCCAGCAGGCGGTGCGCCTCGTCGTTGAGGAGGCGCACCCGGCCCGTGCGGTCCAGCGCGACGACGCCCTCCCGGATGCCGTGCAGCATCGCCTCGCGTTCCGCGAGGAGTCCGGAGATGTCGGAGAAGGCCAGGTCGTGGGTCTGCCGCTGGACCCGGCGGGAGACCAGCCAGGCGGCCAGCGCGCCGACGGCGAGCGCCGCTCCGGCGTAGGCGAGCAGCTCGGGTATCGCGCCGAGGAGCCGGGCGCGGACGCTGTCGTACCTGATGCCGACCGACACGGCCCCGACGACGTGGCCCGCGTCGTCGTACAGCGGCACCTTGCCGCGGGCCGTGCGGCCGAGGGTGCCGACGTCGATCGCCATGACCTCCTCGCCCGCCAGGGCCTCGCTGGGGTCGGTGGAGACGATGCCGCCGATCTGCCCGGGGTCGGTGTGGGACCAGCGCACGCCCCGCCAGTCCATCACCACGACGTACCGGGCCCGGGTGGCCTTCCGGATCCGTTCGGCCTCCCGCTGCACGGGCCCCTCCGGCGACGGCGGCGTGGTCTGCAGGTCCCTGACGATCCGCGGTTCCTGCGCGGTGGTCTCCGCGATCGACAGCGCGCGGCGCATCGCCTGGTCGTCCAGCTGCCTGCTCAGCGGAGCCAGGAACAACCCGGTCGCGAGCACCGCCACCCCCGCGGCGATCGCCACCTGCATCAGCAGCACCTGGGAGAACATCCGCCTGGGAAGGCCGAGACGCCGGCGTGGGGGAGGAGTGGGGCTGGGGCTCATGGCGACGACGGTACGTGGGCCCGCGCCGGCCGTCGTAGGGGTGCGGCGGGGATTTCCCGACCCTCTCCCGATCCCTCTCCCGATCCCTCTCCCGATCCCTCTCCCGGCCGTTTTCCCGAGCAAGCCCGCGATCCGCCCCGGGGCACTTTCCGGATCCCCGTGGACCGCGCCGGCCCACGGGTCGAGCCGCGAGGTCAGCCCGTCAGCGCCGGTGTCAGCTCGCGCACCGCCAGCACGTCCATGCGCGCGGGCGAGCCCAGAACCGGGGCCCCGCAGCTCTCCGGGCGGGGCGGCAGCGCCGCGCCCTGGGCCACCACGACGCGCCAGTGCCGCCCGTCGGTGTGGGCGACGGTCACCTCCCAGCGCGGCGCGGAGCCGTCCGTGCCCACGACGCTCTCCGTGCCCACGACGCTCTCCGTGCCCACGACCGTCAGGGCGTCCGCCGCGTCTTCGCGCGCGGCCGCGCGCACGGCCAGTTCGGCCGCCTGACCGGGCCGCTCCCACGCGGAGCTCCCGCGGCACCCCTCGACGACGATCCGCCCCTCCTGGACGCCCCGCAGGACCTCCTCGACGTCACCGGCCCGAGCGCGGCCGTAGGCGTATCCGTACGGCAGCACCAGCAGCGTGGGCGAGAAGCGGTGGCCCCCCAGGTGCGTGACCTCCCAGACACCCTCCGTCCCCGAAGCGGCGAGCTCGGCGGCGAGGGGGCGGCCGAGCAGCGCGCAGCAGCGGTCGCGCCTGCCGTTGGTGCAGACGAGCGCGAGCGGGGCGCCGGTGTGGGGCCGCGCGCCGAGCACCGAGTCGAAGGTGCGGTGCTCTCCCCTGCCGAGCGCGGCCAGGTCGAGGCCGAGCAGGTCCCGCGGATCGCTGGTGGTGGCGGAGTGCAGCCACGTCCTGCCCGGGACGGTGTGGGCCGCGTACACCCGGCGGGCGACGGCGGCGCCGCGGTCGGCGTGCCGTCCGGGGCGGCGGATGAGCGCCACGCGTACGCCCGTGCCCAGCGCGGCCGCTTTCAGGGCGCGGCCCACCGCGGGATCGAGGTGGCTGGAAGTGAGCGCCTCGGCGCCCCACGGGCCGGGCTGTTCGAGCAGCAGCCAGGTCCTCGCGGTGGCCGCGGTGCCCGCGACGGGCTCGTCGAGCTCGCGGGAGGCGGAGGAACAGATACTCACACAGGTGAGCCTAACCTGACTTCATCCCCGACGGCTTCCGGCCGTGCCGGTGCCGGCCTCCGTGCCCGGGCCCGTGTCCTGCTCGGGCAGCGGCTCCGGCAGTGGCTGGGGTGGTCGCGGACCGACGTAGTGGCCGCTCGGGCGCATCCGCAGGGGACGTTCGCCGTACTCCTCCAGGGCGTGCGCGATCCAGCCCGCGGTGCGGGCCACGGCGAAGATCGTCTCGCCCGCCGTGGCGGGCATGCCGCAGGAAGCGGTGAGGACGGCGAGGGCCAGGTCGACGTTGGCGTGCAGCGGGGCGTGGCGGGCGGTGGTGGCCACGACGTCGTGGGCGGCGGCGAGCGCGGGCGCGGCGTGCGGGACGTCCTCCAGGAGGTCGAACAGGACACGCGCGCGTGGGTCCTCGCCCGGGTACAGCCGGTGGCCCAGTCCCGGGATGCGGCGTCCGGCCCGCAGTTCGTCGGCGATCACCCGGCCCGCGTCGCCCTGCTCCAGCACCTCCAGCAGCAGCCGGTGGGCGCTCCCACTGGCCGCGCCGTGCAGCGGGCCTTCCAGCACGCCGAGCCCGGCGGAGACGGCGGCGTAGGCGTGGGCGCGGGCCGACGCGGCGACGCGTACCGCCAGCGTCGAGGCGGCGAGGTCGTGGTCGACGAGGAGGGCGAGCGCGGTGTCCAGGGCGCGCAGCGACGCCTCGTCGGCGTCCCGGCCGCTCAGCCGCGTCCACAGGCGGTGGGCGAGCGGGGCTTCGTCGCGGTGCCCGCCGTGCACCGGCGGCAGAGCGGCGACGAGCGTCGGGATGAGCGTGCGGGCCGTGCCGAGCACGGTCTCCTCGGAGAGGTCGAACCGCAAGGGGTCGGCGACCGCGGCGGCGATGGCGGCCACCCGCAACCGGTCGGTGGGGCCGGCGTGTTCGGGCAGCGCGTCGACGGCGCGGCGGGCGGCGGCGACGGAGGCGCCGGGCGCGCGGAAGGTGACACCGGGACGCAGCCGGCCCGTCCACAGCCACTCGGCGACCTCTTCGTAGGAGTGGCGGGTCGCCAGCCGGGTCGCGTTGACGCCCCGGAAGTAGTACCGGTCCGACTCGATGAGCGTGATCCGGGTCCGCACCGACAGCTCGCCGCCGGGGCCCGGACCCACCGCGCTCTCCCGCCGGTTGCGCCGCGCGAGGGCCTCCACCTCGCCCGCGTCGAAGCTGCTGCCCCGCCCGCCGGGCACGCGCCGGCTGCTGAGCTGCCCGCGGCTGACGTACGCGTACACGGTCTCGGGTTTCACCCCCAGCAGCTCGGCGGCTTCCTTGGTGGTCAGGCGCCGCTCGGGGTGCTCGGGGTGACCGGCGGGGGGCTCTCGATCGCGCATGGGGGTCACGGTATCGAGTGGACGGAAGGGCCCGGCTCCGCTGCCGGTGCCGGACCCTCGCCGTGGTCACAGCGCTGGGCTGTGGGTGTCAGGCGTGGGGGATGTCCTCTCGGGCACGGACGAGCGTCTCGCGGCTGATGACCACGATGCGTTCATCGTCCGCGCGAGCGGCGTCCTCGGGCAGTTGGCCCTCGAGTTCCGCGGTGGCCTCCCGGCCGATCACGGCGTAGTTGCCGTCGCTGAGTTCGAAGATGTCGGGACAGGACTGTCCCGACAGACTGCCTCGCGCGCTGGGAGGGGCGCCGATCCGGCGTACGATTGCGACCAATGTCTCGGCCTTTCATACGGTGCCGTTGAGGACCACACAACCTGACGGTGTCGCGCTTGCAAGCGTATGAGCCGGTTACGGCTACGTGTGGGGGATGTCCGCCTTCGCGTGGATGAGGGTCTCGCGGCTGACGACGACGATCCGCTCGTATGCGGCCCGGGAGGCGTCGGCGGGAAGTTCGGATTCGAGTTCTTCCGTCACGTCCGTGCCGATGACGGCGAACCTTCCGTCGGACAGTTCGAAAATGTCGGGGCAGTTGGCCCCGGTGACGCTTCCCCGCGCGGTGGGAGGGGTGCCGAGCCGACGGATGATCTGACTCACTGGTGGGACTTCCTTAATTTCGTCGAGGCTGGATGATTCGCACCGTCGTTGCGCGGTGCGATGCGGCCCTGTGGGGCGATGGCCTCGACAACCGGGCGACACGGAGCGGCACTTGGCGGGGATCGACCCGTTCGTGGTCGCGTAGTAGTCAACCTTGTTGGTATCTGAGGAAACGCGGCGGTTTATTGCTTCGTTACCGCCCAACTGTGTGATCCGCGCGGGAGCGGGGTAGGCGCCCGCAATTGCCGGGCGAAGGCGCCCCGGCCGGGCTCACTCCTGTTCCACGGGCGGTTCGCCGACCACCCACCACTCGTCAATGTCCGTCTCCTCCAGCTGGGTGAGAAGGTCGTCGACCATGCGTCCGATCTCGGCTTCGTCGGAGGTGCCGATGAGGGTGGCCCGGTGCGGGCGGGTCGCGTACCAGTACTCGCGGAATATGGGGTGTTGCAGCATTCCGCGGGCGAAGCCGAAGAACTCCTCGCGGGTGATGTTGCCCATGCGGTAGTAGCAGAGCGCATTGGTGTAGAGCGCGTTCGCGAAGAGGAACTGGCGCTGTTTCCCGGGCGGGACGTGCCCGCCGTAGGCGTCCAGCACCTCGGCCAGCTCCGGGTCGTCCATGGCCTTGCTCAGCAGCTCCCAGTGCTGGCGCTGCTGCAGGGCGAGGTTGGCCTGGCGCTGGATCTGCGCGGCCTGCTCGAGGAGTTCCACCCGGGTGCGCAGCGCGTTCACCGCGGGGCGCTGGACGGCCATGGTGACGGCGGTTCCCGCGACCAGGCCGATCCCTGCCGCGGCGGCGGCCCACAGCCGCGATCCCATGCTTCCTCTGGCCATGTATACCCCCGATTCAGGCGGCCGTCCGCCGGTCGTCGGGATACGGATCGGCTGACGGGGACCGGCGAGCGGTGGGCGGCGCTTGCCGTCTCCCAGAGTGCCGAGCGGCTCTGATCGGCGGGGAGGCGGAGAGGAGGCGCACGGAGGGAAGCGAGGGTCGCACACTCCGGCGCCTTGCCCAACGTCTGCCCGGCGAGCGCCGTCAGGAATCGTTCACTCCGTGGAGATTCCGTCGGCTCGTATCCTGGTGCGGCATTCCGTCCCCCCGCGTGCGCCGGAGCCGCGCTCCGGTGCACGCGTCGGCGTCAGAGAGGTCGCAGAGTGAGTCAGCCGAGCCGCAGTCCCCGGCAGATCCCGGTCGTCGTGCTCGCCGGATTCCTCGGCTCGGGAAAGACCACGCTGCTCAACCACCTCCTGCACCGCAGCGGCGGCAGCCGTATCGGGGCCGTCGTCAACGACTTCGGCTCGATCGAGATCGACGCCATGGCAGTCGCCGGCGCGCTCGGCGACTCCACCGTCTCCCTCGGCAACGGGTGCCTGTGCTGCGCGGTCGACCCCGGTGAGCTCGACGCGTACCTGGAACGGCTCGCCGCGCCCTCCGCGGGCATCGACGTCGTCGTGATCGAGGCCAGCGGCCTCGCCGAGCCGCAGGAACTCGTCCGCATGCTGCTCGCCAGCGAACTGCCGCAGATCGTGTACGGCGGTCTCGTCGAGGTCGTCGACGCCGCCGAGTTCGACGGCACCCGCGCGGCACACCCGGAGATCGACCGGCATCTCGCCCTCGCCGACCTCGTCGTCGTCAACAAGCTCGACCGGGCACCCGACGGCGAGCGCGTCCTCGCCCTGGTGCACTCCCTCGTCGACCGCGCCGCCGTCGTCCCCGCCACCTACGGCCGCGTCGACCCCGAGTTCCTCTTCGACTGCCGGCCCGGCGAGGAACGCATCGGGCAGCTGTCCTTCGACGACCTGCACGACCACGGCGATCCCGGCGCCGGGCACTCCGGCCATCCGCACACCGCCTACGACAGCCTGTCCTTCACCTCCGGCACCCCCCTGGACCCCCGTCGGCTGATGGCGTTCCTCGACAGCCGGCCCGACGGGCTGTACCGGATCAAGGGCTACGTCGACTTCGGCGCGCACGACGTCAGGAACCGGTACGCCGTGCACGCCGTGGGCCGCTTCCTGCGCTTCTACCCGGAGCCCTGGCCCGCCGGCGAGCCGCGGCTGACCCAGCTCGTGCTCATCGGCTCCGGCATCGACGCCCCCGCCCTCGGCAAGGAACTCGAGGCCTGCGGGAGCGACGCCCCGCACACCGCCGACGAGCACGGCATGTGGGGCGTCCTGCGCTACGTCCAGGATCCCGACGCCGACGTCAAGGATGCCGAGGCCGACGTCCAGGATCCCGACGCCGACGTCCAGGGTCCCGGTGAGGACGTCCAAGGCCCCGACGAGCACGTTCAGGATCCCGACGACGACCTCGCGGAGCCGTCGGCGTAGGGCCCCTCCGGGGCCCGGGCCGGCTTCCCCGCCGGTCGCGGGCGACCTCACGGGCGACCTCACCGAAGCGAGGTGAAGCGACGGCGACGGCCGCCCGCGCGGCTGGACCGCTGCCTAGACCGGTCCCGCCACCACCGCCACCGTCTTCGGCAGCGACACGCCCGAGCCGTCGCGGCGCGGGTCGACGTCCGGCAGCTCGGCCGGGGAGCCGTTCTTCTGCGCGGCCATGGCCGGCGCGGGACCCGCCCACGCCAGGGACAGGCAGTCCTCGCCCTTCAGGAACCGCTGGCAGCGCACACCGCCCGTGGCGCGGCCCTTGCGCGGGTACTGGTCGAACGGGGTCAGCTTGGCCGTCGTCTGGACGGAGTCGTCGAGCGTGCCGCGCGATCCCGCCACCGTGAACACGACCGCGTCCGCCGCCGGGTCCACCGCCGTGAAGGAGATGACCTTCGCGCCCTCGGTGAGCTTGATGCCCGCCACGCCGCCGGCCGGCCGGCCCTGCGGACGCACCTGCGAGGCCTGGAAGCGCAGCAGCTGGGCGTCGTCCGTGATGAAGACCAGGTCCTCCTCGCCGGTGCGCAGCTCGACCGCGCCGACGATCCGGTCGCCGTCCTTGAGCGTGATGACCTCCAGCTCGTCCTTGTTGCCCGGGTAGTCCGGCACCACGCGCTTGACGACACCCTGTTCCGTGCCGAGCGCCAGACCGGGGGAGGACTCGTCGAGCGTGGTCAGGCACACCACCGTCTCGCCGTCCTCCAGGGAGACGAACTCGGCCAGCGGCGCCCCTCCGGAGAGGTTCGGCGCCGACGCCGTCTCCGGCAGCTGCGGCAGGTCGACGACGCTGACGCGCAGCAGACGGCCCGCCGAGGTCACCGCGCCGACCTCGCCGCGCGCCGTCGCCGGGACCGCCGAGACGATCACGTCGTGCTTGGCCCGCCGGGCGTCGGCGTCCTGCTCGACGGGCTCGCCGTTCGCCGTGCGGGCCAGCAGGCCCGTCGAGGAGAGCAGGACCCGGCACGGGTCGTCGGCGACCTGCAGCGGCACCGTGGCCGCCGTGCTGCCCGCGGACTCCAGCAGGACCGTACGCCGCTCGGTGCCGAACTTCTTCGCCACCTGCGCCAGTTCGGAGGAGACCAGCTTGCGCAGCTCCGCGTCCGACTCCAGGATCCGGGTCAGCTCCGCGATCTCCGCGTTCAGCCGGTCCTTCTCGGCCTCCAGCTCGATGCGGTCGTACTTGGTCAGGCGGCGCAGCGGGGTGTCCAGGATGTACTGGGTCTGGACGTCCGACAGGGAGAAGCGCTCCATCAGGCGCTCCTTCGCCTGCGCGCTGTTCTCGCTGGAGCGGATCAGGCGGATGACCTCGTCGATGTCGACGAGCGCCGTCAGCAGGCCCTCCACCAGGTGCAGGCGGTCGCGCCGCTTGCTGCGCCGGAACTCGCTGCGGCGCCGCACGACCTCGAAGCGGTGGTCGAGGTAGACCTCCAGCAGTTCCTTGAGGCCCAGGGTCAGCGGCTGTCCGTCCACCAGGGCCACGTTGTTGATGCCGAAGGACTCCTCCATCGGCGTCAGCTTGTACAGCTGCTCCAGGACGGCCTCCGGCACGAAGCCGTTCTTGATCTCGATGACCAGGCGCAGGCCGTGCTCACGGTCGGTGAGGTCCTTGACGTCGGCGATGCCCTGGATCTTCTTCGAGCCGACCAGGTCCTTGATCTTGGCGATCACCTTCTCCGGGCCGACCGTGAAGGGCAGTTCGGTGACGACCAGGCCCTTGCGGCGCGCGGTGACGGTCTCGATGGACACCGTCGCCCGGATCTTGAACGTGCCGCGGCCCGTCTCGTAGGCGTCCCGGATGCCGGAGAGGCCGACGATGCGCCCGCCGGTGGGCAGGTCGGGGCCGGGGACGTGCTTCATCAGGGTGTCCAGATCCGCGTTCGGATAGCGGATCAGGTGGCGGGCGGCCGCGACGACCTCGGACAGGTTGTGCGGCGGCATGTTCGTCGCCATGCCGACCGCGATGCCCGAGGAGCCGTTGACCAGCAGGTTCGGGAAGGCGGCCGGGAGTGCGACCGGTTCCTGCTCCTGGCCGTCGTAGTTGGGCGCGAAGTCGACGGTGTCCTCGTCGATCGACTCGGTCATCAGGCTGGTCGCCGCGGCCTGACGGCACTCCGTGTACCGCATGGCGGCCGGCGGGTCGTCGTTGCCCAGCGAGCCGAAGTTGCCGTGGCCGTCGACCAGCGGAACGCGCATGGAGAAGGGCTGGGCCATGCGCACCAGCGCGTCGTAGATCGACGCGTCGCCGTGCGGGTGCAGCTTGCCCATGACCTCGCCCACCACGCGGGCGCACTTCACATAGCCGCGGTCGGGGCGCAGGCCCATCTCGTTCATCTGGTAGACGATGCGGCGGTGCACCGGCTTCAGGCCGTCCCGGGCGTCCGGCAGGGCCCGGGAATAGATGACCGAGTACGCGTACTCGAGGAAGGAGCCCTGCATCTCGTCGACAACGTCGATGTCGAGGATCCGCTCCTCGAACGCGTCGTCGGGCGGCGGGGTCTTCGTGCTGCGGCGGGCCATCGCTGCCGGCTCCTCCTGGTATCTGTCGCTCGCTTGCGGGGCTGCGCGTAGCCGCCCCTGCGGCTCACTCGTGCTGGAGCGTTTGACGGGATCTGACGCGGACCATTGTGGACCGCGGCACTGACAGCCTGCGCCGGGACCCGGTGCCGGCGGTCCGGCCGACACCCCGTGCCGCGCCGACGCGGCTGCCCGCAGGCTAACGCGATCCGCTGTGGGCGTACGCCGTCCGGGAACTTCGCCCCGGCTCCGCCCGCTTGCATACAGTGGCAGGACCGGCAGGAAAACCGCGATGCAGGCACCGCATCCGCGATCGAAGGGACGTACATGCCCATGGGTCACACGGCCACAGACCAGGCAGGCTCCGGGGGCCTGACAGCGACCGAGCACCGCCTGGCCAACGGGCTGCGCGTGGTGCTCTCCGAGGACCACCTGACCCCGGTCGCGGCGGTGTGCCTCTGGTACGACGTCGGCTCGCGCCACGAGGTCAAGGGCCGTACCGGCCTGGCTCACCTCTTCGAGCACCTGATGTTCCAGGGCTCGGCGCAGGTGCGGGGCAACGGCCACTTCGAGCTGGTGCAGGGCGCCGGCGGCTCGCTCAACGGCACCACGAGCTTCGAGCGCACCAACTACTTCGAGACCATGCCCGCCCACCAGCTGGAGCTCGCCCTCTGGCTGGAGGCCGACCGCATGGGCTCCCTGCTCGCCGCCCTGGACGAGGAGTCCATGGAGAACCAGCGGGACGTCGTCAAGAACGAGCGCCGCCAGCGCTACGACAACGTGCCCTACGGCACCGCCTTCGAGAAGCTGACCGGCATGGCCTACCCGGACGGCCACCCCTACCACCACACCCCGATCGGCTCGATGGCCGACCTGGACGCGGCGACCCTGGAGGACGCGCGCGCGTTCTTCCGCACCTACTACGCGCCGAACAACGCCGTCCTGTCGGTCGTCGGCGACATCGACCCCGAGCAGACGCTCGCCTGGATCGAGAAGTACTTCGGATCCATCCCGGCACACGACGGCAAGCCCGCGCCCCGCGACGGCACGCTGCCCGACGTCATCGGCGAGCAGCTGCGCGAGGTCGTCGAGGAGGAGGTGCCGGCCCGCGCCCTGATGGCGGCCTACCGGCTGCCGCACGACGGCACGCGCGAGTGCGACGCCGCCGACCTGGCGCTCACCGTCCTCGGCGGCGGCGAGTCCTCCCGCCTGTACAACCGCCTCGTCCGGCGCGACCGTACGGCCGTCGCGGCCGGCTTCGGCCTGCTGCGGCTCGCCGGGGCGCCCTCCCTGGGCTGGCTCGACGTGAAGACCTCCGGCGACGTCGAGGTGCCGGTCATCGAGGCCGCCATCGACGAGGAGCTCGCCCGGTTCGCCGAGGAGGGCCCTACGGCCGAGGAGATGGAGCGCGCCCAGGCCCAGTTGGAGCGCGAGTGGCTGGACCGGCTCGGCACGGTCGCCGGCCGCGCCGACGAACTGTGCCGGTACGCCGTCCTCTTCGGCGACCCGCAGCTCGCCCTGACCGCCGTGCGGCGCGTGCTCGACGTGACGGCCGAGGAGGTGCGGGACGCCGCCAGGGCGCGCCTGCGCCCCGACAACCGCGCGGTGCTCGTCTACGAGCCCGTCGCCGCCGAGGTCGCGGAGGCCGCGGACCCGCCCGAGGACCCGGAGGCCGAGGCCACCGTGGAAGGCACCGACGTCAACGAGGAGGCGGCCAAGTGACCGAGCTCGCCACGATGGAGTTCCACCCCCGGCCCCGCGCGGGCGAGGCCAGGCCCTGGGCGTTCCCGGCCCCCGAGCGCGGCACGCTCGACAACGGGCTGACGGTGCTGCACTGCCACCGCCCCGGCCAGCAGGTCGTCGCCGTGGAGGTGCTCCTGGACGCCCCCCTGGACGCCGAGCCGGCCGGCTTCGACGGCGTCGCCACGATCATGGCCCGCGCCTTCTCCGAGGGCACCGACAAGCACTCCGCCGAGGAGTTCGCCGCCGAGCTGGAGCGCTGCGGCGCCACCCTCGACGCGCACGCCGACCACCCCGGCGTCCGCCTGAGCCTGGAGGTGCCGGTCTCCCGCCTGGCCAAGGCGCTCGGTCTGGTGGCCGACGCCCTGCGGGCGCCCGCCTTCGCCGACAGCGAGGTCGAGCGGCTGGTGCGCAACCGCCTCGACGAGATCCCGCACGAGCTGGCCAGCCCCGCCCGGCGCGCCGCCAAGGAACTGTCGAAGGAACTCTTCGCGGCGGACTCGCGGATGTCGCGCCCGCGCCAGGGCACCGAGGACACCGTCTCCGACATCGACTCCGCGGCCGTACGCGCCTTCTACGAGAAGCACGTCCGCCCCGTGACCGCCACCGCCGTGGTCGTCGGCGACCTCACCGGCATCGACCTCGACGCCCTGCTCGGCGACACCCTCGGCTCCTGGACCGGCCCGGCGGCCGAGCCGCGCCCGGTGCCGCCGGTGATCGCCGACGACACCGGCCGCGTCGTCATCGTCGACCGTCCCGGCGCCGTCCAGACCCAGCTGCTCATCGGCCGGGTCGGACCCGACCGGCACGACCGTGTGTGGCCCGCGCAGGTGCTCGGCACCTACTGCCTGGGCGGCACCCTCACCTCCCGCCTGGACCGCGTGCTGCGGGAGGAGAAGGGCTACACCTACGGCGTGCGCGCCTTCGCCCAGGTGCTGCGGTCCGCGCCGGACGGTTCGGGCGCCGCGATGCTCGCCATCAGCGGCTCCGTGGACACCCCGAACACCGGCCCCGCGCTGCACGACCTGTGGACGGTGCTGCGCACCCTGGCGGCGGAGGGCCTGACCGACGCGGAGCGTGACGTCGCCGTGCAGAACCTCGTCGGCGTCGCGCCGCTGAAGTACGAGACCGCGGCCGCCGTGGCGAGCACGCTGGCCGACCAGGTCGAGCAGCACCTGCCGGACGACTTCCAGGCGACGCTGTACCGGCGGCTCGCCGAGACCGGCACCGTGGAGGCCACGGCGGCGGCCGTGAGCGCGTTCCCGGTGGACCGCCTGGTGACCGTCCTCGTCGGTGACGCGTCCCGGATCAAGGAGCCCGTCGAGGCCCTCGGCATCGGCGAAGTGACCGTCGTGCCCGCCGAGTAGCCGCACCCGCGGGCGGGGGCCCCGGTGACCGACGGGTCACCGGGGCGCTCTTGTGCCCGAATTGAGGCGGAGGCTGCCCGTCTGCCCTGTGGCATGCGCTACAAAAGCGGTCTTCCGTTTGGGGATGGAGAGGCGGCCCGTTTAGCGTCTTCCGGGCTGTTCGTCAGGCAGTGCGCCGCACCCGCGGCACCGGACAGCCATCGCCGAGTCCCCGTACGGCGCGAGCCAGGGGAGCCGGGGACCCACGTCCCTGGGGTGAATCGGACGCCCGCGCCGCGGCGAGGGGGCCCGTAGGAGACCTTCCTGCTCCGAACCCGTCAGCTAACCCGGCAGGCGAGAGGGAAGGAAAGGACCAGCCACACACATGGCGTTCACCTGCGCCACCGGCAAGCACCGCCGCCCCAGCCGTCTCAGGAGCACCACCGCGCGCGCGGCGGGCATGGCGACCCTCGCGACCACCGGTGTCGTCGGCGCTCTGGCCGCCCCGGCGCTCGCCGCCGACAACACGGTCGAGCGGACCGGCCTGCTCCCCGTCGTCAGCCTCGGCGACGCGGTCGCCGAGAAGATCGACGCCCAGGCGGAGGCCCAGCAGCAGGCCGCCGAGGACGCCGCGATCGAGAAGGCCGCCGAGCGGGCCGCGCGCGAGAAGGCCGCCGCGCTGGCCGCGCAGGAGCGCGAGGCCAAGGCGCGCGCCGCCCGCGAGGCCGAGCGCGAGCGCCTCAACGCGTTCACGTCGCCGATCGCGCACTCGTACGTCTCCACCGGCTACCGCACCGGCGGCTCCGTGTGGTCCTCCGGCAGCCACACGGGAATCGACTTCCACGCCGCGAGCGGCACGGCGGTGCACGCCGCCGGAGCCGGCACGGTCGTCGAGGCCGGCTGGGGCGGGGCGTACGGCAACCAGGTCGTGATCAGGATGGCCGACGGCATGTACACCCAGTACGGCCACCTGTCGTCCATCGCCGTCTCGGTGGGCCAGACGGTGGCCCCGGGACAGCGGATCGGCCTGTCCGGCGCCACCGGCAACGTGACCGGACCCCACCTGCACTTCGAGGTCCGCACCACCCCCGAGTACGGCTCGGACGTCGACCCGCTCGCCTACCTGCGCAGGCACGGCGTGAACCTCTGAGGACGGATCACCGGTCCGCCGCAACTCCGCTCCGACCCGAGCCCCGGCCCACCGGCCGGGGCTTTCGGCGTTCCGTCTCCCCGGCCGTCCGGCCCGTTGACCAAAAAATATCCCTGGATTCCGGCCCGCCGTCGGAAATTCCGGCCCATTGCATTAGAGTCACTGAACACACGTCAATCGTCGACGTTTCACGGGGATTAATGCGGAGGTCGGTCATGCGCATTCCCGCGCACTCGGTGTGCACGGCCATTCGGGACGACATCGTCGCGGGTGTCCACGAGCGCGGCGGCCGGCTCACCGAGGAAGTCCTCGCCCGCCGCTACGGCGTCTCCCGCGTCCCCGTCCGCGAGGCCCTGCGCACGCTGGAGGCGGAGGGCTTCGTGGTGACCCGGCGGCACGCGGGCGCGTGCGTCGCCGAGCCGACCGAGCAGGAGGCCGCCGACCTGCTGGAGATGCGCGTGCTGCTGGAGCCGCTGGGCGCCGCGCGGGCCGCCCAGCGGCGCACCGAGGCCCACCTGAAGGTGCTGCGCGGCCTGGTCAGGCTGGGTCAGGAGCGCGCCAGGAGGGGCAACAGCGACGACCTGCGCTCGCTGGGCGGCTGGTTCCACGAGACGCTCGCCCAGGCCTCCCGCAGCCCCGCGCTGACCTCGATGCTGACCCAGCTGCGCCAGAAGATCTCCTGGATGTACGCCGTGGACGCGCCGGCCGACCCGATGGAGTCCTGGGCGGAGCACGGGGCGATCGTCGACGCGGTGGCACGCGGCGACGGTGAGCGCGCGCGGGCGGTCACGGCGCTGCACACCGAGCGCTCCACCACCGCGCACCGGCTGCGCTTCGGCGGCGGGGCGGACCGCGCCGACCGTGTGAGGAACTCGCAACATCCCGTAAACATGTCTGGCCTGCGGTATTAACATGCGCGCCGTATACAAAGAGCAGATATTCAGCCGGGCTCTATTTCTGCTGCCCTTTTCCGTGCGCGCCGTGAATTCCCGCCCGCGCGCCTTCCGCATGTCCGCGTGACGAATACCGCCATCCGATCAGCCGCCATCCGATCACCCGCCATTGCGTCCGGCCTCCGGCCCGTGAACGACAATTCCACGGACCCGCCGACTTCACGCGCGCCCGCCCCACGCCAGGGGCACCCGCCCGTTCCGCGGCGAAGCCGCCCGGATCCGGCCCGCACCACGCTCGCACCACGCCCGGGACTGCCCGGGACCGCCCGCGCTCGGTCCGCGAGCCGGCGAGTCGCACGCACCCGGCTCGGGGGAGAGGGCGGCACAGCCGCACACCGGCGGGGGATGGTGGAACCGCCCCGGCCCGTCCTGTGCCACGGCGGCGCCGCCCGTACCCGCCCCGTCCCACGACGAAGCCGCTCCCGCCCCGCGCTACGGCGAATCGGCCCCCGCCCCACGACGAAGCCGCGCCGCCCCCTGCGGGGTGACGCGGCTCCGTGTGGTCCTGGCGGGGGTCAGACGGTCTCGGGGAGTTCCTCGAGGCCCTCGGAGACCAGCTTCGCCAGCCGGTCGAGGGCGACGTCGGCCCCGTCGGCGTCGGAGGCGAGGACGACCTCCTGGCCGCCCTCGGCGCCCAGACTCAGGACGGCCAGCATGGACGCCGCGTTGACGGGGTCGCCGTCGGCCTTGGCGATCGTGACCGGGACGCCGGTGGCCGCGGCGGCTCGGACGAAGATGGAGGCGGGGCGGGCGTGGAGGCCCTCTGCCCAGCCGATGTTGACGCGGCGCTCAGCCATGTGATGCTGCCCTTCGATTCTCAGGGTTGTCTAGACCAGTTTCCCACACCGGGGAGCGTGCCAGGAGGGGGCGTCCGACCCTTCCCGGAGTGACCTTCGGACCGCGGCCTCGGCCCGACCGTCCTCCTCGGCGGTTCACCACAGAGTGCCTCGCGCCGTCGTCGGAAGCGAGCCGTACTCTGGGGCCCATGCAGACCTCGCCGGACCGGCACGAATACCCCGACCACTGGGAGGCCGACGTCGTGCTGCGCGACGGCGGCACCGCGCGCATCCGCCCCATCACCGCGGACGACGCGGATCGCCTGGTCAGCTTCTACGAGCACGTGTCGGACGAGTCGAAGTACTACCGCTTCTTCGCGCCCTACCCGCGACTGTCCGCCAAGGACGTCCACCGCTTCACGCACCACGACTTTGTGGACCGGGTGGGACTCGCGGCCACTGTCGGCGGCGAGTTCATCGCCACCGTACGCTACGACCGCATCGGCGCCGACGGCGCGCCCGCCACCTCCCCCGCGGACGAGGCCGAGGTCGCCTTCCTGGTCCAGGACGCCCACCACGGGCGCGGCGTCGCCTCCGCCCTGCTCGAGCACGTCGCCGCCGTCGCCCGCGAGCGCGGCATCCGCCGGTTCGTCGCCGAGGTGCTGCCCGCCAACACCAAGATGATCAAGGTGTTCACGGACGCCGGGTACACGCAGCAGCGCAGCTTCGAGGACGGCGTCGTGCACCTGGAGTTCGACATCGAGCCCACCGACCGCTCCCTGGCCGTGCAGCGCGCCCGTGAGCAGCGCGCCGAGGCGCGGTCGGTGCGGCGGCTGCTGGTGCCCGGCGCGGTCGCCGTCGTCGGTGTCGGCCGCACCCCGGGAGGCGTCGGACGCGGCATCCTCGACAACATCCGGGACGCCGGGTACACGGGCGCGCTGCACGCCGTGAACAGGGCCTTCGCCGCGGACCAGAAGGAGTTCGACGGGATCCCCGCCCACCGCTCGGTGCGGGAGATCGAGGGGCCGGTCGACCTGGCGGTCGTCGCCGTGCCCGCCGAGCACGTCCCCGACGTCGTCGCCGAGTGCGGCGAGCACGGCGTGCAGGGGCTGGTCGTGGTCTCCGCCGGGTACGCCGAGAGCGGTCCGGAGGGGCGCGAGCGCCAGCGCGAACTCGTCCGCCAGGCGCGCGCGTACGGCATGCGGATCATCGGCCCGAACGCCTTCGGGATCATCAACACCTCCCCGGACGTACGGCTCAACGCCTCGCTCGCCCCCGAGATGCCCCGCCCGGGCCGGATCGGCCTGTTCGCCCAGTCCGGCGCCATCGGCATCGCCCTGCTGTCCCGGCTGCAACGACGCGGCGGCGGCGTCACCGGCGTGACCGGCGTGTCGACCTTCGTCTCGTCCGGCAACCGCGCGGACGTCTCCGGCAACGACGTGCTCCAGTACTGGTACGACGACCCCGACACCGATGTCGCCCTGATGTACCTGGAGTCCATCGGCAACCCGCGCAAGTTCACGCGCCTGGCCCGGCGCACCGCGGCCGTGAAGCCGCTGGTCGTCGTGCAGGGCGCGGGCAGCGCGCCGCAGGGGCACGCCGTCCGCGCCACGCGCCTGCCGCACGCGACGGTGTCCGCGCTGCTGCGGCAGGCGGGCGTGATCCGGGTCGACACGATCACCGAGCTGGTCGACGCGGGCCTGCTGCTCGCCCGGCAGCCGCTGCCCGCCGGTCCCCGGGTGGCCATCCTCGGCAACTCCGAGTCGCTCGGTCTGCTGACCTACGACGCCTGCCTCTCCGAGGGGCTGCGCCCGCTGCGCCCGCTGGACCTGACCACCCAGGCCTCGGCGGCGGACTTCCACGCGGCGCTGCTGAAGGTGCTGGGGGACGACGCGTGCGACGCGGTCGTCGTCACCGCGATACCCGCCATCGGCGAGGCGTCGGCCGCCGACGCCGACGCCGAGCTGGCGCTGGCGCTCAGCTCCGCGGCGCGGCAGGTCCCCGGCAAGCCGGTGCTCGTCGTGCACGTGGAGCTCGGCGGACTCGCCGAGGCCCTGTCCGCGGCCGCGAGCACCGCGCCGCGCACGTCCCCCGAGGCGCCCGCCGCCCGCCGCCCGCGCCCCTCGCAGCCGCTGCCCGCCCCGGCGTCCGCCCAGCAGACCGCCCCCGACACCGCCGCCCCCGACACCGCCCCCGATACCGCCGTCCCCGACACCGCCGCCCGCCTCATCCCCGCCTACCCCGCCGCCGAGCGTGCCGTGCGGGCCCTGAGCGAGGCCGTGAAGTACGCGCAGTGGCGGCGCGAGGCCGCGCAGCCCGGCAAGGTCCCCGACTTCGACGGCGTCGACGAGAAGGGCGCCGCCAGGATCATCGACCGCATGCTCAGCCGCGGTCAGGGGCTCACCCTCGGGACCGAGGAGACGGCCGAACTGCTCGAGTGCTACGGCATCGCCGTGCGCCGCGCCGTCCCCGCCTTCACCCCGGACGACGCCGTGCGGGCGGCGGAAGGCCTCGGCTACCCGGTGGCCCTGAAGGCCACCGCCCCGCACCTGCGGCACCGCGCCGACCTCGGCGGGGTGCGCCTGGACCTGGCGGACGAGGAGCAACTGCGGCGCGCGTACGCCGAACTGTCCGGGCTGTTCGGCGAGCCGGAGGAACTGCGGCCGGTGGTGCAGGCGATGGCGCCGCGCGGGGTCGACACGATCGTCCGGGCCGTCATCGACCCGGCGGCCGGAGCGGTGCTGTCGTTCGGACTGGCCGGGCCCGCCTCCCAGCTGCTCGGGGACATGGCGCACCGGCTGATCCCGGTCACCGACCGGGAGGCGACCTCGCTGGTCCGCTCGATCCGGACGGCGCCCCTGCTGTTCGGCTGGCGCGGCTCGACACCGGTCGACACCCCGGCGCTGGAGGAACTGCTGCTGCGGGTGTCGCGGCTGGTCGACGACCACCCGGAAGTGGTCGCGGTGACCCTGGAACCGGTCGTCGTCGCGCCGCACGGCCTGACCGTCCTCGGCGCCTCCGTCCGGCTGGCCCCGCCGCCCGCCCGCGACGACCTCGGCCCGCGCACCCTCCCCCGGTACTGATCCCCGGTGCTGATCCCCGCTACCGGTTCCCGGTGACGAGACACCTGTGAGCGGTGCCTCGCAGTCAGTGCGCCCCCGTAGGATGGACGCATGGCCAAGACCAGTACGACGACCCAGGGGCTGCGTGCGGCGATCGAGCGCAGCGGCTACTACCCGGCCCTCGTGGCCGAGGCGGTGGAGGCCGCCGTGGGCGGCGAGCCCATCCGGTCGTACCTGGTCCACCAGGAGACGACGTTCGACCAGAACGAGGTGCGGCGGCACGTGACCGTGCTCGTCCTCACCGGCAACCGCTTCGTCGTCAGCCACACCGACGAGCAGGCGGCCGACAGCACCTCGCCGACGCCGTACGCCACCACCTCCACGGAGTCCGTGAAGCTCGGCAGGATCTCGTCCGTCGTGGTCAGCCGCGTGGTCGCCAACCCGGAGCAGTACACGCCGGGCACCCTGCCGCGCGAGGTCGTCCTGACCATCGGCTGGGGCGCCGTCTCCCGCATCGACCTGGAGCCGGCCGCCTGCGGCGACCCCGACTGCGAGGCCGACCACGGCTACACCGGCAACTCCACGGCGGACGACCTCAGCCTCCGGGTCAGCGAGGCGGGCGACGGCCCCGAGACCGTCCGCCAGGCCCTCGCCTTCGCGCAGGCGCTGTCCGAGGCCACCGCGGACGTCACCCGCTGATGTCCCGTCCGACCCCGGAAGCCGCACCCGGCCCCGCCTCCTGGGACCAGCACCCGGAACCTCTGGCCGTCGCCTCCGCGCCGTGCCCCGAGTACGGCAGCGGCTCCCTCGCCGACCTGCTGCCGACGCTGGCCGCCGGCATGGGCGTACCCGGCATGACGGCCGCGATCACCGAACTGGCCCCCGCCGACCGGAACTGCGTGTTCCTGATCGACGGCCTGGGCTGGGAGCAGCTCAGGGCCCACCCGGAGGACGCGCCCTACCTGACCTCCCTGCTGGCCGGTTCCCGCGGCGGCACCGGCCGCCCGATCACCGCCGGCTACCCGGCGACCACCGCGACCTCCCTCGCCTCCGTCGGCACCGGCCTGCCGCCCGGCGCGCACGGCCTGCCCGGCTACGCCGTGCGCGACCCCGCCACCGGCGAGCTGATGAACCAGCTGCGCTGGCAGCCCTGGACCGCGCCGCGCGTCTGGCAGCCGTACCCCACCGTCTTCCAGCTGGCCGAGCAGGCCGGGGTGCACGCCGCGCAGGTGTCGTCGCCCGCCTTCCAGAACACCCCGCTCACCAAGGTCGCCCTCAGCGGCGGCGCCTTCCACGGGCGGCTGACCGGCGAGGAGCGCATGGACGTCGCCGCCGGGCAACTGGCCGCCGGCGACCGCTCCCTGGTCTACACGTACTACTCCGAGCTCGACGGAGCCGGCCACCGCTACGGCGTCGACTCCGACACCTGGCGCGGCCAGCTCATGCACGTCGACCGGCTCGTCCAGCGCCTGGCCGAGCAACTGCCGCCGCGCACCGCGCTGTACGTCACCGCCGACCACGGCATGGTCGACGTGCCGTTCGACGACGAGCACCGCATCGACTTCGACGCGGACTGGGAACTGCGCGCCGGTGTCGCCCTGCTGGGCGGCGAGGGCCGCGCCCGGCACGTCTACGCGGTGCCGGGTGCCGCCGCCGACGTGCTGACCTGCTGGCGCGAGGTGCTCGGCGAGCAGTTCTGGGTGGCCTCCCGGGACGAGGCGATCGCGGCGGGCTGGTTCGGCCCGACCGTCGAGGAACGGGTGTACGCGCGCATCGGCGACGTGGTCGCCGCGGCCCGCGACGACGTGCTGATCATCGCCTCCGAACGGGAGCCGAAGGAGTCGGCGATGGTCGGCAACCACGGCTCGATGACCCCCGCCGAGCAACTGGTCCCGCTGCTCGAAGTACGCTCCTGAGCCGCCGCACACGCCCCTCGCACCCCACGTCACCGAAAGGCGTCGACTCCCCATGCCCGAGCTGGTGTTCTTCTCCGGAACGATGGACTGCGGGAAGTCGACGCTGGCTCTGCAGATCGAGCACAACCGCTCGGCGCGCGGCCTCGCGGGCATGATCTTCACCCGCAACGACCGCGCGGGCGAGGGCAAGCTGTCCTCACGCCTCGGCCTGGTGACCGACGCGGTGGAGGTCGAGGACGGCACCGACCTGTACGCCTACCTCGTCGACCACCTCTCGCAGGGCGCCCGCGCGGACTACGTCATCGCCGACGAGGCGCAGTTCCTGGCGCCCGAGCAGATCGACCAGCTCGCGCGCGTGGTCGACGACCTCGGCCTCGACGTCTACGCCTTCGGCATCACCACCGACTTCCGCACCAAGCTGTTCCCCGGCTCGCAGCGGCTGGTCGAACTCGCCGACCGCATCGAGGTCCTCCAGGTCGAGGCGCTGTGCTGGTGCGGCGCCCGCGCCACGCACAACGCCCGTACGGTGGGCGGCGAGATGGTCGTCGAGGGCGCCCAGGTGGTCGTCGGCGACGTCAACCGGTCGGACGCGGTCGGCTACGAGGTCCTGTGCCGCCGCCACCACCGCCGCCGCATGACCGCGGCGACAGCACGCGCCGGCGCGCTGTCGCCCGACGTCCTGCCGGTCGCCCCCGCCTGAGAGGGGCACCGGCGGTGCGCTACCTCAGTGTCCAGACCTGGTTGGGCTGCGTGCCGCCGCCGCCGTAGCAGTCCCAGATCTGCAGGGTCGCGCCGTTGCCGGAACCGGCGGCGTCCAGGCACTTCCCCGACTGGGGGTTCGTGACAGTGCCGCCCGCGTTGAACTGCCACTGCTGGGCGCCGGTGCCGTTGCACGACCAGAGCTGCACCTTGGTGCCGTTGGCCGTGGAACCGGAGGCCACGTCCAGGCACTTGCCGGTCTGCGGGTTGACGAGGGTGCCGCCGCTCCGCGTCCACTTCTGGTTCCAGCCGGTTCCGCAGTCCCACAGCTGGACCGGGGTGCCGTCGGCGGTGCCCCAGTCCTTCAGGTCAAGGCAGCGACCGCTCTGCTGTCCGACGACGGTGCCGGACGTACCGCCACCGCCACCGGAGCCGTTGGAGTCGTAGGAGAAGGAGTTCACGGCCAGACCGGGGCCGCCGACCCAGGGCTCGAAGCCGAACTGCACGCTGGTCATGTACCAGGACGGCGACAGGTAGCCGCGGCCGGCCGAGTCGTCGGTGAAGTCCTTGATGTTCACCGTGAGGGCATTGGTGGGCTGCTGGCGGACGTAGGAGACGGTGTTCCAGGCGATCCCGTTGTTCTGACGGCCGTACCAGACATCCCAGTTGGCACCGTCGATCCAGGCCGTCCCGACCTTGGTGCCGAACGGCGTGGGCGACCCGGAGTGGTTGGCCCAGATCATCATCTCTTCGCCGTTGTTCTGGCCCGACGGGTTGGGGCTGGTGTCGAACCAGATGTCGTACGCGGCGTCCCACTGCCCGTCGGCGGTGGAGAAGTCGACGCTGGACTGCGGGTTGCCGAAGGCCGACACCTGCAGCGGCAGGCCGTTGCCGCTGGAGCAGTTGCCGTAGTGGCAGCCGGCGTAGATCGACGGATACGCGGCCGGCGCGCCGCTGGTGCTCACGTCGTGCCAGCCGGTGGTGACCTTGAAGCCGTTGTCCGACACGTCGATGCACTGGGGGATCGAGTCACCCCACTCGTTGTTCTGGACGACGTACTTGCCGCCCGAGACCTTCACGCTGTCGGTCTTGCCGCAGAGGGTGGTGCTCGCGGACGCGTGCGGAGCGCCTGCCAGGGAGAGGGCGACCAGGAACAGGGCAGCCACGACTGACGCGACAATCGCGGTCCCGTGGCGCCGTTTCAAGCGTGATCCGGTCATGGGGATCCTTTCGCTCGCCGGGTGGCTGCTGCGGCACCCGGACGGTGGGGGGACGAACTCGGAGAGCCTGGGAGCGCTCCCATCTGCTGCCGCCGATGCCGGCGTCTTCCGGAAGTGAAATGAGGGGTTCTGGGGCCGAGACGGCCTGTCGTGCCCGTCCTTCGAGGGGAAACCAGTACGCGGCGTGGGGGCTTGCCCGGCTCACTCACACCGCAACACATGAAGCCAGCGGGCCTGACGGGGTGTCAAGTGGCTTGCCCGCGTTCACTTCCTGAAGCCCGCTCGGCGGCTCGGCTCCCGAACCGCCGCCGAGGGCCGGGGTGTTGGGCGAAAGCCGATCAGCGCAGAAGCGGATCAGGCTATGATCATCCGCGGCAAGGCTGTAGCGCAGAGGTCGTCGCGCCCTAGCATCGAGCTGGAGGACGTCGGTTCGAATCCGACCAGCCTTGCCGCCCTTGTCGTGGAGGAAAGTCGATTGGCGTCGGTCCGTCCTGGGCGGGCGGAGGGCGATGCCGCCCTCGGCGAGCCGGGCACCGGCGAGGAACCGGTGGAGTGGTGATGACGCAGCCGACGCCCGTACGCTGCCCGGCGATCGAACATCCGGACATCCCGATCGTCGATCCGTCCCGGCTGGACCCGCTGCTGACCCGGCTGGGGTCGGCGCGACCGGTCACCGCCGACGAGACCTTCCCGGTCGGCACCGTGCGCGCGGACGGGCGGGTCGACCTGTGCAAGCAGGGACTGGGAGCGGCCGGCGCCGCCCGCCTGATGCCGGTCGCCGCCTCCTCGCCGCACGCCGCGCACGTCCTGCTCGGCACCAACGCCATCGGGAACGAAGGGGCGTCCACGGTCGCCGGCGCGCTCGTCGACGGCCACCGCCTGCACACCCTGTACCTGGGCTGCAACCGCATCGGTCCGGAAGGCGTCACCGCGCTCGCCGCCGCGCTGGCGGACGACGACACCGTCCGCGCCCTGTGGCTCAAGCGCAACCCGGTGGGTGACGACGGCGCCTCCGCCCTCGCCGCGATGCTGCGCCGCAACACCGCGCTGCGCACCCTCGACCTCGTCAACAGCGGCCTGACCGCCGAGGGGCTGCGTGTCCTGCTCGACGCCCTCACCGGCCGTCCGCGCCCGGTGGAACGCCTCTTCCTCGGCGGGAACGGCCTGACCGCCGACAGCGCCGGCCTGCTCGCGGCGCTGATCCGGGACGCCGGCGTGCGCGAGCTGTACCTGCCCGCCAACCACCTCGGCGACGAAGGCGCCGCCGTCCTCGCGGCCGCGGCCGACGCCCGCCGCCCCGTACGCCTGGCGCTGGGCGGCAACGGCATCGGCCCCGCCGGGGCCCGCGCCCTCGCCGACGCCCTGGCCGGGATCGAGGCGCTCGACCTCGGCCGGCCGAGGTCCGAACGCAGCCTCGGCGCCCCCGCCAACGCCACCGGGGACGAAGGCGCCCACGCGCTGGCCGCCGCGCTGCCGGGCAGCCCGCTGCGCCGGCTGGAACTCTGCCACACCGGGCTCACCGGACGGGGCGCGAAGTCCCTGCTGGCAGCCGTACCGGACGACTCACCGCTGGAGTACGTCGGTCTCGGACCGGGCCTGCCCCGCAAGGTCAAGCGATCCTTCACCCGGCGCCTGCGGCCCGCGGCCGGGGCCCACCCGGACCTGCGCGCGATAGGAAGTGTCTACCGGTGAGTCCCCGCTCCGAACTTCCCTGCTTCCCACCGGAGGAGGCGGCGAGCCGGCGGCGGATCCGCCGTTACGCGGTGCCCCGGAGCATGATCGAGCGGGCGACCGGGCGCCGCGCGGCCGGGGACTGGCGCGGGGCGTGCGCGGCGGCCGGCGTGGACGTCGCCGTCGACCTGCCCGAGGTCGCCGAGCACTGCGGCCACGACGTCGCCGCGGCCCTGGAGGACGACCTGCGCCACCTGGTGCCGGACCTGGTGCGCTGGCACCTGCCCAGGGCGCTGGGCGGCCGGACCACGTCGGCCACCAGCCGCACCGTCGTCCTCGCCCGCTACCGCCCGGTGCGGGCGGGTGAACGCCGACGCTCCACGCCGTACCTCCACCTCACCACGCCCGCGATGCTCGAAGGCCCGCAGCGGCTCACCCTGCGGTTCGGGACGGTCACGGCCGAGAAGACCGCCGGCGTCTTCGAGGGGACCGTCGAGGACTGGCGTCACGCCCGCCACCTGTGGGACGCGCGGCACACCGCCGGACTGCTCGAACGGTCCGGCGGCGGCTCCGACCGCCCGCCGTTCTTCCGTCCCGACGGCACGCCGCGCGGTACGGACGAGCTGCCCACCGCCGATCCCGGCCAGGACGACCCGGCGGCACGGTCCGAGTGGGTCACCCTCCTGCACCAGAAGGGCGACGTCAGGGCGGCCTTCGACGCCGTCGGCATCGAACTCGACCTGACACCCCCGGCCGGCCCCGGCTGGTACCGGGTCGACCCGGAACAGGTCGTCGGCAGGCTCCCCCTCGACCACACCCGCCTGGAGCCGGAGATCCGCCGCCTGGCGGACGACGGATTCGGAGACCGCTTCCTCATCGGCGTCGACTGGCGGACGAACCTCCTGCTGGAGCCGGCGCCATCGGCTCCCGCCGGGCTGCGCATCAGCGCCGTCGGCCGGAACGATACCGACGACCTGCCCTTCCTGGCCGAGGCCGGCTGGCGCAGACTGCCCGACCTCGACCTGATGCGCGTCGGCGGAGTCGAGCCGGACCACCTGCACCCGCTGGTCCGCGAGGCGCTGTTCCCCGCACTCGCGCCCGCCGTCGGCCCCGTCGGCCCGCCCGGTCCCGCCGCGCCCGCCCCCGTCCGGGTCAGGTGCCGCGGCGAATGGCACGAGGTGGCCTTCCGCCCGGGGCGTCTGCTCCACATGCCGCACGACGACGAGGAACAGCGACGCGAACAGGCCCTGCGCGCCTTCGGCGGCGCCGTCTCCGGATGCTTCGCCGTCCAGCAGACCTGGACCTCGGGCAGCGGCCGACTGCCGAAGGCGCTGCGCGCCCAGCGGCAGGACCTGTTCCTGCGCGCCCAGCACGGCGACACCGACGGCGTGCTCGAACTCCTGGACGCGGGCGTGGATCCCCGGGTGCGCGACGCGGCCCGGCGCACGCTGCTCCATGTGCTGCACCTGCTCGACCACGAGGCGCTCCTGCCCCGGCTGCTCGCGGAGGGCCTCGACCTCGAAGCCCTGGACCACCGGTACCGCACCCCGCTGTACGTGGCGGTCAACGACGGGGGTTCCAGGGCCCTCGTGGAGGCGTTGCTCGCCGCCGGCGCCCGTATCGACGTGGTCGACAACTCGGAGCTCTCGCTGGCCCAGATCGTCCGCCGGTACAAACGCCACGACCTCGCCTTCCTGCGCAAGCGCGTGGAGGAGGAGCACCCGGACATCGGCTCCGACTGGGTGGACGAGTGGCTGGACGAGAAGGAGCGGGAGCAGGAGCACCAGGACGACGGCGAGGACGAGGACCTGTGAGCACCATCCCCACCCCGCGCACCCGGCCGGGGCCGCTGGCCGCCGCGGACGACCTCGTCCGCAGGCTGCGCACCCACCGCACCGAACCCGCCGCCGACCCCCAACTGGAAGCACTGGCACTGGCGGTGACGGCCAATCAGCCGGTGCTGCTGTGGGGCGAACCCGGCATCGGCAAGTCGGCCGGCCTGGAGCAACTGGCCGCCGGACTCGGGCTCGCGCTGGAGACGGTCATCGCCAGTGTGCACGAGCCGTCGGACTTCGCCGGACTGCCGATCGTCGGCGACGACCCGGCCGTGACCGGCGTACCGATGGCCCCGCCCGACTGGGCGGTCCGGCTCAGCCGCGCCGGACAGGGCCTGCTCTTCTTCGACGAACTCTCCTCCGCGCCCCCGGCCGTACAGGCGGCGCTGCTGCGGGTCGTCCTGGAACGCAGGGTCGGCAGCCTCGTGCTGCCCGACGCGGTGCGCGTCGTCGCCGCCGCCAACCCGCCCTCCAGCGCGGCGGACGGCTGGCACCTGAGCCCCCCGCTCGCCAACCGCTTCGTCCACCTCGACTGGACCCACGACCCCCGTACCGTCGCGCGCGGCATGGCGGGGACCTGGCCGGAGGCGGCCGTCCCCGCGGTCGATCCGGCCAAGGTGCCCGGTGCCGTGGCGCGGGCCCGCGGCGCCGTCTCCGGCTTCCTCACCGCCCGGCCGGGCCTGGTCCACCACATACCCGCCGACGCGGAGAGCCGGGGCCGGTCGTGGCCGTCCCCGCGGACCTGGGACATGGCGCTGCGGCTGCTCGCGACCGGGTACGCGACCGGCGCCGGCCGCGAGGCGCTGGCCGCCGCGCTCACCGGCGCCGTCGGGGACGGCGCGGGCATCGAACTGCTGTCGTACCTGGACCACCTCGACCTGCCCGACCCGGAACGGGTCCTCGCCGATCCCGACGCGTTCGCCCTGCCCGACCGCGGCGACCGGCAACTGGCCTTCCTCATCGCGGTGGTCGCCGCCATCCAGAGCGAACCCAGCCGGCCCCGCTGGGAGGCCGGCTGGGCGGTGCTGGCCAAGGCGGTGGACGCGGGGGTGCCGGACGTCGCCGCGCGGGCCGCCACCGACCTCGCGGCGATGCGCGAACTCGACTGGCCGGTGCCACCCGGCATCGACGGCTTCCTGGAACTGCTGCAGATGTCCGGGGCCCTGCCCGGCGGCCGGTGAGGCGCACCGGCATGACCGCGTCCCGCGGACCCGTGAACATGACGAAACTGCTCGCCGCCCGCTACCGCGCGGCGAGCGACCGGCCCTACCTGGCGTCGGCCCTGTACGCCCTGAGCGTCGTGCCCAGCCCCGACGTGCCGACCATGGCCGTGGACCGGCACTGGCGCTGCTACGTGTCGCCCGGCTTCGTCGACGCGACACCCGTGGAGGAACTCGCGGGCGTCTGGGTGCACGAGGCGGCGCACCTGCTGCGCGACCACCACGGCCGCGCCGACCGGCTCCCCGCCGCCGACCAGCGCGACCGGTACCGCGTCAACGTGGCACAGGACTGCGAGATCAACGACGACCTCCTCGCGGACGGCCTGCGCCTGCCCGACGGACGCGTCGAACCCCGCCTCTTCGGCCTGCCCGACGGCCAGATCTTCGAGACCTACCTGGGGCAACTGCCGCCCCACGTACGCCGGCACGACTGCGGCTCCGGGGCCCACGGCCGGCCCGGCCCCTGGGAACTCGGGGGAGCCGCCGGCCCCGCGCCGCTCGGCGAGGTCGAGGCCCAGGCGCTGCGCCGGCAGACCGCCGAGGCGATGCGCGCCCACCAGCGCGGCCGCGGCACGCTGCCCGCGGGCTGGCGGCGCTGGGCCGAGGAGGTCCTGGAGCCCACGGTGGACTGGCGGCAGGCGCTGTCCGGCGCGGTACGGGAGGCCGCCGCGTGGGCCGGCGGAGCCGTCGACTACACCTACCGCCGCCCGTCACGCCGTACTCCGGCACTGCGCGGCGTCGTCCTGCCGAGCCTGCGCCGCCCACTGCCCCGGGTGGCCGTGGTCGTCGACACCTCCGGCTCCATGGGCGAGGCGGAACTCGCCGCGGCCCTCGCCGAAGTCACCGGCGTCCTGCGCGAGGTCGGCGTCCGCGGCAACCGCGTCACCGTCCTCGCCTGCGACGCCGACGTGCACGCCGTCTCCCGGGTGACGGCCACCGAGCAGATCACCCTCGGCGGGGGCGGCGGCACCGACATGCGGGTGGGGATCGACGCGGCGCTCGCGGCCCGGGACCGTCCGAGCATCGTCGTGGTCCTCACCGACGGCCTCACCCCCTGGCCGGGCGAGACCCCCTCCTGCCGCCTCGTCGCCGCCCTGATAGGCCCGGACGCCCCGCAGCCGCCACCCTGGGTGGAGACGGTGCGCGTGCCCACCGGGTGACTTCGGTGCGGTACGGCTGTCGGCCCCGCCGCTCCGAGGCGGCCCGCCCTACGAACCCCGGCGCCGTGCTCTACGCTCGACCCACGACTCGCGTCGGAGATGGTGGAGGACGTCATGGATCCGATTGCGCCTGAACTGCTGATGGCCCTCGCCGGGGGCACGGCGGGTGCGGCGGGGGAGCAGATCTGGACAACCTTGCGAAACCTGGTCAGACGGCGGCCGGCGCACGGAGAGCCCTACGACGAGAGCGAGTTGACGGCCCTCGCCGAGGCGCCCGGCAGCGCGGACCGTGCCGCGGAACTGGCGGACGCACTGGCTCTGCGTGCCCGGCAGGACCCCGCCTTCGCCGAGGCGCTCGCGGCCTGGCGCCGGGAAGCCGAGGCACTGGAGGGCGTAGGCACCGGCGCGGGCGATGTGCACAACGAGATCTCTGGAGGCACGCAGGGCACTGTCGTGCAGGCACGGGATGTCCACGGTTCCATCAACTTCGGTGGCTGAAGGCCGGCCCCGGGTGACGCGCCGTGCGCCCTTGGTCTACTGTGGGCGATGTGCCGGAATGCGTCGAAACCTGTTCGCTGGCAAGCGACTTGACCGCGGCGCTCGCTCGTCAGCAGCAGCTCGCCGAGCGCCGTGAGGAGATCGTCACCAGGCTGCACGACGAGGTCGAGCGGCTGCGCCGGGGCGAGATCGACTTGGCGCTCGACCTCGTGCGCCACTCGCTGATCCGGCTCCACGACCAGATCCTGCGCCAGGCCGAGAACGTCACCGGCCCGCTCGAAGTCGACGAACTGCGGACCCTGTTGACCGCGCTGGCCGACGAGGCGGCGGACACCGTGGCCAGGACCGGCGTGGAGCGTTACGTCCCCCGGCCCGGCGACGCGTTCGACATGGCGTTGCAGCGTCCGGTGGGCCGGGCCGCCGCCGATGGGCCGGAGGCGGACCGGACGGTGGCGCGCGTCGTGGCGGCCGGGTTCGTGCAGGGGGAGCGGGTCGTACGCAAGGCCGACGTCGTGGTCTCCCGGTGGGAACCGGACGCCCCGTGAACGTCTCCGGCTCCGGTGAGCTCGACGGGCACCGCTTACAACGCTCACAACAACGACTGGCGGAACGACGGACGGGGCGGGGCGTGACACGCGGCCGTCCCGGTGGCGGGAGACCGTGTGGCCGTATACGGCATCGACCTGGGGACCACCTACTCGTGCGTCGCACGCATCGACGACGTGGGCAGACCCACCGTGCTGCGCAACCTGGAGGGGACGGACACCACACCGTCCGTCGTCTACTTCGAGAGCGCCGACAGCGTGGTGGTGGGGCAGAGCGCCAAGGACGCCACCGTCCTCGACCCCGAGCACGTCGTGCAGCTCATCAAGCGGGACATGGGCGACGTGGTGCCGCGCGAGTTCCACGGCCGCACCTACACCCCCGAGGAGATCTCCGCCCGCATCCTGCGCAAACTCGTCGAGGACGCCAGAGCCGCCGGCGGCGAGGAGGTGCGCGACGTGGTGATCACCGTGCCCGCCTACTTCGGGCTGGCGGAGCGGGACGCCACCCGCAAGGCGGGTGAGATCGCCGGCCTGCGCGTCCTCGACGTGGTCGCCGAGCCCATCGCGGCCGCGCTCGACTACGGGGCCCTGGAAGGGGACGAGGCGCGCGAGGACCGGGCCGTCCTCGTGTACGACCTGGGCGGCGGCACCTTCGACACCACCGTGCTCACCCTGCGCGGGCGCGAACTGACGGTGCTGTGCACGGACGGCGCGAAGGAACTGGGCGGCAGCGACTTCGACGACCGCATCGTGATGCACCTGGTGGAGCGGTTCCGTGAGCGCTTCCCGGACGTCGACGACCCGCTGTCCGACCCCCAGTCCGAGACGCAGCTGCGCAAGGACGCCGAGGAGGCGAAGAAGTCGCTCTCCTTCCGGGAGCGCTACACCGTCCGCGTCATGCACCAGGGCAAGGTCGAAGCGGTGGAGCTGACCCGGGAGAAACTCCGGGAACTCACCGCCGACCTGCTCGACCGCACCGTCGACATCACCCGCCGCACGGTCGAACTGGCCGCCGAGCGCGGTGTGTCGCACTTCGAGGAGGTGCTGCTGGTCGGCGGCGCCACCAAGATGCCCGCGGTGGCCGAGGCCCTGCGCACCCAGTTCGGCTTCGAACCCAGGCTGCACAACCCGGACCTCGCGGTCGCCCGCGGCGCCGCGATCTACGCCCTGGACCGGGCCGCGTACATCGTCTCCAGCGGTGAACTCCCCGCGGAGCGGATGCCGGACGTGCCGGAGACGGGGCTGCCGCACCGCCCGTACCAGATCTCCACCGTGGCCTCGCGCGGCTACGGCATCCAGCTCGTGGACCGGGGCACGGACCGGCACTACGTCTTTCACCTGGTGCACGCCAACGACCCGCTGCCCGTGTCGGTGACCGACGAGTTCTACACCACGCACGCCGGGCAGCGCGGCGTGCGCGTCCGGGTGATGGAGCAGGCGGGCGTGGAGGAGTCGGAGGAGCTGGCACACAACACCTGTGTCGCCGAGGGCAACCTCGCCATTCCGCCGGGCAAACCCGAGAACTGGCCCATCCAGTGCGTCTACACGCTGGACTCCTCCGGGCTCCTCGGCGTCGTCGCCGTGGAGAAGGAGACCGGCGAGAAGCTCGAACTGACCGTGCAGATCGGAGGCATGACACCGGACGCGGTCGCCACCGCGCGGGACGCCCTGAGCCGCCAGCGCTTCAGCTGACGCGAAAACGGCGCGAAATCGGCGCGAAAAGGACCGGGAAGGACCGGGAAGGACGGGGGAGGCACGCCGTGGCGTTCGACGAGCGGCGCTACCGGCGCGACGTGCTCGACGCCGGACTGCCGGTGACCGACGACCTGCGCACCCGCTACCAGTTGCCGGGGCGCCTGGACGGGCCGGCCGTCACCGAGACGGTCGCCGCGGTCCGCGCCTGCTGGCGCCGCAACCGCGCCCGCCTCAAGTACCGCCCGGTGATCGAGGAGCTCGAAGCCGGGCACCTGGTCCACGGGCCGCTGTTCGAGGCCGCGGCAGGCGGTGACCTGGGCCCGCTGCGGGCGGCCGTGGCCGAGCACGAACGGCAGGCCGGGGCCGGGCAGGAGGCGCTGCGGGCGACGCTGCGGGAGGCCGCGGCCGGGCTCGGCCTGCTCACCGGGGTCACCCTCGCGGAAGCCGCAGCGGCACACCGGGTCGGCGAGGCACAGGCACGGGACCTGCTGCCCGGCCTCGGGCTGCGCGTCGCCGAACCGGACCCGCTGCCCAGGGAGGTGCCCCACCCCGCCTGTGCCCGCTGCGGCCGCCACCTGGAGGTGCTGAGGCTGCGCCACCTGGACGACTTCCTCACCACCGGCACCCCGGGGGGCCGCACCCCGCAGCCCGTACGCCTCTTCGACGCGCCGCCGGTCGAGGCCGCGGCCGTGGAGACGGCGGCCCGCCGCTGGAGCCGGCTGCCGCACAGTGCCGCGCACACGGCCGCCCAGGCCGTGGCCGCCGCCGTACGCCGGGTGCTGGCCGACCAGGGCGCCGAGGGCCTCGCGCGGCTGCGGCTGTACGAGGTGGCCGTGGTGCTGCGGGAGAGGCTCGCCGCACGCGCCACCCCGGCCACCCTGCTCGCGCACGCGACCGGGGAGCTGTCGATCGCCGTACCGGACGCCCGGCGGCTGGTGTTCGCGGTGCTGCACGAGGAGGCCGGGAACCCGCTTCAGGCACGGCTGGCGCGGCTGGCGGCGGACGGACGGCTCGCGGAGGCGACGGCCGTCGCCGACCGACTGCCCGCCGACGCGCTGCCCGAGGACGCCCGCGCCCTGGTCGCCCACGTGCGCGACCGGCTCGCCGAGGCCCGCGCCCTGGTCGACCGGGCCCGGGGGCTGCCGGCCCGGGACGCCGACCTGGCCTGGGGCCTGCTGGAACAGGCGGAGGCCGTCGCCCGCGACGTGCCGGGCGCCGACGCCGTGCGCCGCGCCCTCACGGTCCGCCCGGTCTCCGGCCTGACCGCCACGACCCACTCCACGGGCGTCACCCTGACCTGGCGGCCCAGCCCGTCCACGGCGGGCGAGCCCGAGTACGAACTGCGGCGCACCGAAGGCCGCCCGCCGCACGACCCGGCCGACGGGACCGGGCTGCCGCTGCCGTCGCCGCGGGCCACCTCGTTCGCGGACCGTTCGGCCCCCGCCTGCGTCCCGCTGTACTACGCGGTCGCCGTGCGCCGGGCCGCCGAACCCGACAGCGCGCCCTCGCCGCTCGCGGTGTGCGGCCCCGTCACGTACTGGCCCGACGTCAGCGGCGTGCGACTGCGCCCCGAGGACCGCGCGATCACCGCCGCCTGGACCTGTCCGGCGCAGGCCGGGTCCGTCGAGGTGGTCCGCGTCGGGCCGGACGGCGAGCCGGTACGGGTCGCGGCCCGCCGCGACGGCTTCACGGACGGCGGACTCACCAACGACACGACGTACCGCTACCGCGTCCGCGTCGTCTACCACCCCGACGACGGGCGGCCCGTGCGCACCGGCGGCGTCTCGCTCACCGCCACCCCCCTCGGTCCGCCCGAGCCGGTCACCGACCTGGCCGTCCGCCGCGTGGAGGGCGGTCTCCTGGCCTGCTTCGACCCGCCGGCCGGCGGTGAGGTGCGCCTGTACGGCCTCGGCGACACACCCCCGTGGCCGCCCGGCACCCGGCTGCGCACCGCCGAGCTGCCCGGGCGGCCCATCACGGCCGAGCACGCCCCGGAGGGGCTGCGGTTCCCGCCGCCGGGCCGGCCCACGGTGGTGCAGGCGGTCACCGTCGCCGGGGAACGCGCCGTCACCGGAGCGCACGCGGTCGTCGCCGTGCGGCCGCTCGGCGCCCTCACCCTCACCCGGCACGGCGGCCCGGGCGTGGCCGTCGTCCTCGACTGGCCGCCCGACGCCGGCGACGAGGTGGAGGTCGTCTGGCGGACCCCCGGCGGGCGGGACGAGCGGCGGCGCACCGTCGGCCGGGCCGCCTACCGGCACCAGGCGGGCCTACGGCTGCCCGTCGCGGACGGCGCCGGGGTGGAGGTCGAGGTCCGGCCGGTGGCCGTGCTCGGCGGGCTGCGCACGTACGGCCCGCCGAGCACGGCGGCGCTGCCCGCCCGCACCGACGCCGGTTACCGGCTCCGGCGGCACGGCATGCCCGGACGGCGCACGGTCACCGCCGTGTTCACCGCGTCCGCCCCGGTACGGGCCGAGCGGCTGCTGCTGGTCCGCTCGCACGGCCCGCTCTGGCCGCTGGAGCCCGCAGACGGGGACGTCCTCGCGGACCTGGCCGGGGCGGAACTCGGCCCGGGGCGGGAGGTGCGGCTGTCGGCGCGGCTGCCCCGCGGCCCGGGCGGCTGGCTGCGCTGCTTCGCCGCCGGCGAGGGCCTCGTCCTGCGGGACCCGCCGCACCACACGCTCCGGATCACCTAGGGGGCAGGGGACATGAGACCGACGCGCCGGCGCACCTGGGTGTGCCCGCACTGCTTCCGGAACGTCACCAGGGCGCAGATCGGTTACGTCTGCGTCAGCGGTACCGCCGCCTGCGCCGAGGACCGGGGCCTGGCGTCCGCCGACCCCCGGGCCGGTTCCGCGGTGTGCCGCACCTGCGGCCGGACCGCCACCCGGCTGCGCTGCACGGCCTGCGGGGGCCGGCTGCCGGAGGGCTATCTGCGCACCCCCGGGAAACTGGTCGCGCTCGCGGGCCCCGTCGGCTCGGGCAAGAGCACCTACATCGCCGTCCTCGTGCACGAGTTGCTGCACCGCCTCGGCGCCGAACTCGACGCGGCCCTGCTGCCCTGCGACGACGACACCATGGCCGACTACCACGAACGCTACGAGCGGCACCTGTACGAGCAGCGGCGCACCGTCCCCAAGACCGCCGAGCACGACGGCGGCCGGCCCCTGGTGCACCGCCTCGGCCGCACCCGGCGGGGCCGCTTCGGACGCGTCCGCGACCACGTGCTGACCCTGGTGTTCCTGGACACCGCGGGCGAGCACTTCACCTCACGGGACCGCATGGAGACCCGACTGCGCTACCTCACCGCGGCCGACGCCGTCGTCGTCCTCGTCGACCCGCAGGACCTGCCCGGTGCCCCGCCGCACGGCGGGCAGGGGGTGCCGGACCGGTCGGGCGAGGTACTGGCCCGGGTGCTCGGCCACCTGGGCGGCAGCGGGAAGGTGACCGTTCCGGTCGCCGTCGCCCTCACCAAGGCCGACCTGCTCTGGCCCCACCTGCCGGACAACTCCGCCCTGCACCGCACCCGCCGCCCGGGCCCCGTCTTCGACGCCGACGACCGCGCCGCCGTCCACACCGAACTCCAGGCCCTGCTCAGCCGCTGGCAGGAACACCAACTCGACGCGCGGCTGCGCCGGTTCTGCACCGACTACCAACTGTTCGCGCTCTCCATGCTGGGCACCGCGCCGCAGCGCGGCGGCGGCCTCGGCCACGGCGGCGTCGTCCGGCCGCACCGCGTGGAGGACCCGCTGATGTGGCTGCTGCACCGCTTCGGCGCCCTCGACCGGGGACGGGGGTGACCGGCTTGGCCGGACAGGCTCACCACACCTCCGCCCCGCCGTCGGCCACAGGCCGCCACGGCGGTTTCCGCTTCACCGCCGTCTCCCCGGCGGCCCGCCCCGCGCTCGCCGTCCTTGGCCCCCTGACCGGGTACACGCCCCCGCCGGGCGCCGTCCGGCCCGCCGACCATCCGGTGGCGTTCGCCTACGACCGCCCCGACGACGACACGGCCGTCCTGACCCGCACCCGCTTCACCGGCCGGGACTACACCGGACGCCTCGGCAACCACTTCTGCCACGCCCTCTGCGCCGCCCCGGCGGAACTGGCGGGCCTGCGCCCCGTCGAGCTGTGGGACACCCCGCAGTGGGCGCCGTCCCCGGCGCCCGACGACGGCCGGGCCCTGCCCGACCTCGCCGAACTCCTGCCCGGGAACGCCGTCGGACCCGACCGCGTCCGGCGGCTGCTGGACGCCACCGGCGAGACGGGGGTCCGCCTCCTGGAGCGGCTGCTCACCGCGGCCCTGCGGGCGCTGGCCGGCGAGGGCGCGGGCGCGAGCCTGGTCTCCGCGGATCCGGAACGCGTCGTCGACTGGATCGCCGCGGTCTCCTACACCCTCCCGGCGGGCCTGACCGCCCGGCTGACGTTCACGACGTACACGGCGCGCCCGGAGGACGACCACCGCCATCTGACCGGCACGCGGCCGGAAACGGCGGGGCGGGCGCCGGCCCCGGTGTTCGATCTCGACGGGCCGCGGGTGGACGCAGCCGCGGAGCCGTGCGCGACGGCGCGCTTCCTCGCGCGCGCGTGGGGCAGCGGGCGGCTGGACGTGGTGGACGCCGTCGCCGACCTGTGGGACGCGGCTCCGGACCAGGGCGCCCGGGCGGGCGTACGGCGGCTGCGGGCCGCGTGCGCACTGCTCGCACCGGTCGGCACGGCCGGGGAGCCGGCAGGGAAACCGACCGGGAAGGACTCGGCGGACTCCGCCAGGAGGGACTTGCCGGACTCCGGCCTCGCGGGCTTCGTACGGGCGGTGGCGGAGCTGCGGCCGCAGGCGGCGGGTGTCCCGCCCGAGCGGGTACGGGACGCGGCCGAACGCCGTCTCACGACCTTGAGGGCACCGCTGGGTGACGTGCGGGCCGCGCTCGGGCCGCTGCCCGAGCCCTACCGGCGTGCCGTCCTGGCGGGCCTGCTCGCCGCCCTGGAGGCCGCCCCCGAGTCGCGGACCGAGGTCCTGGACGCCCGGGCCTGCGCCTTCCTCGCCTCCCTCGCCGACGGAGCACCGGGTGCGGAACAGGACCTGCTCGCCCGAGCCCCCCGTACCGCGCTGCACGCGCTGTGCCGGGCACCCGGAGAGCCGCGCCGGGCCGGTCTGCGGATCCTGCGGCTCTACCGACGGGGGCTGTGGGAGGAGGCGGAGACCTACGAGGCGCTGCGCGACCTGGTGCGCGCCGAGGAGCCGGATCCGGGACCGGAGCCGGAGCCCGGGCCGGAACGGGGACCCCGGCGGCCGTGGCGGCGCGGGCAGGCCCGGGAGAAGGAGTGATCCGTGGCCAACCCCGCCGTTCTCCTCATCATGATCGTCCTGCTGGCCGCGCTGACCGTCGGCCACGGCGTGCTGGTGACCCTGCCGCGTCTCGTGCTGTGCCAACTGGGGATCGTGTGGCGGACGTTCGGGACGGCCGCGGCCGTCGCAGCCGACCCGGACGGCGAACCGGCCGTCCCCGCCTACTTCCGCGTCACCGCGCTGCGGGATCTGCGCGCGGCCTGGTGGGACGGTCTCGACGAGCACACCCGGGTCGTCGGCGACGCCGAGCGGTTCGTGGACCACTGCGTGGGAGGGTTCGCCCGCCAGTCGCGGCACGGCCCGACCTGGGGACGGCGTTTCCTCGCCGCCGTCATGGCCCCGGTCCTGGTGCTCACGATGACCGCCGCCATCCTCACCGCGACCGCGCTGAGCATCCTCCCGCTGCTGTTCTCGCTCCTGTGCTGGGCCCTGTGCCGCGTGCTGTGGGCGCTGTGGCGGCTGATGTGGGCCGTGGTCGAGCGGGCGGGCCGCGCACTGAGCCCCGGGCCCGCCCCGTGCCCGTACGGCGACTGCGGGCGCACCGTCGTGCGCCCGGTGCGCCTGTGCCCCCGCTGCGGCGCCCGGCACGCCGCGCTGACCCCGAACCGGTACGGCGCGCTGCACCACCGCTGCCGCTGCGGCACCCGCCTCCCCGCCGTCCTCGGCGTCCGCCGCCTGGACGCCTGCTGCCCGCACTGCCGGGACCCGCTGCCCGCCGGATACCAGCGGGCCCGCGTGGTGGTACTCGTCGGCGGCCCGCCCGCGCAGCGCACCGGCGTCCACCGGCAGGGCCTGACCGCACTGGGCGCCCCGCCCGGGAGCGAACCGCCGCTGGTGCGCGCGGGCCGCTCGCCCCTGCTGTGGTTCGACCCGCCCGGTGACGCCTACCGCAGCCAGGAGTCGGTCGCCCGGCTGGAGATCCTGGGCCGGGCCGACGGGCTGCTGCTGGTGGTGGACGAACCCGCCGCGCACAGCGCCGCCGTGCACGCCGTCACCCGCGTCCTGCACCTCCTGAGCGCCCTGCCCGCGCGCCGCCGCCCACGCCGTCTCGCGCTGCTGTACACCCGGGCCGCCCGCGGCGACGACACCGCCGTACGCGCCGAGCTGGCGGCGGCCGACGGCGGCCATCTGCTGCGCGCACTCGACCGCACCGGCATCCCGGTGCGGTGCGTCCCGGCCTCCGCTCTCGCCGGGATCCCGCAGTGGCTGGCCGGGACGCCCGGCACCCCGGGCCCGGGCGGCACCCTCGCCCCACCGCCCGCGCGCCGTCCCGGAGGCGTCCCGGTGCGGCTGCCGCGCCACCGGGTGGCCCGCCACGGACTGCTGCTCGCCCACCTCGCCGGGTTCGCGGCCGTGCCGCTCGTGCTGGTCCTGCTGCAGGCGGGCGTCCTGCCGCCGCGGGCGCTCCTCGGTCTGCCCGCCGCCTACGACAAGTGGCGTCACCCGCTGACCGGTTCCGTCCACCAGGTCGACCTGATGGCCGCCGCTACTCCCGACTGGCCCCGCATCGGCGTCAGTTACGCGGACCCTGGACACCCGCCCTCGGCGGCGCTGCCCGGCCACACCGGATACTGGTCGGTCACCGGCGCTCCGAAGAACGACAACTGGCTGCGCGTCGACTTCGGGATGCCGCTGCCGCTGAGCGAGGTCTCGGTCGACTTCGACCCGGACACCGTCGAGGGCATCTTCTCGCCGAGCTTCGACCTGGAGGGCCAGGTCGGCGCGCGTACCGTCTGGACTTCCCACTCCGGTGCGTGGCAGGCCCGCACGGTGGGAGGCGGCAAGTACGGCATCGCCAAGACGTACGGCTACCACATCCCCTACCGGCACACCGTCGACTCGATCCGCATCGGTGTCGGCTCCTCGTGGGACAAGGACGACAAGAACGAGCAACGCCTGCGCGAGTTCAACGTCCGCTGGACCAGCTCCGACGCCCTGCGTCTGCGTCCGGCCGACGGTGGCCGGCTCCGCATCGAGAACACCACCGCCCGCGACCTCGCCGTCGTCGTACGACCGCCCCGGCTGCCCGCGGGCTGGCACGCCACGCTCGTGGGACGGCCGCCCCGCGTGCTGCGGGCCCAGGACACGTACGAGGCGCGCTGGCGGATCACGGCGCCGGAAGGCGCCGCGGGTCACGCCCCGGTCGCCTACGCCGTCGACGCCACCGAGGACGGGCACACGGTGACGTCCCGCTGCCTGGCCCTGCTCACGGCCGCCGGAGGGTCCGAGTCACTCTGCTGAGGGCCGGGTCCCGGTCCCGTGCGTCCAGCGCGGCCCGGCGAATCCGGCCAGCGCGCCGCTGAGCCCGTCGTCGATCCGCGGGGTGAGGCCGAGCGGCAGCACCAGGTACCAGCCGTCGCCCAGCCGGGAGCGGCGCGGCGGGCGCGGGGCATCGGCGGTCGGCCGCACCTGGAGCGCGTAGAAGCCCGCGTCCCGGCCCCGGAAGATCACCCGGCGCACGGTGATCTCCTCGACGTGCCGCCAGGCGTAGGAGCGGCGCCTGCGCCCCGTGACGGAGGTGACGCCGTCCCGGGTGACCTCCAGCTCGATCCGCCGACGCGGCATGAGGAAGCCGATCACGGTGATCAGCGCGCCGAGGAAGGGCAGGAACAGGACCGACGCCCACGAGGGGAGCTCGCGCCACTGACCGGCCACGGTGAACCGCACGAGGACGAAGGCCATCAGCGGGCCCAGCACCGCCCAGTGGGCCAGCGGCAGCCTGCGGGAGCGGCCGCGGAGGTGGTAACGGTCCCCGGTGCTCCGCACGGTGAAGTGCCGCGCGGCCGCGAGCGCGGGGACGCGCGGCGGCCCGGGTACGGCCGCCGTGCCGCGCTCCCGGGCGCGCCGCCCCGCCAGGTGCTCCTGGAGCCTGCGGTTGCGGAACCGGTAGGTGCCGCCCGACAGCTGCAGCAGGCCCGCCGTCCGCGCGTCCCCGAGGAAGGACATGAGCGCCCAGGGCACCCGTCCGGTCGCCGCCAGCGAGCACTTGGCGAGGATCCAGCGGCTCCACGGACTGAGCAGCACGAACATCGCGGACGCACCGGCCCAGGCGCCGAACGCCGGCCACCAACTGCCCGATCCGCGCGCGTCGAGCCAGAAGAACGAACCGGCGCCGGCCCCGATCAGGGGGGCCACGAGCGTCACCGTCGTGACGAGCGTGGTCTGTTCGCCGCGCAGGAGCTCGCCGGGGCCGGCGGCGTCCACGGTGTCGGCGGGTGCCGCGTACACGATCATCAGCAGGACCGGCAGCACGGCACCGATCGCGAGCATGACCAGGGCCGGGTCCGGCGTCCGGAAGACGTACAGCGCGAGGAGGACGACGACCAGGGCGGGGCCGCCCGTGAGCGCCGCGAGGCGGACCTGCGGGCCGACCCGCGCGTGCCGGTCGACGGAGCGCAGGGCGTGGACGAACAGCAGCGGGTTGGCGCTGCGGCGGGGCTCGGCGAGCCGCTGCCCGAACCAGCCCGCGGTGACGGACCGGGCGAGCGCCGCCAGGACCACCCCGAACATCACGGCGTTCGTCACACTGATGTCGCCCAGCCCGGAGGTCCGCGCGTAACCGGACATGGGCGCCCGGATGACGAACGAGAGCAGGATGCCGGCCGCCGTCAGCGCGGGCACCGCGAGCAGCCGGGGCAACGGCGCCGCGTACAGCCGCCACCAGGCGAGCTCGGACTCCTCCCGGCGGCTGAGCAGCAGCGCCAGGTACGACAGCCAGGCGTCGGCCCGTTCGGCGTCCCAGGCGCGGGGCGGGTGCAGCCGGCCGGGCTCCGGCGGCCGTGCCGGAAACGCGGCGGGCACGATCCGGTCGAGCAGGTGCGCCTCGACCGCCTCCCGGGTGGGGAAGCGCGCCCGGTCCGCCAACTCGCCCGGCGCGGAAGGAGGTTGCTCGTAGGAGCGGCGCACCAGCCACACCATCAGGGGGCTGGTCAGGGCCCACGAGACCGGTGCGGAGGGCTGCGCCCGGAGGGTGTCCAGCAGGCCGGCCCAGGCGGCGGCGCGGGCCCGCGGCCGGGCCCTGCGGAGGTAGTCCGCCACCTCGTCCGGGCGCAGCGGCAGCGACTCGATGACGGTGGCGTGCCGCAGGCCCTTGCCCTGCCCGTCGAGGTCGGCGTACTCGGCCGTGCGGGAGACGAGCACGGCGTCCCCGTCGCCGCCGAGGCCGGAGTTGAGGACGTCGAGGACCTCGGCGCGGCGGTGCCCGGGGAGTTCGTCGAGGCCGTCGAGGACGGGCAGCACCCGCCGGTCCAGGACCAGCCGGCGGGCCGGGTGCACGCCGTCCACGGGCGGCAGGCCGGGGTGGTCCCGGTGCAGCCGGTCCACCAGCCACTCGGTCAGCGACTGCCGCCGGGTGTCCCAGGACTCCAGCGACAGCACGAGCGGGATCGGTACCTCGCGTTCGCCCTGGGTGAGCCGGCGGGCGAGCAGTTCGAGGGTGAGCAGCACGGACAGGACGGTCTTGCCGGACCCGGCGGTGCCGAGCACGACCAGCCGCCGCCGGGGCCCGAGCCGCAGGAACGCCCCGGCGATGGTGTCCGTACCGGAGCCCGCCGGGATGTACTCCCCGGCGGACGCCACCCGGTGACTGGGTGTCCAGCGCACGGGCAGCGGCTGCGGGTCGGTCATGTCCCAGGCGTCGGCCTCGGCCCGCCAGCGGTACAGCAGGCTGCGCGCCAGTCTCCGCTCGGCCGCCGCCAGCGGGGCGTCGTCATCGGGAGCGTCCACCCGCAGGCTGACGTTGAGGTCGCCCTGGAGGATCCCGATCTGGATCAGGTACTCGGCGGTGCAGTCGACCGCGGTGTTGGTGATCTGCGGCCGCTCACCGCCCGACCCCGTCTGCCTCGACATCTACGTCCGCCCCCGTCGTCGCCCTTCCCACTGTACTCATCGTCACCAAGCCGTCACCGGTGCCGGCTCAGGATTCCGTCGGCTTCCCGTGCAGCCGCACCGTGCCGAGGATCTTCCTGATCGTCGAGTCCGGCAGCTCGCCCTTCACACCCGTGGCGCCGAACAGGCACCACGCGGCGAGGCCGCCCGCGGAGTTCCTGAAACCGAAGGCGACGGCCTTGCCGTCGGTCGCGCACCTGTCCTTCTGCGGCGTGTTCACGGACCGGGCCCAGGCGACGCTGCCCTTGAGGCCGGACCTGGTCGTGTACGGCTTCGCCGCCCTGTCGGAGACGATGCTCTTCCTGTCGGGCTGCGTGTAACCGGCGTACACCCACGCGCGCGCCTGGCGCAGGGCGGCATCGCCGGTGCCCTCGGCCCCCTCGGCGCCTTTGCTGCCCGCCACCGCCACCGCGGTGCTCTCCACGCGCCCGTCCTGGTCGCTGTCGGACAGGCACAGGTCGTTCCGGAAGATCACCGTGCCGCTCATGGCGATGAGGAACTTGCCCCAGTTCTTGCGGTCGCCGTAGTCGGCCTTGCTGTCGTGGAAGCCGATCACCAGGCTCGGCGACTCGACGTCCCAGTCCGGCGGCACGTCGAAGGCCGTGCCGAACTCCGGGTTGACGACGACCTTCCACCCCGGGACGGTCGGCTTCCCGGCCCCGCCGCCGGACGCCGACGCGGATGCCGTCACCGATGCCGTCGCGCCGCGCGGCGCACTCGCCGACGCCTTCCCGTTCCCGCCGCCGACGTCGTCCCTCTCACCCCTGCCGCCGCCCAGGAACAGCGAGCCGGCGACGCCCGCGGCCACGACCACGGCCGCCGCCGCGGCGACCGCGACGGCCTTCGCCCGGTACCCGCCGTCCGAGCCGGGGTTCCGCCCGCCACCGTACGGCCGTCCTGACCACATGGCAGTCACCATAGCCCCGCGCACCGCCGGTCACCTCGGGCTGACCGGCGGCCGTCAGGGGGGAGCACCGACGGGATCGGGGCCCGGCAGGGGGATCAGGGACGCGACCCGCTGTCGCGATCGGGTCCGCCGTCCGAGGCAGGCGCGGAGCGCCGCGTGTCCTGCCCCGGTACGCCACCCGTGTGGCGGGCCGCGTGCCAGGCGGACCTGCGCAGATGACGCTCCGGGTCGCGGATGCCCGCGATCTCACCCAGACCGATCACGTAGGGCCGCAGATTGTGCTGGAGTTCGCGCAGGGCCTGCCGGAACTCCGCGTTGTCCGGCCAGGCCGACTCGTCCTGCCCGGGGTTGGCCTCCTCGAAGGCGCGCAGCCGGGGATGCCAGGTGGCCAGGAAGGGGGCGAGCTCGAAGTTGAGTATGTCCAGGACCAGTTCGTGGACGGAGTCGCCGTCCGCGGGGGGAGGCGGAGCGCTGCCGGACTCCAGAGGCTCGCGATACATGTCGAACAGTGTCTTCAGGGACGTGAGAGCCTCGCGCAGATTGCCGCTCCCGTCGTCCAACGGGCGGGTCGCCACACGCGTCGCGGCCTGGAAGAACAGGCGCAGCGCGGCCTGCCGCATGTCCGTGTTCGCCTTGAAGGTCATCTCGCTGCCCGGGAGTACCAGCCGCACCTCCGTCAACTGGACCGACCTGCGGTAGACATCGGCGCCGAGGACGAGGGCGACACCGGCCACACCGCCGACCGTGACGGAGAGCAACTGGCCTCCCGTCTGGCTGATGGAGTACGCCGCGACGCCGACGACGGCCCCTGCCGTCGCGGCCAGCACCGCCCGCCCCGCCGTGCGTAACACGGATCCCCTGGTCGATCGCTGACGTGCCGCCACCTCAGTGTCCCTTCCCCCGGATGCCGCAGGGCACGGACGCTCCACCGTGCCGCCGGGAGAATCTATCGGGTCAGCGGCCCCGGCGCAGTCGCCCCAGCCCGCGGCTTGCCAGGGCGGCGATCTCCTGCGGCAGGCGGGAACCGGCCAGTTGCCGGTTCTCCTCGTCGGTCAGGCCGTTGCGCAGGCCCGCCCATCCGGGAGCGTCGGCCAGTGCCCGAAGCCGCTCCAGCCCGTCGATGAAGCGGGGATCGGGCGGCGTGGCGTCCGAGGGACGCGGTACCTCGGGCGCGCCCTCCAGGCCGAGCGCCCTGACGATGTCGGCGGTGACCCCGCCGTAGCCCGCCGCGAGATAGACGGCCGGCCCGGCTTCCAAGGCCAGCAGTGCTTCTTCCACGAGCCCGGGCAGGGCCCCGAGGAACCCTCCTCGCCTGCCGCCGAGGAGCAGGTGCGCGTCGACGTGGCGCATGAGGTGGCGACGCATGCCGGTGAGCGCGCGCTGTCCGGTCTCGGGGTCGGTCTCGGGCACGGGGTCCTCGCCCCGGCCGGCGGCGGGGTCGACCGGTTCGCCGTCGACGCTCAGGCAGACGATCTCACCGTGGCGGCCGAACTGTTCCCGGCGCAGGGCCAGTTCGGACAGCGACAGGCTGCGGTGCTCGGTCCACGCGAGGCAGTTGAGCAACGGGCGCGACGAGGGCGCGTACGCCCGCAACTGCTCGACCAGGAAGACGGTGTAGCCGTCCTGGCGGAGGTTTCCTCCGTAGGCCAGCGTGCCACCCGCCGTCACGACGAGCCGCGCGAGTTCACCGAGGACGGTGCGGAACCCGCTCTCGGCCAGGCCCAGCCTGTCCAGGTCGGCACTGCCCGCGACCGAGACACCGATCCGCACGCCCTTCAGGGAGCCGGCCGGCAGTGCGTCGGACATGTACGTCCCTCCGATCTCGCGCCTCAGGGACATACCCCGGTGCCTCCGCAGAGCGTACGTCAGGCAATCGTCCACCAGCGGGTTCACGCCCCGACGACGGCGTCTTCCAGCCCCGTCCGAGCGCACTCCTTCGCTTCGGCTCCGCCCGGTGACCGTGAGCGCTATGTTCTTTGACCTGGACGAGCAAGCCGGAAGGCGTACGGCATGCGGCCGAAGGCCGCATGATGCGGACGCGCGGGGGAGTCTGGACGAGCGGATGAGTCGTTCGGGAAGCCGGGGACAGGAAGGCGGGGCAGACGCGTACGCCTACGACGCCTTCGTCTCCTACAGCCACGCCTGGGACAAGGACGTCGCGAAGGCCTTCCAGAGCGCACTGCAGGGCTTCGACCGCCCCTGGTACCGGCCGAGAAGCCTGAAACTGTTCCGCGACGAGACCAATCTCGCGGCAAGTCCTCATCTCTGGCGGGAAATCGAGAGGGGACTGACCCGGTCCCGGTGGCTGGTGGTGATGGCGAGCCCGCCGGCCGCGGCGTCGCCGTGGGTGAGGCAGGAGATCCGCTGGTGGCTCACCCACCGGTCCGCGGACACCCTGCTCATCGGGTGGACGGACGGCACGCTGGTCTGGGACTCGGACCGGGCGTCGTTCGACTGGTCGCGGACCGACGCCCTGCCGCACGAGGAGATGGCCCGCGCCTTCGGCCAGGAGCCCCGCTGGATCGACCTGCGCTGGTTGCGCGGTGCGGAGCAGGCCGGTGCGGATCCGCGCCTGATCGAGAGCATGGCGGAGTTCGTCGCGCCCCTGACCGGCAAGTCGAAGGACGAGCTGATCGGCGACCATGTGCGCCAGCGCCGCAGGACCCGCCACTGGGTGCAGGCCACCGTCACCGTGCTCACGATGCTCTTCCTCATCGCCGTGGCCGGTGGGATCACCGCCCTCGACCAGCGCGACAACGCCCGCGCCCAGACCCTGGTCGCGCAGTCCCGGCAGCTCGTCGCCGAGGCCTCGTCGATCAGAGACACCCAGCCGGACCTGGCCCGCCAGTTGATGGTGGAGGCCTACCGACTCGCGCCCACGGCGGAAGCGGCCGGGGCGCTCATCGACAGTTACGCGATGCCCCGGGTCGTGCACGGGCCCGGCGCCGTACGCGCGGCCGCGTACAGCAGCCGGGGACTGCTGGCCGTGGCCGGCGACGGCGTCCGCCTGTCCGACCCCGCCCGCGGGACACCGCCGGTCTCCGTCGACCCCGTGCGGCACCCGGTGACCGCGGTCGCGTTCAGCCCGGACGGCAGGCTGCTGGCTCTCGGCGGCGCCCACGGCGAGGTGCGGCTGCTGGACGTGACGGACGCCCGCAGTCCCAGGACTCTGGCGGTGCCGTCCGCGGTGCCCGGTCGCGGGCAGGTCCTGGTCCTCGTTCTCACCTCTGGCGGGCGACTGGTCGCCATGACGGACAAGGGTGGTCTCGTCCTCGACGTCCAGGACCCCGCTCGTCCGAAGTTCCTCGGCTCCCTGCCTGCTGCCGCGGTCGCGGCAAGCCCGAGGGGCGATCTGATCGCCACCAGGGTGCGGGGAGAAGAACGTCTGCGTCTGTGGACCCTCTCCCGCTCCGCCCGGCTCCGCCCGGTCGCCGCTTTCACCGCACTGCCCGGTGGCGCCGTCGGAGAGCCGCGGCAGATCGCGTTCAGCCCGAACGGCCGGCTCCTCGCCGTCGCCGGCGACGACAGCAGGGTGAGTCTGTGGGACATCGCGGACCCGGACCGTCCCGTCGCCAGACCGGAACTGTACGCACAGACCCGCTTCGGCGTACTCGCCGTGGCTTTCTCCCCGGACGCGACCACCCTGGCCGCCGGGGACAGCGACGGCACGGTCGGGCTCTGGGACGTGTCCGATCCCCTCCGCCCTCGTTCCGGCGCCCGGCTGAGTGGCCACCCGACGGCAGTGGGCGGCCTCTCCTTCAGCCCGGACGGAAGCACCGTGGCCGCTGTCGGCGTCACGAAGAGCACCGACATCGGGACCGACCCCGGCACCCTGCGGCTGTGGGCCGTGTCGGGGAGCGAGCGGACCTCCGCGTTCGCCACCCTGCCGACCACGGGCATCTTTCCGCCCGCGTTCAGCCCGGACGGTCGCCTGCTGGCCGCCGGGGGCGCTCCCACCACCCTGTGGCGGATCGATGGCACACGACCGCCGCGTCTCATGGCGACTGTGGACAGCTACGCCGCCGGCGGCCAGGCCGCGGCCTTCGGCGCTGCCGGGCGCACCCTGGTCTCGGGCCTGCCGGTGAAGGCATGGGACCTGACCGATCCTGCGAAGCCGCGCGACCTGGCCCCCGGGACGATCCGCACGGCCGGCGCGGAGGCTCTCAGCATGAACCCGGTCCTCCCCTTGATGGCCACCCGGGCCGCACCCGGTGGGACGGTGCAAGTGTGGGACATCGGCGCAAGGAAACGGCCTCTACTGCTCGGCACACTCGGCGATGCCCTCGGCAAGGGCCAGGCCCTGGCGTTCAGCCCGGACGGCGCGCTGCTCGCCGCACCGAACCGGGAGGGCGCCGTACGGCTCTGGCGGGTCGCGCGGCACGCCCGGCCCACGCCTGTGGGAGACATCCCGGTGGCAAGGGGGAAGGCCACCGCGCTGGCCTTCGGTCCGAGCCACCGCACTCTGCTCGTCGGCGACGAGTCCGGGAGGCTCACCACGTGGGACGTCTCACATCCCGGCCGACCGGTGCGAAAGGGCGCCTCCGCCTGGCGTACCGGTGCCATCACCGGACTCGCCCTCCACCCGGGCGGAAAGCTCGCCGCCACCGCCGGCCTGGACGGCCGCATCCGCCTGTGGGACCTCAGCACCCCGGCTCACCCGGTCGAGGTGACCTCGCTGAGCGGCGGCGGCCTCTTCCCCTTCGCGACCGTGGACTTCAGCCCGGACGGAGGCCTGCTGGCGGTCAGCGGCGACAGAGGAGTGCGGCTGTGGACCGTGGACCGTACCGACATCCTCCGGCGTCTGTGTGCCGAGTCCCCCCGCATTTCTCCCGACCAGTGGACGCAGTACCTCCCGGACCGACCCTACGACCCACCCTGCGCCTGACACAGAAGACGAGGGCACCGTGGCAACCTTCCTGCAGCGCACCACCCCGCTCACCGCGTTCCTGACGTTTCTGCTGCTGACCAGCGCGTGCGACGCACCGAAGCCCGCGCCCCCCGTCGAAACGTCGGCCCAGGGATCCGACGCCACCGGCACCGGGTCCTCGGGCGCGTCACCCACCGCCGGGTCGTCCGCCCCCGAGGTCGTCGGACCGGCGCCGGCGGATCTGCACGATGTGGACTGGACGAAGACCCCCGCCCCGGGCGAGTTCTGCGGCGTGCCGGAACTCGTGCGATTCGACGCCCGGGGCGAAGCCAGGGCCACATCCACGGTGTGGGGGCCGGTACACGTCATGCGCGGGCGGAACGTCTACTACGGCGACACCGACGGCGACAACCGCGACGAGGCCGCGCTCTACGTCGGCTGCGACGACGGGGTCACCCAGAACGCGCAGATCGCCGCCGGTTACGTGGTGTACGCGCGGGTGGGGAAGGACCTGGTCGTCATCGGCTCGATCACCCCGCGGCAGAAGGCCGGGCCGTACCCCACGCTGCTCGCACGGCCGGAGTTCGCACCCGGCCGGATCATCGCGCACGAGAAGTGGTACCGCCCCAACGACGCCCACTGCTGCCCGAGCGGTGACGCCACCACCGTCTGGACCCGTGAGGGCAGCCGGCTGACGCCGGGCGAGCCCCACATCACCTCGTGACCGGACCGGCGGGACTCATGACCTGAACGTGGACCGGCCCCGGACGGGGCCCGAGGACGGGAGGACGGCAGCGGGATGGCAGGACGGGCGGACACCGAACCCCACTACGACGCCTTCATCTCCTACAGCCAGAATCTGGACCGCGACGTCGCGACCGTCTTCCAGCGGGGGATGGAGAACTTCGGGCGGCCCTGGTACCGGCCGGTGCAGTTACGGGTGTTCCGTGACACGACGCATCTCAGCGCCAGCCGCAATCTGCAGGAGGACATCGAGAAAGCCCTGGCACGTTCGAGCTGGCTCATCGTGATGGCCTCCCCCCGGGCCGCCGCATCGCCCTGGGTCCGCGCCGAGATCGACTGGTGGGTGGCGCACGGCCGCGGTGAGCGCCTGCTCCTCGCCTGGACCGACGGCACTCTGGAGTGGAGCCGGGCCGCGGAGGACTTCGACTGGTCCCGCACGGACGCCCTGCCGCGTGAACAGATGGAACGGGTCCTGGCCGCCGCGCCCGGGTGTCCTCGGTGGGTGGATCTCAGATGGCTGCGCGCACAGATCGACGAGGACGGCTCGGTGCCCGTCGACGACCCCCGACTGGTCGCGGACGTCGCGGAGTTCGTCGCCCCCGTCCAGGGCCGGTCGAAGGCCGAGCTGATCGGACACCACCTCGGCCTCAGACGCCGCAGGAACCGGCTGGTCGCGGGCACGGTCTCGGTACTCTGCGCGCTGCTGGCGACGGCCATGGTGCTCGGCCTGGTCGCCGAACGGCAACGCAACGTCGCGACCGAACGCCAACTGATCGCCGAGTCACGACAGTTGGTCGCCGAGGCGGCTACCGTCCAGGACACCCAGCCCGATCTGGCCCGTCAACTCCTCGTCGAGGCGTACCGCCTGTCGCACACCGAGCAGGCGGTCGGCGGTCTGCTGGCCAGCGCGGCCATCCCGCGTCTGCTGCGCACCAGCGGCCGGTCCCGTGCCGTCGCCTACAGTTCGAGCGGGAAGCTGATGGCCGCCGCCTTCGACGGCGGGGTGGTGCTGTACGACACGTCGACGGATCAGGTCGTCTCCGCCCTGACGGGGCAGGGGCGCAGTGTGCGGGCGGTCGCCTTCCGCTCGGACGGCAGGCTGCTCGCCGAGGGCGACTTCGAGGGGCGGGTACGGCTGTGGGACCTGACGAGCAGGACCGAGCCGAGGCTGCTGGCGACGGTCAGGCCCGACGAAGGCGTGCGGGAGCTGACGTTCGCGGCACGGGCCCCCTTGCTGATGGTGGGCACCGGGTCGCGGGTAGTCCTCCTCGACGTCCGGGACCCGGGCCACCCCAGGGCCGTCGAGGAATCGTCCCCGATCGGGGAGGACGTCGCGTGGGGTACCGACGTGAGTCCGGACGGAGAACTGATCGCGGCAAGCGTGGACGACGAACGGATACGGCTCATGCGGCTGTCCCCGTCCGGAAAGGTCTCGCTGACCGACGCCTTCGCGGAACCTGCCTCCGTGCTGGCCTTCAGCCCCAGTGGCCATCTCCTTGTCACCGCCGGTGGGGACTACACCGCACGTCTGTGGGACATCGCCGATCCCCGGCGCCCGCGACTCCGCTCGGTGCTGAACGCCCACGGTCTGTTCATCACGGCGGTGGCCTTCGCGCACGACGGGAAGACCCTGGCCACCGGGGCGGGAGACAGGATCATCCAGTTGTGGGACATCTCCGACCCGCTTCGCCCCAGGCAGGGCGCACGCCTGTCCGGCGACACGGCGTACATCAGCTCCCTCGCGTTCGCTCCGGACGACCGCACCCTCGCGTCCGCGGCCCCCGACGACGTGTCGCCCCAGGGCGGAGCCGTGCGCCTGTGGAACGTCCATGGCGCGCAGAGCGCATCGGCCTACGAGACCCTTCCATCCGCTGATCTGTCCCCCCAGCCCTTCGACCCGAAGGGCCGATTCGTGGTCGCCGGCCGGCCCAGCACGCTCTGGCAGGTGGGCGGGGTGCCGGAACCGCGGCGCCTGGCCACGCTGACCACCTTCAACCGCGGTGGTCAGCGCATCTCCGTCAGCCCGGACGGACGCACCCTCGCGACCGGTCACCCGCTCCGCTTCTGGGACGTGAGCACCCCCTCACGACCGCGCGAGCGGGGTGCTTCCCAGGAGGTGACGGACCCGCAGGCCGTGGTGTACGGGCCCGACGGTTCGGTCCTCGCCGCCACCGAACCGCTCGGGCCGGTTCGCCTGTGGAAGGTGAGCGACCCGGAGCGTCCCCGGATCCTCAGCACACTGTCCGGTTCGGGCGCCGCGTCCTCCTACGAGGGGACCGCGCCCGTCGCCTTCGCCGGGAAACGTGGCCTCCTGGCGGCCCTGCGCAAGGACCGCGAGGCAGTCCAGCTGTGGGACATCAGCCGCCCGGACCGGCCGGTGAGGACGGAAGTGATCCCCGTGGAGTCGGCGACGGCCGACTCCATCGCCACCAGCTCCGACGGTCGCACCCTGTTCGTCGGGGACTCGCGGGGAACGGTGACGGCCTGGAGCATCACGGACCCGCACCGGGCGAGGAAACTCGGCAGGACGCAGCGGCACTCGGGCGAGGTGGCGTATCTCGCGGCGCACCCCACCGAGGACCTGCTTGCCAGCGCGGACCAGTACGGGGACGTCCGGCTGTGGGACGTGAGTGAGCCCGCCGTCCCCCGGGAGACAGCCGTGCTCGCCACCAGCGGTTCCCTCACCCCGACCGGGCTCGCGTTCAGCCCTGACGGAGGGCTGATCGCGGTCTCGACGGACGACAGCACGCTGTTGTGGCACACGGACGTCGACGCCATCCTCCGGCAGTTGTGCGCCGAGTCCGTTCCCATCACCGAACCCCAGTGGAAGCAGTACCTCCCCGACCGCCCCTACGACCCGCCATGCGCGTAGCCCCCTTGTCCGGACGACTGGCAGTACCGCCGGGAGGATCCATGCAACGCTCTTCGGCCGCCCTGTGCGCGGCAGCAGCCCTTCTCGCCCTCGGCGCGGGATGCTCGTCCCCCACCCCCGATCCCCGGGTCCCCAGGGCCTCCACGCCCTCGCACGGGGAGACAGCCGACTCCTCACCCGGGGAGGTTCCCGAGCCCTCACCCACCCGGCCCGCCGGGTTGGGCCGCGCACCCGAGGACCTGCACGACATGGACTGGGCGGGGGCCGCCGTACCCGGCGACTTCTGCGATGTGCGGGGCCTCATCAGGTTCAGGGCCGGCCAGGCCTGGGCGCAGTCCGGCAAGTGGGGCAAGGTCCATGCCGAGGACCGCCCCGAAGCCGTCGCCTACGGAGACCTCCTCGGGGACTCCCGTGACGAGGCGGCGCTGCTGGCGGGATGCGACACCGGTGGCGAGACAGCCGGCGCCCGGCTCGCCTGGGCCTACGTGGTGTTCACCAGCGAGAAGGGCGAACTCCGGTTCGTGGGCACCGTCACTCCGCAGTACGTGGGCAGACAGGCCGGCGCATTCGACGGGATCCAGCTGGCCTCCGGCCGGGTCGTCGCCCACGAGGTCTGGTTCCGCGAGAGCGATCCCGACTGCTGTCCGTCGGGCAGGGCCACCACCAGGTGGACCCTGGACGACGACGGAACCCTCGACCCGGATTCCCCGCACGTCACGTCCTGACCCGGCAGCTCGGCAGTCCACGTTGAACGGGTTTTCGAAGCGGTGAAAGGTGTCTGCCGACCAACCCGGGCCCGGGCGACGGCCTCGACGACACCGAACGCCGCCGCGTCGAACAGGCCGTGGCGACCATGAACGCGATGTACGGCGCGCCGGCCCGCATACGGGACCTCGCCGCCGACCTGGTGGACCACTGGGAGGCCCGCCGGGAGCGGATGAAGCCGTTCGTCGGCGCCTCCAAGTCCGGCGGCGCGCCTGGCAAGGCGATGGTGGTGTGCGCGACCCGCGAGATCTGCGTCCGCGTCTACGACGCCCTGCGCGAGCTGCGGCCCGAGTGGCACAGCGACGAGTTCGAGAAGGGCGCGATGAAGATCGTGTTCTCGTCGAACTCCCGCAAGGACACGGACGCGCTGCTCGCCCACGCCCTGACCGACAGCCGCCGCAAGACGGTCATCAACCGGGCCAAGGACCCCGACGACGAGCTGGAACTGCCCATCGTCAACAACATGCTGCTGACCGGCTTCGACGCCCCGCCGATCCACACCATGTACCTGGACCGCCCGCTCAAGGGCGCCAACCTCATGCAGGCCCTCGCCCGAGTCAACCGCCGCTTTCGCGGCAAGGAGGACGGCCTCCTCGTCGGCTACGCCCCGCTGACGGAGAACCTCCAGCGGGCCATCGCCGAGTACACCGAGGCCGACCAGCGCGACCGCACCCTCGGCCAGGACGTCGAACGCGCACTGGACGAGCTGCGCAACGAGTACGACGTCCTCACCGGCATCCTCCGCGGCTTCGCCTGGGAACCGCTGATCGACCGTCCCGGCCCCCGCGCTTTCGTCGACGCCGCCCTGAAGACCGCCAACCACCTGCGCGACCCCCGCACCCTCGGCAACAATCCCGATCAGCTCGACGACCCGCGCCAGACCCTGGGCCGCCGCTTCCGTGACCACGCCTACCGCCTGGGACGCTTCTGGGCGCTGGCGGGCAGCTCGAAGGAGGTCGGGAGCCGGTTCGCGGACAAGCCGGCCTGGAAGCGGCACATCCAGTTCTTCGCCGAGGTCCGCGCCTACATGGCCAAGCTGGACGCCATGGAGCGGGAGGCCCGCGGCCTCCCGGTGGCCCGCGACGTCGAGCTCTGCCTCGCCCAGCTCACCTCGTCGGTGGTGGAGACGGGCGGCGTGACCGAACTGTTCGCCGAAGCCGGGCTGGAGACCGCCGATCTCACCCACCTCACCGACGCGCTCGTCGCCCAGCTCCAGAACAGCGAAACCCCGCACCTGGCGGCCGAGGCACCGCGGCGGCTCGTCGAGCGGAAGATGCGCGAGGTCACCCGGCACAACATCGTCCGGCAGACCACGTTCTCCGAGCGTCTCCAGGACCTGATGATGCGCTACATGCGCCAGCAGTACACCAGCGCCGAACTCATCGCCAAGCTGGTCGAGATGGCCAAGGAGGCCGCTGCCGACGCCCGCCGGGGCGAGAAGTTCGACCCGCCGCCCCTGAACTGGCGCGAACTCGCCTTCTACGACGCCGTCGCCGACCACGGCACAGCGCGCTCGCTCATGGGCGACGAGGCCCTGGCGGGCATCGCCCGCGAACTCGTCACCGGGGTCCGCCGCCGGCTCAAGCCCGACTGGATAGCCCGCGAGTCCGTCCGCGCCCGCCTGCGCAGCACCATCAAGCGCCTCCTGGCCCGCAACAACTACCCGCCGGACCAGCAGAAGGAGGCCATCGACCTGGTCCTCCGCCAGATGGAACACTTCGCCAACGAGCGGTCCGTCAACGGGGTCCCGGAGGACTGAACGCGAGAGCCCTGCCGACCGAGACCCAGGCCGGCAGGGCTCTCACAACCGTACGAGCGTCAGCCGCGCCCCTCCGACGAGGCCAGCCCGACGAACCCCGCCCACGCCTCACGCGACACCGTGACGACGGAACCGGCGATGGCCTTCGAGTCACGGACGTGCACAGCAGCCGAACCAGCGGCGACTTCGACGCACTGGCCGCCCTCGGTGTCGCTGTAGCTGCTCTTGAACCAGGTGAGTTCGGACTCGGCGGTGTTCATAGCTCTCCCAGCAACCTCTCGATGAACTGCGAGGACTCTCGCGGACTGAAAGCCTGTGATCGGATGATCCCATAGCGTGCGGCGGCGAGAGCCGTCTGTTCAGGGTCGGCTTCGAGTGTGCTGATTGCGTGCGCCTCGGAGTAGATGAATTTCTTGCCGTCCTTCCGAGTGACGACGGTGAATGGCCCGTTGACGCCTGCGTTGTCCTCGCAGCTGAGCGGCATGACCTGGATCTCGACGTTCCGCTTCTGTCCGATCAGAAGGAGATGCTCCAGCTGGCCGCGTAGTACGTCTTTACTGCCGTAGCGCTGCCGCAACACCGCCTCGGTCATTACGAAGCCCAGTAGTGGCGTGGGCTGCCGGTCGAAGATGTCCTGCCGGGCCAGCCGGGCGGTCACCCGCTGATCGATCGTTTCTTGAGTCAAGGGCGGACGCCTCATGCCAAGCAGGGCCCGCATGTACTCCTCGGTCTGAAGTAGGCCGTTGATGATGAGCGCGTCGTACATGAGCAGCTCGATGCACTCCTTCTCCAGCTTCGCCATCCCCTGGAATCGAGCCGGATACTGAGCCCGCTCCACCTGCTCCTTCCACAGACACAGCAACCCGCCCGCCCTCAGCACCTCGTCCGCCCGCTCGATGGTCCGGGGTGACGGGATCCGCCGCCCCTGCTCGAACGACGCGACCGTGGACGCCGAGTACCCGAGCCGTCTGCCGAACTCCTCGCGCTCCAGCCCCTCCCGGAGCCGGAGCGTCTTCATGGTCTGCCCGAACGCGACGACGACACCGCGCCCCGCCTCGTCCTCCGGCCGCCGCCCGGCCCCGTCGTCGTTCTCCCACCCGTCCCCGAGACTCACGACCGCCGCTACCGCGTCGTCCCGGTCCCCGTGCTCTCCGGAAGCCACCTCAGCCCCCGCCGCCGCACCCTTGCGCTCAGCCATCTCACCACCGCCTCTTGAGCCCAACGCCCCCGCACGGGACGCCGTAACGGTGCGCAGCTCCGACTCCTGCGTACAACGCGCGTACAGCCGCCCCCTGTCGCTACGTCACCACTGGTCACGCTATGCGACCGACGGGACGGTGAGGGGCATGACGACGAAACCCATCAATCCCGCCAATCCCACCGACACCACCCAACTCACCACCCCCTGCTCCCCCTTGAAGGCACCCCCACCACTGGACTCCACCCCCGCCTTCGAGATGTGCTTCACCTCCACACCCCGCGGAGCCCGGCTCGCCCGCCGTCTCGCAGCCGTCCGTCTCGACGAGTGGGGCATCCCGTACGGCACCGACCCGCACGAGGCGATCGTGCTGATCGTCGCCGAGCTGAGCGCGAACGCCGTGCGGCACGGTCATGTCCCCGGCAGGGACTTCCACCTCCGCCTCCAAGCCACCCCCGACGGCCGCACCGTACGAGTCGAGGTCACCGACACCCGCACCGAACGCCACCCCCGCCGCCCCACCGCCCCGCCGGACGTCCCCGACGCGGAAGAAGCCGGCCGTGGGCTGCTCCTCGTATCGCAACTCGCGACCCACTGGGACTGGCACCCGCGGCCGAACGGTCCCGGCAAGACGGTTTGGGCCGAGTACGCGTTCCCGGCACGGCTCTGAGCAGGCGGATCGGCGAGATGCGAGGACGAGCTGAGTGATCAACCAGGCCGGCGAACAGCGCTCTCACCGCCTCGAAATGATCACCGCATCCTCAACAACCGCTCTGATAAAGGCAGTTATCACAAACATGCCACCGAGCAAGGTTCGATCGCTCCTACGGTTCCCATCGTCGACAGGCACCCGAGCGGTCCGGCCGCCTCGGCGCCCGTCGGTGCTCGCCCTTCCACGACGCGGTGGGCTCTCTCACCTGGAAAGTGCTCTTTTCCTCGCAGCCAACAGGACCCTCAGCAAGTCCTATCGTTGCACGTCAAGAGCACTTTCTGTGTTTCTGAATCAGCCTGCGGACAGCCCACCTCGTGAAAGCGCGAGGCTAGTGGTGAACTTTGGCGACGACGCCGAGGCGGCACAGGCTGCCGCCCGCATCGACCCCAAGTCATGGGTGCTTCGCGCGGGTGCCCACCGCATCCCCCTCCACCGGCCGATGCTGGCGAAGGTGGGCTCCTACATCGAGCTCTCGATCCTGCCCGTGGCCGTCAGCTGGGGTTGTGGCCTGAACGGCAGCCTCCCCAGATTCCAACTCACCGCAGCAGAGCTGACCGAACTGGGACACCAACTCTACAAACCGCTCGCGCAGTTCCACGGATATGCCGCCGCGAAGGTCGGCTGGGATCCGGAATCACTCCTGGACCCCGCTGAGCTCAGGTGTGAGTGGTCAGACGAACTGAACGACGGCAGCATCCACGGGCTCGTGCTCTGCGAAGAGCTGCATGCCGAACTCGCCCCGAGCGCCCTACCCAGGCCAACTCACACACACATACTGACAATTACTCCCGTGGGCACGCTCGGCTTCGCTCCGGATCCCCTGGTGGTGCCGCACCCGGCGACAGTGCGCCAGCTGCTCGCCCGTCTGGACGGCGACGCACTGGATGCCGCGATCGGCGCCTTCCTGTCCGCACAGACGGCTCGCACCCGGGAGCCGGACACGCTGCGGCCGATCGCGGTCAACGGCAAGACCGTCCGTGGCTCACGCACCCGGACCTCAGCGGCGGTCTCACTCCTGGCCGCGATGACGCACAGCGGAGAGGTCCTCGCCCAGCGCCAGGTCGCCGACAAGAGCCACGAAATCCCCTCCTTCGCACCGCTGTTGGACGGCGCCGACCTCAGCCATGCCGTGATCACGCCCTCCAAGTCGTGCGCTGGAGACGAGACCTCGGCTCGGGCAAGCTGACCATCGAGCGCATCTACCTGATCACCGGCCTCACCGGATGAAACCAGACAAGATCACTTCACGCAAAGACCCTGGGCGCTGCACGCCCTCGAACCCGTGCCCCACACCACCATCAGCCCTCGGCGCGAAATCGGACCCTGGAACCATCAGCCGGTGAATTCGGGCTGAGTAAAAACTACTCCTTCCCGGAGTCATATTCGAAACTCTATGGATCGACGGGGAAGGTTGTTGGCGTCCAGTTGTGGTCCAGTGAGAGTCGGTCCTCGAAGGCGGTCTGATATGCGACGTGCTGTGGGTCCGGCCTGACGAGATCGTTGAGCCACGGTTCTCGGCTGAATCGCCACGCCCGCGTGGCGAGCAACGCTAGACCGTCTGGTAATGTTTACGCCATGGGAGCTATCGAATGTTCAGTCCCGGTGACCGGTAATGGCGACATGAACGCAGCGCGGGCCGATCTCTGGAAGTGCATATATGGCTTCGTCCGCAAGCACGTTGGAGCCTCGACAGAGGAAGTCTTCTATTATCTGGATGGCAATGATCCGTGTGATACGGATGATTCTGACGACTGTATATCCTGGAAGTTCCGGGATCTGGCAGGGTGCTGCACGCGGTCGATGAATGTTTGGCTGCATTGGCTCGTAATCGCGTTCGCCGCCAATTGGGACACGTTCGACTCCGTGGCGAGGCGCCACGGGTTCACGTTTACAGGTGAGCGTCCCGTACTCGCCGATCTTCTGGCCGATATGCCCGATCGCTTCGTTGTGCTCCGCGGCGACGTGTGGCAAGTCTACGAGAACGGATTGTGGGGCGACGACCGGGTACTGAGCCTCGATGACCTTTCGCCCGAGGAGTGGGATCGTTATGAAGCCGCGAAGACGCTGTGCCGGTGTGATCTGTGCGTCGAGCTTCGCCCGGTCGACCAGGGCTGACGCAAGATCCAGGATTTACTGACTTCGGCTCGTCAAGGTGGCGCTGGTTCGTCGGGGGTCAGGCTGGTGTCGGCTATGAAGCCGTCGAGGGTGCCGGGCCGTGTGAACCGGACGAATCCGCTTCATGTAATGCCTCTGGGCGGCTACCGTGTGTGGGAAAGCTCGGCGACGGTTTCCTCAGGTGTGAAGTCGTAAAGGCTCCGTCGTATGACAATTGCTGTGCATTCGCACGGGCCCTCGCACTTGACGCAGTCGAAGGTCTCTGCGCCCTCCGGCTCGCGCCAGTACTCGGGGAGTTCCGCGACGCGTTGGAATCCGGCAGCTTCGAGGACGCCGAGGGATGAGTGCCGGCCGCCGGAGTCCCATGCCAGGACGACGGCGGCCGCACAGCCCAGTCTCTGGAGCCGGGCGAGACGTTCGATGACCATGCGCAGGCCGATGCCTTGGCCGCGATGGCGTGGTACCACGGCGGACGACTTGAGCAGTCCCATGCGCGTGCCGACGACGTTGGGTCGTACGACTCCCGTATCGACCAGCTTCTGCTCCAGCTCGGCCTTCTCCACCTCGGTCATCACGTAGGCGGTGGATGTATCCACGAGGCGGCCCTGATCGTCGGTTGCGAACAGCACCACGCCTGGCCGGGCACTTGGAGTCCGCGCTCGGACTGCTGATCGTCGCGGCGTCGGCCTTCTACTCCATCCCGGCCCTCTATCGGGGGATGAAGAGCCCGACGACAACCGGCCTGAGCGTCGTGTCGCTGACCGTCAATTCAGTGGAGGGACTGATCTATTTCATTGCAGGGATTTGCCTGAAAGGCATCACGAAATACGGAGACCCCGTTCTCGCTTACGCCTTCTTCGGCGGCCTGGCCGTGCTGTCCAACCTGCCACGGCTTGTTCGGGCCGCCTTGCGCCGGGTCCTCAGGCACGACCAGGGAGTATCGCTGCGGCCGTTGGCGGCGCTCGACGAGCACCGGCAATTGTGAAGCCGCAGCATCTCGCGTCGCCCCTCACCAAGTCGGTGCGAGCCCGCTCACGCCTACGCGGGCAGCGCTGGGAACACCACCACCGAGCCGTCCTTGTCGCGGGCAATCTCGATCGCCACGTCTGTCGCCCGGCTGTTGACCGTGACGCCGTCGCCCAGCTTGCGAATCCGGTGTGCCGCGCTCATCAGGCGATCGACTTCACCGGTCGTGAAGACGGGCCGCAAACCGTTCGGGCGTGCCAGCTCCAGCGCCGACAGGCGTACCAGGACGCCGGCGATGCTCGACTCCAGTTCGTCGAGGCGCTGCTGGTCACGCTTGAGTGCGCGGACGAAGCTCTGGAACAAGTTGCCAGGGTCGCTCTGCGCATGCTCGACGGCCTGCAGGACGATGACCCGCCGTTTCAACGCAATCGCCAAGGCAGCGAGTTCGAGGTGGGCGCGGAATGTGCCGCCATCGTCGTCCACGCCGGGGAACGACTTGGTCAGCGCGCCGATCTCGACGGGTTTGCCGTCGGGCAGTTTGTCGAGTGCGCTCTGCCACCGGGCAAGGCGGCGGTCAGCGGCGCCCAGCGCCGTGTTGATGGCATGCACTGCCGAGTCCAGTCCCAGCGAGACACCGAGCTTGCCCTGGTCGAGCAGAATGGCGGTGGCTTTGTCGATGGCATCGCGGCAGCCGTCGAGTTCGCTGTGCTCGTCTTCGAGCTTCTCTTCGTGCAGTTGCTCCAGCAGCTCTGTGATGTGCTCGATGGCCTGCTGCCGCTTGGCGTCGGCATGCGCGCTCACCCCTACCGCTACGGCCATGAGCACCAGCGGCGCCGCCACGGTGAGCGCCGCGCTGCCGCCGACCGCGACGCCGGCTGTCGCACCGGCTCCACCGGCTGCGCCCGCTGCCGCCGCTTTACCGACCGGCACGAACGTCGCCTGGGCGGCGATGCCCGATGAGTTCACGAGTGCACTGTGGATGCCGCCGGACGCTGCCTTCGACGGCATGGGTCGAAGGCAGCCCTGACCGAGCTGCGCGGCGACCTTCGCCGGAACCACCATGCGATACAGGCTTTCGCCGGCAACGGTCGACTTGACCGCCGTAGAGGAGCTTCGCGCTGATTGTGTGATGAGCTGCGACAAATGCTGTGCCAGGGGACTCGCGGCATCGAGCGGGATGCCTCGGCCGCGGTCGAGCTTGTCGTGCAGCGGATGTACCTCAAGTGTGGCGATCGGCTCGTCGGCCAGGGCTGCCAGCACGCCGCGCAGTTCAGCCAAGCGCTCAGCCGTCATCGGCTCGTCTCCGGCCAACGCGGGCACCCGGACGTCACCGGTCGCCAGCGTCCACACCGGAACGATCGCCGTGCGGTCGTCAGTCATCGTCCCCCCTTGTCTTCCCACGACAGCTTACGGCTGACGTCAGAGCTGCGGATTTGTCTGGGCTACTTGACCAGCCGGAAGGCGGGGTGTCCGGCCCAGGCCCGCAGGAACTCCGCCGTCCCCAGCGCCGTCCAGCCATCGTCCGCGATCCCCAGCACGCCCGGAAGGCCTGCGACGACCGGCGCCTGTCCGTCCAGCAGTTCGGCGTTGGCCACGCCCCCGATGACGTCCATGACGGCGGCGGTCAGCAGGGCCGTGACCACGTGGTCGATCTCGCGGTTGCAGCTGGCGCTGACATTGACGGCATGGGTCGGCCTGAAGCACAGCACGGCTTCCACCTCGGGCTCGTCCGCGTGCTCGGCCTCGAAGGTGCTCTCGTCGCCGACACCCGGCCCCATCAAGTAGACCAGGAAGGGCCGATGCGAGTCGTCCTTCCAGTCATCCTGGACGCCCAGTCGCTCCGCGGACACGTTGACGTCGAAGAACCACGGCCGCCTCTCCTCGAAATGGGAAGAGAGCCCCACCATCAACGCGCGGAACCTTCGCAGCGCAGCCGGGGAGAGAGGCTCCGCCAACTCGATCACCAACGTCGGGCCGGACATGCCGCGAGCCTGGTTCGATCGGCTCCGTCACCGCTCCGAATTCGGGTCAACGCCCCCGTTCCAGCAGCGCGAACCGTGCCCCCTCCGGGTCCGTGACCGCGGCCACGCGGCCGTCGGGGCTGTCGCGGGGTGGTTCGAGGACGTGGCCGCCGAGGTGGACGAGGCGGGCGGTCGCCTCGGCGGCGTCGGCGACCTCGAAGTACGTCGTCCAGTGCGAACCCCGGTCGCGGGGGAGGGCGTCGCCCACGCCGTGGATGCCGGCGACCGGGTGGCCGTCGACGCGCAGGGTCACGTGGTCACCGTCGGCGGAAGCTGCGTCCGGGTCCTCCTCGTAGCCGAACACCGTCTCGTAGAACTTCGCGACGCTCTTGGGCTCGAAGGTCACCAGTTCGTTCCAGACGGGTGTGCCGGGCACGCCCGTGACGGCCGGGCCGGGGTGCGCCGACGCCTGCGCGATGCCGAAGACGGCGCCGGAGGGGTCGGAGGCGAGCGCGAGGCGTCCGGCCTCGCCCGCGTCCAGGGGGCCCACGCCGACCGTGCCGCCGCACAGCCGTACCGTCTCCGCCGTCCCGTCCACGTCGTCCGAGGCGAGGTACGGCGTCCAGGCGATGGGCAGATGGCGGTCCGGCGGCAACTGGCCGATTCCGGCGACCTCCTGACCGTCCCCCTCCCGCAGGGCCCGCACGTACGGGCCGAGTTGCTGGGGGCCCGGTGCGAACTCCCAGCCGAACAGGGCTCCGTAGAACTCCTGCGTCGCGGTCAGCCCGTGCGCCATCAGGCTCACCCAGCAGGGCGTGCCCGGCGCGTACCGGGTGAGCCTCCCGCCGTTCGGGCCTGCCGTCCCCCGTGACTCGGTCATCGTCGCTCTCTCCCCGGCCCCTCGCGGTGGCCGCGTCGCTTCCGCTGTACAGGACTTCGGTGTTGATGCTCGCACCACCCCCGGTGGTGCGCGGTTGGGCGCGCCGCCGCGCGAAGGCCCGCGCCCGGAGTGTGCCGAAAGTGTGGCCACCGGCTCGTTTCCGCGCGTTTGCCCAAGGGTGTCGATCACCTGTACAGCATGTGCCCAAACCCGTACGGTTGGTGATCGGGCCCGTCCGGCCGAGCAGAGTAGCCCGACTCGGGCGAAGCGGCCACCCCATGGGCGAGGATGGTGGCCATGAACGCCATCATTTCCGCCTCCGAACTCGCGGGCGAACTGGCGGGCCCGCGCCCGCCCGTGCTGCTGGACGTCCGCTGGCAGCTCAGCCTCGCCAAGGCGGCCGGTGAGCCGCCCTTCGACGGGCGTGCCGAGTACACGGCCGGTCACCTGCCCGGCGCCGTCTACGTGGACCTCGACGCCGAACTCGCCTCCGCGCCCGGCGAGCGGGGCCGCCATCCACTGCCCGACCTGGGCGAGTTCGGCGCGGCGATGCGACGGGCGGGCGTGTCGGCCGGGCGGCCGGTGGTCGTCTACGACGGCGGACAGGGCTGGGCCGCGGCCCGTGCGTGGTGGCTGCTGCGCTGGACGGGTCACCCGGACGTGCGGGTCCTCGACGGCGGGTTGCCGTCCTGGCAGGGCGACTTGGAGACGGCGGTGCCCGCCCCGGACGAGGGCGATTTCGAGCCGAAGCCGGGGGAGGGGCTCCTCGACGCGGACGGTGCGGCCGCGCTGGCGCGGTCCGGGGTGCTGTTCGACGCGCGGGCGGGCGAGCGCTACCGCGGTGACGTGGAGCCGATCGACCGGGTCGGCGGCCACATCCCGGGTGCCGTTTCCGCGCCCACCACCGAGAACGTCGGGCCCGACGGGCGGTTCCTGCCCGCCGGGGAACTGGCCGAACGCTTCGCGTCCCTCGGCGCGTCCGACGGCCGCGAGGTCGGCGTGTACTGCGGCTCCGGCGTGTCGGGGGCGCACGAGGTGCTGGCCCTGGCGGTCGCGGGCATTCCGGCCGCCCTGTACGTGGGTTCGTGGTCGGAGTGGTCCGCGGACCCGTCCCGGCCGGTGGCCGTGGGACCGGACCCGCAGTAGTCCGGCGGCTTCAGCTCGGCGACTTCAGCCCGGTGGCTTCAGCCGGGTGGCTTCAGCCGGGTGGCTTCAGCCGGGTGGCTTCAGCCCGGGGGACTCAGTCAGGTGGATTCAGTCAGGTGGCTTGAGTCCGGTGACGTCAGCCCCGGCGAGTCCTCGGCAGCGGATCAGGGCCTCTCGGCGGGTCGGGGCGTAAAGCGAACCGATCACCGGGAGGCCCTGCCGTGGTCGCCCGCGCTCGGCTGTGCGGAGTCCGACCTCGCCGTCCCCGTCGTACGACGGCTGTCGAACCCGGAGCGAGACCGAGCGGCCCGCACCACCGGACCCATCTGCAAATCCGATGAACCACGTCGAAAACAACTGTTGGACAGCTTTCCGGGCCGATCCGAGGATGGCCTGAGCGGACGCCGGTGAAAACCGCACCGGAACGGAACACCGCTGTGCGGAGGCTGAGATGGCGAGCGAAGAGACCGACGTGGTCGTGGTCGGGGCAGGGCAGGCGGGTATCGCGATGAGCGAGCACCTGACAGCTCTGGCAGTCCCGCACGTGGTCCTGGAGCGGCATCGGATCGCCGAGCGGTGGCGTTCCGAGCGGTGGGACTCACTGGTCGCGAACGGACCCGCGTGGCACGACCGGTTCCCCGGCCTCCGGTTCCCCGATGTCCACCCCGACTCCTTCGCCTCGAAGGAGCAGGTCGCGGACTACTTCGCCGCTTACGCCGAGAAGATCGGCGCCCCGGTCAGATGCGGTGTCGAGGTGACGTCGGTGCGTCGGCACGCGGACCGGCCCGGCTTCCGGGTCAGGACGTCGGACGGCACCATCGACGCGCGTTTCGTCGTCGCGGCGACGGGGCCCTTCCAGCGGCCCGTGATTCCGCCGATCGTCCCGGACGGCGCCTTCCCCGTGCAGATCCATTCCAGCGCGTACCGCAATCCGGACCAACTGCCCGAGGGCGCGGTCCTGGTGGTCGGGGCGGGCTCCTCGGGGGTCCAGATCGCGGACGAGCTGCGCCGGTCGGGCCGCCGCGTCCTCCTTTCCGTCGGCCCCCACGACCGTCCTCCCCGCCGGTACCGCGGGCGTGACTTCTGCTGGTGGCTGGGGGTGCTGGGGCTGTGGGACGCGGAGACGCCCGCGCAGGGCGCCGAGCACGTGACCATCGCGGTCAGCGGCGCCCACGGCGGCCGCACGGTCGACTTCCGCACCCTCGCCGCCGCCGGCATCCAGCTGGCCGGCATGACGGCGGGGTACGACGGCGGTGTGCTGCGCTTCGCCCCGGACCTGGCCGAGCACATCGCGACCGGCGACGCGAAGTATCTGGCCCTGCTGAAGGCGGCCGACGAGTACGTCGAGCGCAACGGCCTCGACCTCCCCGAGGAGCCAGAGGCCCACCTGCTGGGTCCGGACCCGGACAGCGTGACCGCCCCGCTGCTGGAACTGGACCTGGCCGAGGCCGGGATCACCTCGATCATCTGGGCGACGGGCTTCGCCGCCGACTACGGCTGGCTGGAGGTCGACGCCTTCGACGACAGGGGCCGGCCCGACCAGCGCCGAGGGGTCTCGCGTGAACCCGGCGTGTACTTCCTCGGCCTGCCGTGGCTCTCCCGGCGCGGGTCGAGCTTCATCTGGGGCGTCTGGCACGACGCCCGGTACGTCGCCGACCACATCGGCATCCAGCGGGGATACCTCGCCCACGCCACCGCCGACCGGACCACCGCCGACCGGACCGGCGCCGCCCACGCCACCGTCGACCGGACCACCGCCGACCGGACCACCGCCGACCGGACCACCGCCGACCGGACCGGCGCCGCGCCGGCCGGCGCGAAGAGCTGAGGAGCAGACCATGACCTCCGTGAACGAGGGCCGCGGGGCGAACGCCCCGATCGTGGCCGGCGGCCACACCCGGATCCGGCCCTTCAACACCCGCGACACGTATCCCGAGCAGAACCTGGACAACGACCTCTGCCAGGCCGTGGTCGCCGGCGACACGGTGTACGTGCGGGGCCAGATCGGACAGGACCTCGACACCAGCGAGTCCGTCGGGATCGGCGACGCCGAAGCGCAGGCCGAGCGGGCGATGGCCAACATCAAGATGCTGCTCGAAGAAGCGGGCAGCCGGATGGAACACCTGGTCAAGCTGACCGTCTACCTGGTGGACCCGCGCTACCGCGAGGCGGTCTACCGCACCGTGGGCCGCTGGACGAAGGGCGTGCACCCGATCTCCACCGGTCTGGTCGTCTCCGCGCTGGCCCGTCCGGAATGGCTGTGCGAGATCGACGCGATCGCGGTGCTCCCGGGGGAGGGACGACGGTGACGTTCTCCCTGGTGGTCCGGGACGGGAAGCGGTTCGGCGTCGTGGTCAGCTCCTCCAGCCCCGCCGTCGCCGCCCGGGTCGCCCATCTGCGCCCCGGCGTCGGCGCGGCGGCGTCGCAGAACGTCACCGACCCCGTCCTCGGCACCCGCCTGCTGGAGCGCCTGGCCGAGCACGGCGACGCCGGGCGCGCACTGGCCGAGGTCACGGCCGCCGAGCAAGACGCGGCGAACATCGAGTACCGGCAGCTGACGGTCCTCGGCCGCACCGGCCCCGGCCACGCCTTCAGCGGATCCCGCACCCTGGGCACCCATGCCTCCGCCACCGCGGACGGCGCGGTCGCGGCGGGCAACATGCTGGCCGGCGAGCACATCCCCCGGGCCATGCTCGACGCCTGGTTCGCGACCACGGGGGAGGTCGAGGAACGCCTGCTGGCCGCGGTGCGGGCGGCCGTCGAGGCCGGCGGCGAGGAGGGGCCGGTGCGCTCCGCGGGCCTCGCGGTCGTCGCGGACGCCGGTTGGCGTGTCACCGACCTGCGGGTGGACTGGGCCGATGATCCGGTGGGCCGGCTCGCCGAACTGGTCGGCGTGTGGCTGCCGCAGCGCGACGACTACGTGCGCCGCGGCCTGGACCCCGCTGCCGCGCCCGCGTACGGCGTTCCGGGTGATCTGTGATGGGGACGCCGAAGGAGGCGGCGCGCCGCGAGGTCCACCGGCACGCGGACCGGCTGATCCGCCTCTCCGAGCGGCTGCACGCCGATCCGGAGACGGCCTGGGAGGAACACCGGGCCGCGGCGACCGTGCCCGAGCCGCTGGAACGTGCCGGATTCGAGGTCACCCCGGCGTACCTGGGCCTGGAGACGGCTTTCCGCGCCCGGTACGGCAGCGGGCCGACGCGCATCGCGCTGTGCGCCGAGTACGACGCGCTGCCCGGCCTCGGCCACGCGTGCGGACACAACCTCATCGCGGCGAGCGCGGTGGGCGCGGCGCTCGGACTGGCCACGGTCGCCGACGACATCGGCCTCACGGTGGAGGTGTACGGCACCCCGGCCGAGGAGGGCGGCGGCGGCAAGATCGAGATGCTCGAACGGGGCGCCTTCGCCGGAGTGGACCTGGCGATGATGGTGCACCCGGCGCCCGTCGACGTCGCCGAGGCCCGTCCGTTCGCCGTCAGCCACTCCCGGATCACCTACACCGGAAAGTCGGCCCATGCCGCGGCCTACCCGGAGGCAGGGATCAACGCGGCCGACGCCTTCACGGTGGCCCAGGTCGCCATCGGGCTGCTGCGCCAGCAACTGCCCGCCTCGGCACGGGTGCACGGCGTGGTGACCCACGCCGGGGACGCCCCGAACGCCATCCCGGAACGGACCAGCGGCCGGTGGTACGTCCGGGCCGAGACCCTCGCCGAGCTGGCCGAGCTGGAACCGCGGGTCATGCGTGCCTTCGAGGCGGGGGCGCTCGCCACCGGGTGCGAGCTGACGGTCGAGCCGGAGAGCAGGCCCTACGCGGAGTTCCGCACCGACGAGGCCGCACTCGCCCGCTACCGGACCAACGCCCTGGCACTCGGGCGCGAGTTCGCGCCACCCGGCCAGGCCGCACGGATGAACCGCGCCTCCACCGACATGGGCAACGTGTCCCAGGTCGTGCCGGCCATCCACCCGTACATCGGGATCGGCTCGCTGCCCGCCACCAACCACCAGCACGAGTTCGCCGCGTACTGCGTGGGCGGCACGGCCGAACGCGCTCTCCTCGACGGGGCGGTGGCTCTGGCCTGGACCGCGGTGGACACCGGCACCCCCGCCGGCCCTCCCGCGCGGTGAGCCGGCCGTCCGGCCCTCCCGGCAGGCCGGCCTGCCGCGGCCCTGAGGCATCCTGATGGTGGCGCCCCGCGCTCACCGTGCGGGCACCGCTCCACGGCCCGCTCACGGTGCGGGCACCGCGTCGACGGCCCGCTCACCGTGCGGGCACTCCGTCGACGGCCCGGCGCGCCCGGCGCGGAAGAAGGCGTCGCGCCGGGAACGGGCACGGTCCCGCGACACAGGTACAAGAGGTGCACATGACGCCCGCGGTGGGTTTCACGCTCGTTCAGCTCCGCTACTTCCTCGTGGCCGCCGAGTGCGGGTCGCTCACTGTGGCGTCGGCGCGGCTCCACATCGCCCAGTCCGCTGTGTCCGCGGCCATCCACAACCTGGAGCGCGACCTGGGCGTGCAGGTGTTCGTCCGCCGCAGAGGCCGGGGGCTCACCCTGACGCCCGCCGGGCAGCGCCTTCAGCAGCAGGCCCGTGATCTGCTGTCGCGCGCGCAGGAGATCGAGCGGGAGGCTCGCGGGGAAGGGGAGACCCTCCACGGACCGGTGGCCGTGGGCTGCTTCGTGACCCTGGCTCCCTACTTCCTGCCCGCCTTGTTCAGCGAATGCACCGTCCGCTACCCGGGTATCGAGATCGACGTCGTGGAGGCGGAGACGGAGCAGCTGGCCACCGCGCTGCGCGCGGGGCGCCTCGACTTCGCCCTCACCTACGATCTCGGACTCGCGACGGAGCCGGACCTCAGCGCCGAGTCGGTCGCCCAGGCTCCGCCTCACGTCATCGTCGCGGCGGGTCACCGGCTCGCCGGCCGGGACCGGGTGGAGCTGACCGAACTGGCCGACGAGCCGATGGTGCTGCTCGACCTTCCCCACAGCCGTGACTACTTCCGCTCGCTGCTGGCCGCCGCCGGGGTGACACCCGACGTGCGTTACCGCACCCAGAGCTACGAGACCGTGCGCTCCCTGGTGAGCCGTGGGCTGGGCTACTCCGTGCTGAACCAGCGGCCGGCGACCAGCCAGACCTACGGCGGTGGCGAGATCGCGGAACTGAGGCTGCCTGACCGCACGGCCGCCCTGGATGTCGCACTGGTCCGCGTGAAGGACGTGACGCGGACCGCTCGGGCTCGCGCGGTCATGGACATGCTCCGCGAGATCGCCGCCCGGGACGCGACCGGCTGAACGGTGTCCGCCCGGCCGGCCCACGGCGGTCGGGACGGCCCTCGCCCGGTCACAACGCGGCGCAGCCCGTCACCGCTCTGGCGTGCGCGAGGATCATCCGGCGGGCCTTGTCGGGGTCGAGCGCCGCGTTGCGGCTGATGATGTGCAGACCGTAGCCGTCCTCCATGGCGACCAGGCCGTGCGCCAGCTCCTGCGCGCCGGCGGCCAGGGTGAACACGCCCGTGGCGGAGCCGACCTCCAGCGCGGTCGTGTAGAGCGCGACCTCCCGGGCGTACAGGGAGGTCATCAGCTCGGCGTGGCCGGGACTGCGGCCGGCGCGGCGGTGGAGCTCGTAGAGAAGTCCGTGGACCTCGTCCTCCGTGGCGTTCGGCAGACCGCCGGCCAGGAGGGCGCGCAGCCGTCCCGCGGGGTCTGCGGCGGGCGCGTCGTCGTAGGCCTTCTGCCGGGCGGAGAGGAAGCTCTCCACCGCCTCCCGGTGCACTTCGAGCACCAGGTCGTCCAGCTCCGGGTAGTAGTACAGCACAGAGCCCTGGGAGACGCCCGCCGCGTCCGCGATGTCCTTGATGCGCAGACCCTCGAGGCCGCGCTCCGCGATGGCGCGCCCCGCCGCGAGGACGAGGGCTTCCCGGCGAGCCGTCTGATTGCGTGGTCTACCGACTTTCCCCATGGTCGTTAATTCTCTGTTACCGGAGTCGGCTTTGGCAAGAAGTGCCTGCCCGGAGCATTGACGACCGGTTCACCGATTGTTTGAATTGCGGCTCAAAGAAGTCGGGTGACGGCTCGCGGGGCGAGCCGTCGCGTCTCCCTTCCGGGCCACCGCTCTCAGCCGCTCGGCCGGATGCCCGACAGGCACCGCTCCGACGGGAGCGGCAAGGTTCCCCGTCCCACGACGTGATCGAAGGCCACAGCATGACGACGTACGACCACTGGCAGCGGCTCGCGGCCGGCCTCGAGCCCCGCACGCGCCTGTTCATCGACGGGCGGTGGACCGAGCCCGTGGACGACACCTGGCTGCCCAGCGTGAACCCCGCGACCGGCGGGACGACCGCCGAGGTGGCGGCCGGCTCCGAGGCGGACGTGGACCGGGCCGTGCGCGCCGCGCGTGCTTCCTTCGAGGACGGCCGTTGGTCGCGTACCGCGCCGGCCGAACGCAAGCGCGTCCTGCTCACCCTCGCCCGGCTCATCGAGGAGCACGGCGAGGAACTCGCCCTGTGCGACACCCTCGACATGGGCAAGCCCGTCGCGGAGTCCTTCGGCACCGACGTACCCGGCGCGGCCGGTGTGTTCGCCTGGTACGCCGAGGCCATCGACAAGCTCTACGACGAGGTCGCACCGGCGCCGCCCGGCAACCTCGCCCTGGTGCGCCGCGCACCGCTCGGCGTGGTCGGTGCGGTGGTGCCCTGGAACTTCCCGCTGGATCTCGCGAGCTGGAAGCTCGCCCCGGCGCTGGCGGCCGGGAACAGCGTCGTGCTCAAGCCGGCCGAGCAGTCGCCGCTGTCGGCGCTGCGGCTGGCCGAGCTGGCGGCCGAGGCCGGCCTGCCCGACGGGGTCCTGAACGTGGTCCCGGGCCGGGGCGAGGTGACCGGTCGGGCGCTGGGCCGGCACCCGGACGTGGACACGGTGGTCTTCACCGGCTCGACCGCGGTGGCCAAGCGGTTCCTCGCCTACGCGGCCGAGTCGAACATGAAGCAGGTGTGGCCAGAAGCGGGCGGCAAAAGCCCCAACCTGGTCTTCGCCGACGCCGACCTGGAGGCCGCCGCGGAACGCGCCGCCTGGGGCTTCGCCTACAACTGCGGACAGGTCTGCTCGGCCAACACGCGTCTGCTGGTCGAGGCGTCGGTCGCGGCGGAGTTCACCGAGCGGGTCGCCGAACACGCCGGCACCTGGATCCCGGGCGACCCCCTCGACCCCGCCACCCGGCTCGGCCCGCTGGTCGACGAGGCGCAGGTGGAGCGGATTCTCGCCGCTGTCCGGGCGTCCGGCGGGACCCTCGTGCGCGGCGGCACCCGCCCCGACCGCGAGGGCGCCTACCTCGACCCGACGGTCGTCACCGGCCTGCCGGCGGACGCCCCGCTCGTACGGGAGGAGCTGTTCGGCCCCGTCCTCACGGTGCTGCCGTTCCGCGACGAGGCGGAGGCGGTCCAGCTGGCGAACGATTCCGCGTACGGCCTGGCCGCGTCCGTCTGGACGCGCGACCTCGGCCGCGCCCACCGGGTCGCGGACGCGCTGCACGCGGGCACCGTGTCGGTGAACACCGTCGACGCGCTCAGCCCGTTCACCCCCTTCGGCGGTTTCAAGCAGTCCGGCCACGGCCGTGACCTCTCGCTGCACTCCTTCGACAAGTACACCGGCCTGAAGACCACGTGGATCGCCTACGGCTGACCGGGCCGGCCACCGCCCACTTCCGACACCCGCACCCGCCTTCGAGCAAAGGACGCACCCGCCCATGACCCTCGACGCCGCACGACTGCTCCGGCTGGACCGCGAGCACGTCATCCACCCCTACCTGCCCGGCGCCGCCACGGAGCGCGTGATCATGACGGAGGGATCCGGCTGCCGGCTGACGGACTCCGAGGGCCGCTCGTACCTCGACGCCACCGGTGGCCTGTGGCTGGCCCAGGTGGGCCACGGCCGCGCGGAACTCGCCGACGTCGCGCACGAGCAGATGCGGAAGCTGGAGTACTTCACCAGCTTCTGGGAGTTCTCCAACGACCGCGCGATCGAACTGGCCGCCCGCCTCGCGTCCATCGCCCCGGACCCGCTGAACCACGTGTACTTCACCTCGGGCGGTTCCGAGGGCAACGAGGCGGCCATCAAGATGGCCCGCTACTACCACCACCGCCGGGGCGACACGAACCGCACCTGGATCCTGGCGCGCGACAAGGCGTACCACGGCATCGGCTACGGCGGCGGCTCGGCCACGGGCTTCCCCGTCTACCACGAGGGCTTCGCCCCGATGATGCCGCACGTCTCCCACCTCACCCCGCCGTGGCCGTACCGCACCGAGCTCTACGGCGGCGAGGACCCGACCGACTTCCTGATCCGCGAACTTCAGGAGCGCATCGCCGAGATCGGTGCGGACAACATCGCGGCGATGATCGGCGAGCCGATCATGGGTGTCGGCGGCATGCTGGTGCCGCCGGCCGACTACTGGCCGCGGGTGCGTGAGGTCCTCGACCGCCACGGCATCCTGCTGATCTTCGACGAGGTCGTCACCGCCTACGGCCGGGTCGGCGAGTGGTTCGCCGCACGGTACTTCGACGTCACCCCGGACATCATCGTCACCGCCAAGGGCATCACCTCCGGCTACGTGCCGCTCGGCGCCCTGCTGGTGGGCGACCACGTCGCCGAGGTGCTGCTGCGCGACCACGGCTTCCCGATGGGCTACACCTACAACGGCCACCCCGTCGCCACCGCCGTGGCACTCGCCAACCTCGACCTCATCGAGAAGGAGGACCTGCTCGCCCGCGCCACCACCATCGGCCGGTTCCTCCACACCGAACTGGAGGCCCGACTGGGCGACCTGCCGGTGGTCGGCGAGATCCGCTCGGTCGGCATGATGCTCGCCGTAGAACTCGTCGCCGACCGCGCCACCCGGACTCCACTGCCGCTGAACCCCGACCGGATGCCGCACGACGTGATCCGGCGGGAGACCGGAGTCATCGTCCGCGACTCCGCCCACAGCCTGGTCCTCTCCCCGCCGCTGATCATGACCGAGGCCGAGGCCGGGGAAGCCGCCGACGCCCTGCGCGGCGTCCTGGAACGCACCGCGCCCGACGGCGGGATACGCCCCGCCTGAACCCACTTGTGAGGGTGCCGGGCCGGCCTGCCCGGCCCGGCACCCGGACAGCACCACCCGACACGGACCCCACACCGTCGCGGCGCCCCGCACGCGCCTTCCCGCAGTCCGCACACATCCACGAGGAACTGCCCGTGTCCATTCACCCCTCGACCACCGAAGCGCGTGCGCCCGAGGCCACCACCCACCTCAAGCGCAGCCTGCGGCGCTTCGACATCACCGCCATGGGCATCGCCGCGGTGATCTCCTTCGACACCGTCGGGCAGATCGCCACCGGCGGCGGTGAGGCCGCCACCTGGACAGCCGCCATCGCCCTGTTCTTCCTGATCCCCTACGCCCTGCTCTTCGCCGAGACCGGCGCCGCCTTCCCCCAGGAGGGAGGGCCGTACGTCTGGGTGAGGCTCGCCTTCGGCCGTACGGCCGCCGCCCTCACCACCCTGCTCTACTGGGTCACCAACCCCATCTGGCTGGGCGGTTCGCTGGTCTTCCTGGCCGCCGAGACCTGGGACGGCTTCGTCTTCCACCTCGGCTCCGGCACGGTTGCCGACTACGCCTTCAAGCTCTCGTTCGTCTGGATCGCCATCCTGACCGCCGTGGTGTCCCTGCGCCGCGGCAAGTGGATCACCACCGCGGGCGCCGTGGTGAAGGTCTTCTCCCTCGTCCTCTTCACGGCCACCGCCGTCCTGTACGGGGTCCGCCACGGCTTCCACGGCCTGGACGACGCCCGCTTCACGCCCAGCACGGCCGGGTTCCTCGCCCTGGTGCCGATCCTGCTGTTCGCCTACGTCGGATTCGAGGCCCCGAACGCCGCCGGTGAGGAGATGGAGGACCCCCAGCGTGACGTGCCGGCCGCGCTCGGCCGGTCCGCGGCCGTCGCCGCGGGCTGCTACGTGCTGCCCGTCCTCGCCCTCCTCGCCGTCGTCCCCGCCGACCAGGTCACCGGCATCGGCGGATTCATGGAAGGCGCCCGTCTGGTCTTCGACATCTACGGTGGCGCCGGCGGCCCGCTGCTGACCCTCACCGCCGTCATGTTCGTCTTCGCCCTCCTCACCCAGGGCAGCGCCTGGATGATCGTCAGCGACCGCATGCAGGCCATGGCCGCGGCCGACGGCGGGTTCTTCTCCCGCTCACTCGGCGCCTTCCACCCCCGGCTGGGCACCCCCGTGCGCACCAACCTGCTGTCCGGGGTCGTCGCCACCCTCTTCATGCTCGCCGCCATGCGACTGGCCGACGGCGACGCCGCCGCCGTGTTCTCGGTGGTCCTCACCGTCGCCGTCACCACCCTGCTGCTGTCCTACCTCGTGATCGTCCCCGCCCTGGTCGTGCTGCGGCTGCGACGCCCCGAGGTCCGGCGCCCCTACCGCGTGCCCTTCGGCAGCGCCGGCTTCCTGGTGTGCGCGGGCCTCGTCTACGCCTGGATCGCGGTCGGATCGTGGTCGGCGCTCTTCCCCGGTGTGCTGGAGGGACTGTTCGGCATCGGCTACGACTTCCGGGACGTGTGGGGAGTATCCCGCCTGTCGTTCGAACTCTTCACCCTCGGCACGGTCGGCGTCCTGCTCGCCGTGGGAGCCGTCGGCGTGCTGGTCGCCCGCGGACCCGACGCGGCCCTCGCAGCGGAGACGGGAGAAGTCCGCGGACGGTGACGACGGATCAGACCCTCACCTCACCCCGTCCCTTCCCGCACCGGAGCGCCCGGCATGGTCGAGCCGCGTTCACCGACGCGGTCTCGCCGTCCGGCGGTGAAGCGTCGCCACCGTCCTGTCCGCACCGTCCTGTCCGCACCGGCCTGTCCCCACCGGCCTGTCCCCACCGTCCTGGAACGCGCTGGAAGTTCCGGCCGCCAGGCACACCACCACGCGAAGACCGGCTGAGGATTTCCCCCACCGCCGTCCTGACCGGCCCTGCGCGCCGGTGGCCTGACGGCTCCTCAGCCCCGGCGACCCCGGACTCCGGCGACATGACGAGGGCCGCGCCCGACGGCGCGGCCCTCGTCATGTCGTACCGCTCGGTGCGGCCGGTCACTCCTGTTTCTTGCGGCGCGTGCCGAACACGATCTCGTCCCAGCTCGGGACCGCCGCCCGGCGGCCGGGGCGGACGCCGTCGGCCTCCGCCTGGCGGTCGGTGGAGCCGATGAGGCGCTCGCGGTGGCTGCCCACGGACCGGGGCATGAGGACGTCCGCATAGGCGGATCCGGCGCCGGCGGAGGCCGCGGGAGCCGGGGGCTCCTCTTCCGCCGGTTCGACGGCAGGCTCCTCCGACGAGGTGTCCGACGGCCGCTCCGGCACCACCAGGTCGCCGCGGAAGCTCGGTACCGCCTCCAACAGGCTGGTCAGCGAGTCCCGTTCGCCGGTGGTCTCCTCGACGGGTTCGGACGCCTGCGCGGGCAGGCTCGGCCGGTCGGGGCGGTCCAGCGGGCGGTCGCGCGGCAGCCGTGCGATGCGCGGCACGAACGGAAAGCTGGGCTCCGGCGCGGCGAGGTCGTCGGACTCGCCGATCAGCGAGCGCGCCTCCTCGTCGACGGCCTGGACGAGCCGCCGGGGCGGGTCGTACGTCCAGCTCGCCGAGTGCGGTTCGCCCGCGACCCGGTAGACCAGCATGACCTCCCAGGTGCCGTCGTCGCGGCGCCAGGAGTCCCACTGCACGGTGTCCTTCTCGGCGCCGCGCAGCAGCAGCCGTTCCTGGACGGCCTCGCCGAGCTGCGGTCCGGCCGCGTTCTCGCCGGGCCTGCGCACGGGCGTCTTGCGCGCCCGCTCGGCCATGAACGCGCGCTCCGCGAGCACGGGCCCCTCGAAACGGCGTACCCGGTCCACCGGGATGCCGGCCATCTGCGCGACCTCTTCCGCGGTGGCACCGGCACGTATCCGCGCCTGGATGTCACGGGGGCGGAGGTGGCTCTCCACCTCGATCTCGATCTGGCCGAGGCGGGGCCGGTCGCCGCGTACGGCGGCACGCAACCGCTCGTCGATCGGAAGCGTGTACTCCGTTGAGTCGGCAGCCTTCAGCACCAGCCGTGTGCCGTCATTCGAGACGGCCACGACACGCAGTTCGGGCATGGGGACCTCCCGGGTGGTGCCTGCCGACGTCACGTGCGTCGCTGCTTCCGCTAGTCGAGTGTGGCCTGCCCGGGTGCAGCCTGCCACAACCTTGCCGTGTTGCCCGGCGTGTCGGGCGCGGGCCCTTGATCGCCGTTATGGCACGGTTACCTCTTTGCAACGCTAAGTGACCAACTCCGTCACCCTGTGCAACTCGCCCCCTCCCGGCGGTCCGGCAAGGCCCCGGACGCCCCTGGCGGGAGACCGGACCCAGGGCTCGCAACAGTACTCCATTCGGACCACCTGCGTGGATTGGCGCGCCGCCCAACTTCTGGCAAGAAATGGCCTGGAGCCGTCTGTTGAGCGGGTTTCTGGATCTTGAACGTGGCGTATTTCACGCGGACGCCGGAAACGGAACCGGAGGTTTCGCGCGTACGGGCCTTCCGTTACCGGGGGTTGCCCGCTAGAGCCGGTCCGGCATGATCCGCCGGACCTGCCTAGTTGCCCAACACCCTGCGCAGGTAGGCGTTCTGGAAGCGGCGGTCCGGGTCGAGCCGGTCCCGCAGCGCGGTGAACTCGCCGAAGCGCGGATAGACGCCGGCGAGGTACTCCGCGTCGCGCGTGTGCAGCTTCCCCCAGTGCGGCCGGCCCTCGTGCGCGGTGAAGATCCGCTCGGCCGCGGTGAAGTACGCCTGATAGGGCGTCCCGCGGAACATGTGTACGGCGACGTAGGCGCTGTCCCGGCCGGACGCGGTCGACAGCGTGATGTCGTCGGCCGGGGCCGTGCGCACCTCGACCGGGAAGCTGATCCGGAGACCGGAGCGGTCGACCATCGTCCTCAGTTCACGCAGCACCTCGGTCACGGCCTCGCGCGGGACGGCGTACTCCATCTCCACGAACCGGACCCGGCGCGGCGACGTGTAGACCTTGTACGGGATGTCGGTGTACGTGCGCGCCGACAGCGCCCGGCTGGAGATCCGGGCGATCGCCGGGACGGTCGCCGGCGCCGCGCGGCCGACCCACTGGGCCACCTGGAAGACGCCGTTGGACAGCAACTCGTCCTCGATCCAGCCGGCCAACCGGCCCACCGGCCGCTCCGGGCCCGCGCTGCGGTTGTTGCGTTTGGTGACGGTGTTGGCGGTGTGCGGGAACCAGTAGAACTCGAAGTGCTCGTTCTCCGCCCAGTGCTGGTCGAACTCGGCGAGGACCCGGTCGAGGGGCATCGGCTCCTCGCGCGCGGTGAGCAGGAAGACCGGCTCCACGGCGAAGGTGATCGCCGTGACGACACCGAGGGCGCCCAGGCCGATACGGGCGGCCGCGAAGACGTCCGGGTTCTCCTTCTCGGAGCAGGCGAGCACCGAGCCGTCCGCCGTGACCAGTTCGAGTCCCTTGATCTGGGCGGCTATCGAGGCGGATTCGCGGCCGGTGCCGTGCGTGCCGGTGCTGGTGGCTCCGGAGACGGTCTGCTCCATGATGTCGCCCATGTTGGTGAGCGACAGGCCCTCGCGGGCGAGAGCCAGGTTGAGCCGCTTGAGCGGGGTGCCGGCCTCGACCGTGACCGTCATGGCCTCCCGGTCGATCCCGCGGATACCGGTCAGCAGCTGAGGGCGGATCAACACGCCGTCGGTGGCGGCGATGGAGGTGAAGGAGTGCCCGGTGCCGACCGCCTTCACCGTCAGGCCGTCCTCGGCCGCCTCCCGCACGGCGGCGGCCAGCTCCTCGACGGAAGCCGGGGTGACCTCCCGCGCGGGACGCGCGGCGACGTTGCCGCCCCAGTTACGCCACGTGCCGTTCCTGCCGCTCGCTGTGCTGCTCAACGGTGCCTCCCCGACGCGGAGCCGGCCTGCTGAGCCGGCGGTACCCCAGGAAACCGACCGCGACCGCGACGGCCCCGGACACCGCCGGAACCCCGTACCCGGCCCGCGCCCCGGCCGCGTCGATGACCCAGCCGGCCACCGAGGAGCCGAGCGCGACGCCGACCGCGAGCCCGGTGCTCACCCAGGTCATGCCCTCGGTCGACTGCGCGCGTGGTACGTGCTCCTCGACCAGGGACATCGTCGTGATCATCGTGGGAGCGATGGACAGGCCCGAGACGAAGAGCGCCACGGCCAGAAACGGCAAGTTCCCGACCAGTAGGAGGGGGATCATACTCACGGCCGTCGCACACACGCCCAGCAGCCAGCGCCGGGCGGGGGCTCCCTTCGGGCGGAGCAGGCCGAACACGATCCCCGCGAGGCAGGAACCGGCCGCGTACAGCGCCAGCACGACGCTCGCGGCGCCCTTGTGGCCCCGCTCGTCGGCGAAGGCCACGGTGACCACGTCGACCGCGCCGAAGATCGCCCCGGTCGCCACGAAGGTGGCCACCAGCACCTGCAGCGCGGGGGAGCGCAGGGCGGTGCCGCCGCCGTGGTGCTCACGCGGGTGCGGGGCCGGCTCGGTGGCCCGCTGGGCGGTCAGCCAGAACACGCCGGCCGCCAGGAAGCAGGCGGCGAGCAGCGGACCGGCCTCCGGGAACCAGGCCGTGGACAGGCCGATGGAGATGATCGGCCCGATGATGAAGCACAGCTCGTCCACCACCGACTCGAACGAGTAGGCCGTGTGCAGTTGCGGAGTGCCCCGGTACAGGGCCGCCCAGCGGGCGCGGACCATCGCGCCGAGGCTCGGCACCGAGCCGATGCCGGCGGCGCACACGAACAGCACCCAGTCCGGCCAGCCGAAGTACGCGGCCAGCAGCAGCCCGGCCGCCGCCGTCAGTGCCACCAGCGTCGCCGGGCGCAGCACCCTGCGCTGGCCGTGCAGGTCCACCAGCCGGGATATCTGCGGCCCGATCGCCGCCGCGGCCAGCGCGATGGTGGCCGACAGGGCGCCGGCCAGCCCGTAGCGCCCGGTGATCTGGGAGATCATCGTGACGACGCCGATGCCCATCATCGACAGCGGCATCCGTCCGACGAGACCCGCGGCGGAGAAACCCAGGGAGCCGGGGGCGGCGAACAGGGCGCGGTAAGGGCTGGGCACGGGAACTCCGATGGGTCCGGCCACCCGCGGCGAACGCTCGGCGCGGTGTGGACGAGGGTGGCTCAGTAAGGTGCGACTGCGGTCGATACAGCTTACGAGTCGGGGAACCCCGGCGCATCGGGCCCCCCGGCTCCCGGCCGCCGGTGCCGGGTGGCGGCGTTGTCGGTGGCGGGTGGCAGGATCGACCCATGCCAGACGCGCTCGATGCCACCCCCTACGACGCCCTGCTCCTGCTCTCCTTCGGCGGCCCGGAAGGGCCGGACGACGTGGTCCCGTTCCTGGAGAACGTGACCCGCGGCCGGGGCATCCCCAAGGAACGCCTCAAGGAGGTCGGGCAGCACTACTTCCGGTTCGGCGGGGTCAGCCCCATCAACGCCCAGAACCGCGCGCTGCTCGACGCCCTCCGCGAGGACTTCGCCGCGCACGGCCTGGACCTGCCCGTCCACTGGGGCAACCGCAACTGGGCGCCGTACCTGACGGACACCCTGCGCGAGATGGCCGCCGACGGCCGCCGCCGCATCCTGGTCCTGGCCACCAGCGCCTACGCCTCCTACTCGGGCTGCCGCCAGTACCGGGAGAACCTCGCGGACGCGCTGGCCGCCCTGGAGGCCGACGGCCTCGACCTGCCGAGGGTCGACAAGCTCCGGCACTACTTCAACCACCCCGGCTTCGTCGAGCCCATGATCGAGGGCGTCCTGCGCTCCCTCGCCGAGCTGCCCGACGACGTCCGCGACGGCGCGCACATCGCCTTCACCACCCACTCCATCCCCACCGCCGCCGCGGACACCTCCGGCCCCGTCGAGGGCCACGGCGACGGCGGCGCCTACGTCAGGCAGCACCTGGACGTGGCACGGCTGATCGCCGACGCGGTGCGTGAGCGCACCGGCGTCGACCACCCCTGGCAGCTGGTCTACCAGTCCCGCTCCGGCGCCCCGCACATCCCGTGGCTGGAGCCCGACATCTGCGACCACCTCGAGGAACGGCACGCGGCCGGCGTCCCCGCCGTCGTGATGGCCCCCGTCGGTTTCGTCTCCGACCACATGGAGGTCCTCTACGACCTCGACACCGAAGCCGCCGCCAAGGCCCACGAGCTGGGCCTGCCGGTACGCCGCTCGGCCACCGTGGGGGCCGACCCGCGCTTCGCCGCCGCGATCCGCGAGCTGATCCTGGAGCGCGCGTCCGCCGAACGCGGCGAGCGGGTCACCCCCTGCGCCCTGGGCGGGCTCGGCGCCGGCCACGACGTCTGCCCGGTGGGCTGCTGCCCCGGCCGGGCCCCCCGCCCGGCCGCCGCGGGCGCCGACAGCCCCTACGCGTGAGGAACCCCGTGACCGACCCCTTGCACGAAGAACTCCTGCGGTGCGCCCAGGAGGCCGCCCGCCGCGCCGGTGAGCTGCTGCGGGACGGCCGCCCGGCCGACCTCGCGGTCGCCGCCACCAAGTCCAGCCCGATCGACGTCGTCACCGAGATGGACATCGCGGCCGAGAAACTGATCACCGACCTGATCTCCGCGCAGCGCCCGGACGACGGCTTCCTCGGCGAGGAGGGCGCCTCCACCGACGGCACCAGCGGCGTCCGCTGGGTGATCGACCCGCTCGACGGCACGGTCAACTACCTCTACGGACTGCCCACCTGGTCCGTCTCCATCGCCGCCGAGCAGGACGGCGAGACGGTCGTCGGCGTCGTCGCCGTCCCGATGCGCGGCGAGACGTTCCACGCGGTGCGCGGCGGCGGAGCCTGGGCCACGGGAGCCTGGGAGGGCGAGCGCCGTCTGTCCTGCCGCCCGGCGCCGCCCCTGGAGCAGGCCCTGGTCTCCACCGGCTTCAACTACGTCACCGAGGTCCGCACGCACCAGGCCGAGGTGGCGCACCGGCTGATCCCGCTGCTGCGGGACATCCGGCGCGGCGGATCGGCCGCGGTCGACCTGTGCGACCTGGCGGCCGGCCGCCTCGACGGCTACTACGAACGCGGCCTCAACGCGTGGGACATCGCGGCGGGCGACCTCATCGCCCGGGAAGCGGGCGCCCTGACCGGTGGACGCCCCGGAGAGCCACCCGCGCGCGACCTGGCGGTAGCGGCCACCCCCGGCGTCTTCGAGCCCCTCCAGCAGCTCCTGGACGACTTCGGCGCCTGGCACGACTGAACCGGCCCCCGGCGGACCCTGCCGTCGGCCCGGGGGAACGACTGCGAGCCGCGCTCACGGGGTACCCGCACACGAGCGAGCCCCCGGCGCTGGATTCGCCGGGGGCTCGTTCGCGCTTCCCGTGGTGCACGAAGCGAGTCGTGCTCACGAAGCGGTCAGACGCTAGGCGCCGACCTCCACACCGTGCTCGGCGGCGAGGCGGCGCAGGTCGTCGAGTTCGCCCTGCTCAACCTCGACGAGGAAGTCGTCGCCCTCGTCGCGAGCCCGCGTGAGGTCGGACTCGGTCGCCTTTATGCGCTGCAGAAGTCCTGCGGTGAATGCGTCCATGCTGCGCCCCCTCGTCCTGGGTCGTGGGTCGGTGGCACGGGGGTGTGCCGTTCGGAAGGGACGATCACGTCTGCGGTGGATGCCCAGTGCTGCCCCAGCCGGGCGGCGACGGTGCCGGACACCCACGCCCGCTCTGCGGAAAGCGGATGACGCCGTGCCGCATGGTGTTGCGGCACTAGCAGAGCGTGATCGCGGGGTATGAACCGTCCTCCCCGCCGTTTCTCCCGCGGAAACCTCAACCCGACGAGAAAATCTCGCATTCCCGGGTCGATCACTCGCCCTTCGTTTCCGGGCCACCCGCCTTACAGCCGACTTATGGCCGAAAAGGGCAGGATGGAGGCACACACCCATGAAGACCCCTGCTCGCGCGCGCCTGTCGGGCGCTACGCGGGTGGACACAGGAAGGACAGCGACGTGCGCGTACTCGTCGTCGAGGACGAGCAGCTGCTCGCCGATGCGGTGGCCACCGGACTGCGCCGGGAGGCCATGGCCGTCGACGTCGTGTACGACGGTGCGGCCGCCCTGGAGCGCATCGGCGTCAACGACTACGACGTGGTCGTCCTCGACCGCGACCTCCCCCTGGTCCACGGAGACGACGTCTGCCGGAAGATCGTCGAGCTGGGCATGCCCACGCGCGTGCTGATGCTCACCGCGTCCGGAGACGTCAGCGACCGGGTCGAGGGACTGGAGATCGGCGCCGACGACTACCTGCCGAAGCCGTTCGCCTTCAGCGAGCTCATCGCGCGCGTACGGGCCCTCGGCCGGCGCACCAGCGTGCCGCTGCCCCCGGTCCTGGAGCGCGCCGGGATCAAGCTCGACCCCAACCGCCGCGAGGTCTTCCGCGACGGCCGGGAGGTCCAGCTCGCCCCCAAGGAGTTCGCGGTCCTGGAGGTGCTGATGCGCAGCGAGGGCGCGGTCGTCTCCGCGGAGCAGCTGCTGGAGAAGGCCTGGGACGAGAACACCGACCCGTTCACGAACGTGGTGCGGGTGACGGTCATGACCCTGCGCCGCAAGCTGGGCGAGCCGCCCGTCATCGTCACCGTGCCCGGCTCCGGATACCGGATCTGATTCCCGTGGCGGCGACTCCCGCGCCTCCCCAGGCGCCCCCGAAACCCACCTGGGACCCCAGGCGGCCGGAACCCCCGTTCCCCTGGCTGCGCCCGACCATCCGCATACGGCTCACGCTGCTGTACGGCGGCATGTTCCTGATCGCCGGGATCCTGCTGCTGTCGATCATCTACCTGCTGGCGGCCCAGGCCCTGCACGAGGGCAGCGGCCAGTCCTTCTCGGTGACCGGGAGCAACCTGGACATCACCAGCTCCACCTGCCCCGCCCTGAACACGGCACCGGACAGCGAGCTGAACGCGGTGCTCAAGCAGTGCGAGGCGGTCCAGCGCCAGCACGCCCTCGACGACCTGCTCAGCCGCTCCCTGCTGGCCCTGCTGGGCCTGGCGGTGATCGCCTTCGCCTTCGGCTACGCCATGGCCGGCCGTGTCCTGTCGCCGCTCGGCCGGATCACCCGGACCGCGCGCGCGGTGGCCGGCTCGGACCTGTCCCGCCGGATCGAGCTGGACGGCCCGGACGACGAGCTGAAGGAGCTGGCCGACACCTTCGACGACATGCTGGAGCGCCTCCAGCGGGCCTTCACGGCGCAGCAGCGCTTCGTCGGCAACGCCTCGCACGAGCTGAGAACCCCGCTGGCGATCAACCGCACCCTGCTCGAGGTGCACCTGTCCGACCCGAACGCGCCGGTGGAGCTGCAGCAGCTCGGCAAGACGCTGCTGGCCACCAACGAGCGCAGCGAGCAGCTCGTCGAGGGGCTGCTGCTGCTCGCCCGCAGCGACAACCAGATCGTCGAGCGCAAACCGGTCGACCTCGCCGAGGTCGCCGAGCAGGCCATCGACCAGGTGCACGCCGAGGCGGAGGCCAAGGGCGTGGTGATCCGCGGCGAGCAGAAGCCGGCGGTCGTCCAGGGCAACGGCGTACTGCTGGAGCGCATCGCGCTGAACCTGGTGCAGAACGCCGTGCGGTACAACGTGCCGGAGGGAGGCTGGGTCGACGTGACGACCGACGTGCAGCACGGCCAGGCGGTGCTCGTGGTGGCGAACACCGGCCCGGTGGTGCCCGCCTACGAGATCGACAACCTCTTCGAGCCCTTCAGACGGCTGCGCACGGACCGCACGGGCAGCGACAAGGGCGTCGGCCTGGGACTGTCCATCGCCCGCTCGGTGGCCCGGGCGCACGGCGGGCACATCGCGGCGCAGCCGCGCGAGGGCGGTGGTCTCGTGATGCGCGTCACCCTGCCGGTCTGAGATCATGCCGCCGACACGCCGCCACCTTCCGGGGATGTTCGCTTTGCGCGGAATTTTCCGGGCGCTCACCCGGCAGTGCCGTGTGTGATCGATCACAAGGGCGAATTTCCGGCCATCTACTCTCAGTGATCTCATCTGCCGCCGGAAAGCGTGGAAAATCCGGGTTTTCGGGGGTCGTGATCACGGGAAGTACAGGGTGAGACGCCTTTGAAGAGCGGCACGGGGACCGTGTACGGTCCGGTTCGCCATCCAAGCCGATCACTCTTGAGGAGTCCGGTTGGGTGTCGATTGAGTAACAGACCTTGATGTGAGGCAAAATCTCCGCCTCGGGTCGGGCACAAGTCCGGCCTCTCACGCGTTACGTGCGCTGGAGACACCACAGACACCCAGAGGGGGAGAGCGACATGGCAACGGATTACGACACCCCACGCAAGACCGACGACGACGTCGACTCGGACAGCCTTGAAGAACTCAAGGCCCGGCGGAACGACAAGTCGACCTCCTCGGTGGACGTCGACGAGTTCGAGGCCGCGGAAGGACTGGAGCTGCCCGGCGCGGACCTCTCGAACGAGGAACTGGCCGTCCGGGTGCTGCCCAAGCAGCAGGACGAGTTCACCTGCATGAGCTGCTTCCTGGTGCACCACCGCAGCCAGCTGGCCCGGGAGAAGAACGGTCAGCCGATCTGCCGCGACTGCGACTGAGGACGGGTCGGCCGTGACCGGCTCGACCCCTCCCCGGAAGCGCCGCTCCCCCCTGCCGGGAGCGGACCACGGACCGTCCGACGGTCCTCACGGCGCGCGTGACCACGAGCGAGGCCCGTCCGGTCCCCCGGGGACCGAGGGGGCCTCGCTCGAACCGGCCGGCCGGGCCGCGTCCCCGGCGTCGCCGACCGGGCCCGCGCCCGTCGCACGGCGGCGGGTCGCGGCGATACGGGACACGGCCCGGGAAGGCGTCCGCAAGGGCGGCAGCCGCGCCAGGGCGGCCCTCGGGTACCTGACCGACCGGGTCGTCGAGAACGCCCCGCGGATCCCCGTACGGGACCTCGCGACCCTGCGCAAGCAGTTCCCCGACCTGGGGCCCGAGCAACTCGCCGACAAGCTCGTCGCGGGCGCGGTGCTGGGCACGTCCACGGTCGGAGCGGGCGTCGGAGCCGCGGCGATGCTGCCCGTGCCGCCCGCGATGCCGACCGAGCTGGCCGCGGAGATCACCGGCGTCGCGGCCATCGAGCTGAAACTGATCGCCGAGCTGCACGAGGTGTACGGCGTGCGGCCGCCGGGGAACCTGAGCCAGCGCACCGCCGCCTACCTCGACTCCTGGTCGGGAGAGCGCGGGATCGACGTGACCAGGCCGTCGACCTACGGCAGCGCGGTCAACAGCAGCCTGAAACAGCGGTTGCGGCAGCAGATCATGAGGCGCCTGGTGCGCGACCTGCCGAACCTGATGCCCTTCATGGTGGGAGCCGCCGTGGGGGCCCTGATGAACCGCCGGGACACCAGAAAGCTCGCGGCCCGCATCCGTGCCGACCTCAGACGCCTCCAGGTGCCCTGGGAAGAGCTGCCCGAACTGCCGCCGCTGGAGCAGCCGGCCGACCCGCTGACGCCGGAGGAGATCGGGAAGGAACTCGGGCGCTGAGCGCCTACCGCGCCGCCTCCTGGGCCGCCTTCAGGGCCTGCGCCAGCCGCTCCGGCTCCCGCGTCGACAGATACAGGTAGGGCGTCGGGTCCCCGGGGTCGGTGACCTCCACGCGCAGCGCCGTGGGGATGTAGGCGCGCAGCAGCATGAAGGCGCGGGTGTCCGCCTTGTGGGTGCGCCAGGCCCGGGCCTGCTCCGCGTCCAGGACCTCCGCCCCGCCGAGCGCCGTCACCGGGATCTTCGCCTCGCCCGCGATCAGCGAACCGCCCACCACGCGGACGCGGACCGAGCCGTAGGAGCTCGCCACGACCGCGGCCGCGGCGGTGCCGCCCACCAGGCCGCCCAGCATCGGCAGCGTGCCGAAGGGCAGCAGGATCAGGGCCAGCGAGCACCCGGCCAGGACCGAGACCAGCCACCAGGTGCGGGGGGCGGTGAGGCGTTCTTCGTAAGGGGCGGCGGAGAGCTGCATGGAGCCAAGCTTGGCACGGTGTCCGGAACCGGCCGACGCGCGGGTAAGGTCTGCGGCTGTGAGTGGTACTTCCGCAGCTCTGAAGCCTCCCGCCGACGCGGTGGCACCCGTGCGCCATCCCGACGCACCCGCGCCCGGTGAACTCCTCGGCGCCCATTACGGACAGTGTTTCGGCTGTGGCGGCGACCAGCCCCACGGGCTGCACCTGGCGGCCCGGGCCGGCGAGGGCGTCCGCATCACCGCCGAGTTCACCGTGCAGCCGGCCCACCAGGGCGCGCCCGGCCTGGCGCACGGTGGCGTGCTGGCCACCGCGCTCGACGAGACCCTCGGCTCGCTGAACTGGCTGCTGCGGACGATCGCCGTGACCGGGCGGCTGGAGACCGACTTCGTGCGCCCCGTCCCGGTGGGCACGGTGCTGTACCTGGAGGCCGAGGTCACGGCGGTGGCGGGCCGCAAGATCTACTCGTCCGCCACCGGGCGGATCGGCGGCCCCGACGGACCCGTCGCCGTGCGTGCCGACGCCCTCTTCATCGAGGTGAAGGTCGACCACTTCGTCGACCACGGCCGCAAGGAGGAGATCCAGGCGGCCATGGACGACCCGGACCAGCTCCGGCGGGCCCGCGCCTTCGAGGTGAACCCGTGAGCCGTGACCCCGTGAACGTACTGATCCGGCGCGTCGAACCGGACGTACCGCTTCCGGAGTACGAGCACCCCGGTGACGCGGGAGCCGATCTGCGCACCACCGTCGCCCGGGAACTGCGGCCGGGAGAGCGGGCCGTGCTGCCCACGGGCGTGTCCATCGCCCTCCCGGAGGGGTACGCGGCCTTCGTGCACCCGCGATCCGGTCTCGCCGCCCGCTGCGGTGTCGCCCTCGTGAATGCCCCGGGGACGGTTGATGCCGGGTACCGTGGGGAGATCAAGGTGATCGTGGTGAATCTCGACCCGCACGAGCCCGTGCGGTTCGAGCGCTTCGACCGGATTGCCCAACTGGTGGTCCAGCAGGTCGAGAGGGTCCGCTTCCAGGAGGTGGCGGAGCTTCCCGGCTCGGCGCGGGCCGAAGGGGGCTTCGGGTCCACGGGCGGTCACGCCGCGGTGGGCGGGAAGAGCGGCACAAGCGGTCAGGCCGCCGTGGGCGGCCAGGCGGGTGGGAATCGATACGCTTCGGTCGTATCCGACCGGGAAGGACAGTGACGTGTTCGGACGTCGCAAGAAGAGGGATGCCGCCGAGGACGCGGCCGGCGAGGCCGAGCAGGTCGTCGACAGTGTCGACGCTGAGGCGGACGACGAGGTCGAGCGCGAGCGGGTGAGGCTCGCGCCGGGACCGCGGCCCGAAGGGCCCTGGGACAGCTCCGAGGTCAGCCGGCCCGGCGAGGGCCGGGTGGACCTCGGCGGGCTGTTCGTGCCGGGCGTGGACGGCATGGAGCTGCGGGTCGAGGTCGCGGGCGACGCGATCGTCGCGGCGACCGTCGTGCTGCGCGACAGCGCCATCCAGCTCCAGGCCTTCGCCGCGCCGAAGCGCGAGGGCATCTGGGGCGAGGTGCGCGAGGAGATCGCCACCGGCATCACCCAGCAGGGCGGCATCGTCGACGAGAGCGAGGGGCCGCTGGGCTGGGAGCTGCGCGCCCAGGTCCCGGTGCAGCTGCCGGACGGCACGGGCGGCTTCCAGGTCGTGCGGTTCGTCGGCGTGGACGGTCCGCGCTGGTTCCTGCGCGGGGTGATCTCGGGCCAGGGCGCGGTGCAGCCGCAGGCGGCCGGCCTGCTCGAGCAGATCTTCCGGGACACGGTCGTGGTGCGCGGCGACGGCCCGATGGCGCCCCGTGACCCGATCGTCCTGCAACTGCCGAACGACGCGCAGATGGTGCCCGAGGGCGTCCAGCAGGAAGAGGGCTCCCGCTTCGCCGGCGGCATGGGGCAGCTCCAGCGCGGACCGGAGATCACCGAGGTCCGGTAGCCGTGACTCTCCGAGGGCCGCACCCGTGGTCGGGTGCGGCCCTTCTTCGTGCACGGCCTGCGCACGGCCGTTGAACGGGCGGGCGCCGGGCGGCGATACTGGCGCCCGGGCCGACGGGGGAGGCGACATGAGCAGCCGGGTGCTCACCGAGACCATGGTGCGGGTCGAGGGCGTCCACAAGTCCTACGGCCACGGAGCCGCCGCCGTGCACGCCCTGCGCGGAGTCTCCTTCGAGGTGGCGCGCGGCGAACTCGTCGCCCTCGAGGGACGTTCCGGATCCGGGAAGACCACGCTGCTGAACATCGTCGGCGGACTCGACGTGCCGGACGCCGGACGCGTCGAGGTCGACGGGCGGGACCTGGCCGGACTGGACGAGGACGGGCTGCTCGCCCTGCGCCGCGACCGCGTCGGCTTCGTCTTCCAGTCCTTCGGGCTCATCCCGATCCTCACCGCCGCCGAGAACGTCGGCGTCCCGATGCGGCTGCGCCGGACCGACCCGCACGAACGCGAGGAGCGCGTGGAACTGCTGCTGTCCCTGGTCGGCCTCGCCGATCACGCGGCGCAGCGCCCCGGCGAGCTGTCCGGCGGCCAGCAGCAGCGCGTCGCCATCGCCCGGGCGCTGGCCAACGGCCCCGCCCTGATCGTCGCCGACGAGCCCACCGGTCAGCTGGACGCCGAGACCGGTCACCACGTCATGGAACTGCTGCGGGCCGTCGTCCACAGCGAACGGTCCGCCGCGCTCGGCTTCGGCCGGGCGGAGGGACCGCCCTGCGTGCTCGTCGCCACCCACGACGCCAACCTGCTCGACCTGGCCGACCGGGTGCTGGAACTGAGCGACGGCGAGATCGTCGAACGCTGACGACCGCCGAGCGGATGTGCGTGACGCGGCCGGCCCGTGAGCCGGAGTGCGATCCGTCACGTTCCCGGCATTTCCCCGCGGACCAGGGCGGGGTCACCGGTTCGGGAAGCGGCAGCGTACGGCCCGTACCCGCCGGTTCGGGGCGGCGCACCGCGGGTACGTAACCGTCAGTGCACCCCGGTAGGCTTCAGGCATGAGTGCTGTTCCTCGTTCCGAAAGGCCGGTGGGCCGGTTCCGGCGCATGCTCGACCGGCTCTCCTCGTCCCAGGGGGACCTGGAGTCGGAGGAGCTGCGGGAGGACGCCGAGACGGCGGGTTGTACCCGGATCGGTGACTGCGGCGACCGACAGGTCGTCACGGTTACTGGTACCTTGCGCACGGTCACGCTGCGCCCACGGGCCGGAGTGCCCGCCCTGGAGGCCGAGCTGTTCGACGGCACCGGCTCCCTGGACGTGGTGTGGCTCGGCAGGCGTTCCATAGTGGGGATAGAGCCGGGGCGCAGGCTGATCGCATCGGGCCGGATCTCGATGAGCCGGGGCCGCCGGGTGCTGTTCAATCCCAAATACGAACTGAGACCCCTCGGACGGGAGTAGCCGGTGACGTCACTCGACAAGCCGACGACCGAAGACACCACTCAGCAGGACGACGCCCGGGCGGTGACCGAGGCCGCGCTTTTCGAGGCGTTCGGCGGTGTCCGGGGCATGGTCGAGACGGTGCTGCCCGGCCTCCTGTTCGTCACCATCTTCACGATCAACAAGGACCTGCACTGGTCGGCCATCGCCGCCCTCGCCGTGTCCCTGCTGCTCGTGGTGGTCCGCCTGGCCATGCGGGACACCGTCAAGCACGCCTTCAGCGGCGTCTTCGGCGTGGTCTTCGGCGTCGTCTTCGCGATGATGACGGGCAACGCGAAGGACTTCTACCTGCCCGGCATGCTGTACACCCTGGGCCTGGCGCTGACCTACATCGTCACCACGCTGGCCGGCGTCCCGCTGATCGGGCTCATGCTCGGCCCGGTCTTCAAGGAGAACCTCTCCTGGCGCACCCGCAACCCGGGCCGCAAGGCCGCCTACGCGAAGGCGAGCTGGGCCTGGGGGCTGATCCTGCTCGCCAAGTGCGCGATCCTCTTCCCGCTGTACTGGTGGGCCGACACCACCCAGCTGGGCTGGGTCCTGGTCGCGCTGAAGATCCCGCCGTTCCTGCTCGCCGTATGGCTGACCTGGGTGTTCCTCGCCAAGGCGCCCGCTCCCATCGACGTCTTCGCCGAGATGGAGGCGGAGGAGAAGGCCGAGCAGGAGCGGAAGGCCGAGCGGGAGGCGGAGCCGGAGGGCGACGCCGGGGCGCCGGAGCACGGGGAGTCCGCGGGCGGACGGCACCGCCGGGAGCCGTAGACACCGGCAGCCGTACGCGTAAGCGCACGACGTGTGTGAGGGGCGCCCGGAGAACCGGGCGCCCCTCACGTGCACCTGCCGGCCGCGGCGCCGCGTGCGCCTGCCGGCCTGCCGCGCTCAGTCCGCGGCGTCCTCCCGTCGCACCGACAGCAGGTCCTCGAGCTGCTCCTCCCGGGCCTGCGCGGCGACGAACAGCAGCTCGTCGCCCGGCTCCAGCGAGTCCTCGCGGGTCGGGGTCAGCACGCGGGTGCCGCGGATGATGGTCACCAGGGAGGTGTCCTCGGGCCACTCCACGTCGCCGACCTGTGTGCCGGCCAGCGCCGACTCCTCCGGCAGGGTCAGCTCGACCAGGTTGGCGTCGCCGTGGCTGAAACGGAGCAGGCGGACCAGGTCGCCGACGCTCACCGCCTCCTCGACCAGCGCCGACATCAGACGCGGGGTCGACACGGCGACGTCCACGCCCCACGACTCGTTGAACAGCCACTCGTTCTTCGGATTGTTCACCCGGGCGACCACCCGCGGCACGCCGTACTCCGTCTTCGCCAGCAGCGAGACGACCAGGTTGACCTTGTCGTCGCCCGTCGCGGCGATCACGACGTTGCAGCGCTGGAGGGCGGCCTCGTCCAGGGCCGTGATCTCGCAGGCGTCGGCGAGCAGCCACTCCGCCCGCGGGACCCGCTCGACCGAGATGGCGGTCGGCGCCTTGTCGACGAGCAGGACCTCGTGGCCGTTCTCCAGCAGCTCGCCCGCGATCGAGCGGCCGACCGCGCCGGCACCGGCAATGGCGACCCGCATCAGTGACCGCCCTCCTCTTCGGGACCCTTGGCGAACGCCGCCTCGACCTTGTGGACCTCGTCGGTGCGCATCATCACGTGCACCAGGTCGCCGTCCTGCAGCACCGTCTGCGAGGAGGGCAGGATCGCCTCGCCGAGGCGGGTCAGGAACGCCACCCGGACGCCCGTCTCCTCCTGCAGCTTGCTGATCTTGTGGCCCACCCAGGCGGAAGAGGTGTGCACCTCGGCGAGCTGGACGCCCCCGGTGGGGTCGCGCCACAGCGGCTCGGCGCCCGAGGGGAGCAGCCGGCGCAGCATCTGGTCGGCCGTCCAGCGGACGGTCGCCACCGTCGGGATGCCCAGCCGCTGGTAGACCTCGGCGCGGCGGGGGTCGTAGATCCGGGCGGCGACGTTCTCCACGCCGAACATCTCGCGGGCCACGCGCGCCGAGATGATGTTGGAGTTGTCGCCGCTGGAGACGGCGGCGAAGGCGCCGGCCTCCTCGATGCCGGCCTCGCGCAGGGTGTCCTGGTCGAAGCCGACCCCGGTCACCCGGCGGCCGCCGAAGCCGGGGCCGAGACGACGGAAGGCGGTGGGGTCCTGGTCGACGACGGCGACCGTGTGCCCCTGTTGCTCCAGCGTATGGGCGAGAGCGGAACCCACTCTTCCGCAGCCCATGATGACGATGTGCACGCCCGTCCTTCCGGTTTCCAGATACTGCTCGGTCACATCAGGTTCTCAGACCGACGCCCAAGCTACACACGCGCGGTAGGACGACGGCACCCCCGTGCGCGGTTGCCCCACGGGCCTCAAGATCAGCGACGGCTGATGCTGCGGACGCTCGCAAGTGTCAGGATTCCGAGGCCGAGGAGGGCCGCCGCGGCGCCGATCAGCTCTGCGGTGCTGTGCATGGGACCTCCTGGTGGCGGCAAGGGCCGGGAAACGAGCGGGGGTTTGTCATATAGGCATGCCGACGCCGTCGGCTGCGGAATCCGCAGCCGGGACCGCCCCGTTTTCACCCGGTGGGCAGATGCGGGGTGGCGGGTGGCTGGTCACTCGTTCGAACGCCTACGATGCTCTGTTGTGTCCAAACTGACCGACGTGCCCAAGCGGATTCTCATCGGGCGCGCACTGCGCAGCGATCGGCTCGGGGAAACCCTCCTGCCGAAGCGCATCGCCCTACCCGTTTTCGCCTCAGACCCGTTGTCCTCCGTGGCGTACGCCCCCGGCGAGGTGCTGCTGGTCCTGTCCATCGCGGGCGTGTCGGCGTACCACTTCAGCCCGTGGATCGCGCTCGCGGTCGTCGTGCTCATGTTCACAGTGGTCGCTTCCTACCGCCAGAACGTGCACGCCTACCCGAGCGGCGGCGGCGACTACGAGGTGGCCACCACCAACCTCGGCCCCCGCGCGGGCCTGACCGTCGCCAGCGCCCTGCTCGTCGACTACGTCCTCACCGTCGCCGTCTCGATCGCCTCCGGCATCGAGAACCTCGGCTCCGCGATCCCGTTCGTGGTCGAGCACAAGGTGGCCTGCGCGGTCGCCGTGATCGTGCTGCTGACGCTGATGAACCTGCGCGGTGTGAAGGAGTCCGGCAAGCTCTTCGCGATCCCGACGTACGTCTTCGTCGCGGGCGTCTTCATCATGATCGTGTGGGGCGCGTTCCGCGGACTCGTCCTCGACGACACCATGCGGGCGCCGACCGCCCAGTACACGATCCGGGCCGAGCACCAGGGCCTCGCCGGGTTCGCGCTGATCTTCCTGATGCTGCGCGCCTTCTCCTCCGGCTGTGCCGCGCTCACCGGTGTCGAGGCGATCTCCAACGGCGTCCCCGCCTTCCGCAAGCCCAAGTCGAGGAACGCGGCGACCACGCTCGCGATGATGGGCCTGCTGGCGGTGACCATGTTCTGCGGCATCATCGCCCTCGCCCTGTCCACCAAGGTCAGGATGGCCGAGAACCCGGCGACCGACCTGCTGAAGAACGGCGTCGGGGTCGGCGCCGGCTACGTGCAGAACCCGGTGATCACCCAGGTCGCCGAGGCCGTCTTCGGCAAGGGCAGCTTCCTGTTCGTGATGCTCGCCGCGGCCACCGCCCTGGTGCTGTTCCTGGCCGCCAACACCGCCTACAACGGCTTCCCGGTGCTCGGCTCGATCCTCGCCCAGGACCGCTACCTGCCCCGACAGCTGCACACCCGCGGCGACCGCCTCGCCTTCTCCAACGGCATCGTGCTCCTCGCGGGCGCGGCGATGCTGCTCGTCATCATCTACGGCGCCGACTCCACCCGGCTGATCCAGCTGTACATCGTCGGCGTGTTCGTGTCCTTCACGCTCAGCCAGACCGGCATGGTCCGCCACTGGAACCGCCACCTGGCCGTGGAGAAGGACCCCGGCCGACGCAGCCACATGGTGCGCTCGCGCGCGATCAACACCTTCGGCGCCTTCTTCACCGGCCTGGTGCTGGTCGTCGTGCTGGTCACCAAGTTCACCCACGGCGCCTGGGTCGCCCTGCTCGGCATGGTGATCTTCTACGCGACGATGACCGCCATCCGTAAGCACTACGACCGGGTGGCCGAGGAACTCGCGGCCCCCGAGAGCCCGGGCGACGACAGCGTCCGGCCGTCCCGCGTCCACTCCGTCGTCCTGATCTCCAAGATCCACCGGCCGACGCTGCGGGCGCTGGCGTACGCCAAGCTGATGCGCTCGCACACCCTGGAGGCGCTCAGCGTCAACGTCGACCCGCTGGAGACCAAGGCGCTGCGCGAGGAGTGGGAGGAGCGCGGCATCGACGTACCGCTGAAGGTCCTCGACTCGCCCTACCGCGAGATCACCCGCCCGGTCATCGACTACGTCAAGAGCCTGCGCAAGGAGTCGCCGCGCGACGCGGTGTCCGTGATCATCCCCGAGTACGTCGTCGGCCACTGGTACGAGCACCTGCTGCACAACCAGAGCGCCCTCCGGCTGAAGGGCCGGCTGCTGTTCACACCGGGCGTCATGGTCACCTCCGTCCCCTACCAGCTGCAGTCCTCCGAGGCGGCCAAGCTCCGGGCCCGCAGGCGGCAGGAGTGGAACGCGCCGGGTTCGGTGCGCCGCGGCCCGGCCCAGGAGCGGGCCAAGGAGACACCGGCGCCGAAGTAGACTGGTGGGCTGTTGTCCACCCGTTCCCCCTCTCGCTACTGGAGTCACCCCGCCATGCAGGCAGAACCGAAGAATTCGCAGGCGGGGTCGCCGGCCGGCTCGCTCGGCTCCCTGGTGGGGGAGGAGTACGAGGTCGAGGTCGGCCCCGTCGCCCACGGCGGCCACTGCATCGCCCGCACGTCCGGGGGACAGGTGCTGTTCGTCCGGCACACGCTGCCCGGTGAGCGGGTCGTGGCCCGGGTCACCGAGGGCGAGGAGGGGGCCCGGTTCCTGCGCGCGGACGCCGTGCGGGTGCTGTCGGCGTCCAAGGACCGCATCGAGGCGCCCTGCCCCTACGCCGGTCCCGGCCGCTGCGGCGGCTGCGACTGGCAGCACGCCAAGCCGGGGGCGCAGCGTCGGCTCAAGGGCGAGGTCGTCGAGGAGCAGCTCCGGCGCCTGGCCGGCCTCACCCCCGAGGAGGCCGGCTGGGACGGCACGGTGGTGCCGGCCGAGGGCGACAAACTGCCCGCCGGGCAGGTGCCGCGGTGGCGCACGCGCGTGCAGTACGCGGTCGACGCCGACGGGCACGCCGGTCTGCGCCGGCACCGCTCGCACGAGGTGGAACCGATCGACCACTGCATGATCGCCGCCGAGGGCGTCAGCGAGCTGGGCATCGAGAAGCGGGACTGGAGCGGCATGGCGTCCGTGGACGCGATCGCGGCGACCGGCTCGCAGGACCGGCAGGTGATCCTCACCCCGGAGCCCGGCGCCCGCCTGCCGATCGTGGAGCTGGACCGGCCGGTGTCCGTGATGCGGGTGGGGGAGAAGGACGGCGGCGTCCACCGCGTCCACGGCCGCCCCTTCGTCCGCGAACGCGCCGACGGCCGTACCTACCGCGTCGGCAGCGGAGGTTTCTGGCAGGTCCACCCCAAGGCGGCGGACACCCTGGTGACCGCGGTCATGCAGGGCCTGCTGCCACGCAAGGGCGAGACGGCGCTCGACCTGTACTGCGGCGTCGGCCTGTTCGCGGGCGCCCTCGCCGACCGGCTCGGCGACCAGGGCGCGGTCCTCGGCATCGAGTCCGGCAAGCGCGCGGTCGAGGACGCCCGGCACAACCTCGCCGGCTTCGACCGCGTCCGCATCGAGCACGGCAAGGTCGAGTCGGTCCTGCCGCGCACCGGCATCACCGAGGCCGACCTGATCGTCCTGGACCCGCCGCGGGCCGGAGCCGGCCGTCGGACGGTCGAGCACCTGTCCGCCCTGGGCGCCCGCCGCATCGCCTACGTCGCCTGCGACCCGGCCGCCCTGGCCCGGGATCTGGCGTACTTCCGGGACGGCGGCTACCGGGTGCGGACCCTGCGGGCGTTCGACCTGTTCCCGATGACCCATCACGTGGAGTGTGTCGCCATCCTCGAACCCGCCGCGAAGGGCGCCTGACCTGCGGTTTTGTCCGTGCGCATTATGTGCGGTGTGGGCGTTACGGGCGATGTCCCGACGCTGGAACGAAGAACCGGCACGCCGGACCCGAGCTTGTCCGCCGCCCGGTCCGGCAGGGGACCGATCGGGCGCCGGGTCTAGACGTCGGCAGGCGGAGTTCCGCGGATGCGGCCCTTGCGCCGGGCGTGTTCGTGCACGCTGACCGGGCAGGGGCTCAGGCCGGGGTTCTGGGCGGCGTGTTCGCGAGCCCGCCCGGCCGGCGTCGGCCGTCGGGTGGGCCGGGCGTGCCGAGGGGTGGCAGGACGGCCGGTGTGCCGACGCTCTCCAGCCACTCCACGTAGGCCGGTGCCTCCCGGGCCACGGCCCAGTAGGACTCCTCCAGGTACGGGTAGACCTCGTTCACCTCGGCCTCGGTGCGGGCGGCCAGCAGCAGCCGCACGCCGATGGGGTCGCCCTCCAGCGGGCGGATGGCCAGATCGGGGCGGGGGTGGGCGGTGGGCTGGCTGACGGTGACGACCTCACCGATCGCGGCCAGCGAGTACGCGGTGAGGTAGTCGCCGTGCAGCATCTCCGGCCGCAGGCCCGCCGACCGCAGGGTCCGGCACAGCGCGTCCCACTCGCCGTCGACGGTTGCATCGACCATCCAGCGGTCACCGGCCAGGTCGGCCATCCGCACCCGGCCTCGCGAGGCCGCCGGGTGGTTCGCGGCAAGCGTGACGAACTGCGGCTCGCGTTCGACGAGGACGCGGACGCAGAGTCCGGGCGGCATCCGCAGCGGGCTGCCCTCGACCTCGTGCACGAACGCCATGTCGAGCTTGCCGGCGGCGACCATGGCCAGCAGCGAGTTGGCGGAAACACTCATCTGGAGCGTCGGCTCGATCCGCGCCACCCCGGCCCGCAGCCGGTACAGCCAGCCCGGGATGGCGCGGTTCGCCGTGGCGCCGATGCGGAGCTGGAAGCCGCAGGCGGCGCGGGCGGCCTCGGCCCGGGTCTCCGCCACCATCGCCGAGAACTCCGTCATCAGCGGCCGCGCCCGGCTGAGCACCGCCAGGCCCAGCGGCGTGGGGCGGCAGCCGGTGCGGCTGCGTACGAACAGCTGGGCGCCGAGGGTGTTCTCGATGCGCCGCAGCTGGGTGCTCAACGAGGGCTGCGCCATGCCGAGTTCCCGCGCCGCTTTGTGCAGACTGCCAGTGTCGGCGATGACGCAGAGCACGCGCAGGTGCCTGACCTCCAGCTCCATGAGGGGAGCGTAGAGCGGGGCTCCGTGTGACACCAGGTGTTCAAGTGGCAGCGAATGGGGAGGAGTTGGGTCCTGATAGGCCGACGCTATCCCCATTTGCCATCATCCCGGGGCCGGTTCAGATGTCCGAGACTTCCTGGCAACCGATCGTTCCACCCCACAGAACGAACAGGAGCCCCCACATGGCGTCGTTGCGTACCAGCGCCACGAAGAAGAACTCCAGGAGACTCACGGCTCTCGCGCTCGGTCTCGGGCTTGCCGCGGCGGCCCTGGGCACCGCGGCCCCGGCGGGCGCCCAGCCCCAGGGCGCCGACCGGGCCCAGGCCCGTGGCGCCGTCGGCTACGTCGGTTCCGCTGAGAAAGCCGGCAACAAGGCCTTCTTCGACGCGGTACTGAAGTCCGTCGCCCAACGGCAGGCCAAGCAGCCCTCCCTCCAGGCGGTGACCGTCTACTACAACGCCTCCCAGGCACCCAGCTTCCGCACGCAGATATCGAGCGCCGCCTCGATCTGGAACAGCTCCGTGTCGAACGTGAAGCTCCAGGCGACGTCGGGCAGCGCCGACTTCGCCTACTACGAGGGCAACGACTCACGCGGGTCGTACGCGTCCACCGACGGCCACGGCAGCGGCTACATCTTCCTGGACTACGCGCAGAACCAGCAGTACGACTCGACCCGGGTGACCGCCCACGAGACGGGCCACGTGCTGGGCCTGCCCGACCACTACAGCGGCCCGTGCAGTGAGCTCATGTCGGGCGGTGGCCCCGGCCCGTCCTGCACCAACCCCTACCCGAACTCGACCGAGAGGTCCCGCGTCAACCAACTGTGGGCCTATGGTCTGGCCAAGGCCCTCGCCAAGGCCGGTGTGCAGCGCTGACCGACCGCGCCACCAGCGGACCGGCCTGCCGGCCGTGATCTCACCACACGTGTACGGACCGCGGTTCCCCGCCGCGGTCCGTACATCTGTGCAGGGCCGGGCGGAACGGGTCGCCGCCAGGAAGGCGGCGACCCGGGAGCGTCGACGATGCCCTGCGGGCACCGTCAGGTGCGGGTCCAGTGCTGGTTGCTGCCGTTCGAGCAGGAGTAGAGCTGGATCAGGGTGCCGTTGGCGGTTCCGGCTCCGACCGCGTCGAGGCAGAGGCCGGACTGGACGCCGACGATGGATCCGTCGGAGTTGAGGCGCCACTTCTGGTTGTCGCCGCCCCAGCAGCTGTAGATCTGGACCTTGGCGCCGTTGCCGGTGCCGGCGGCGTCCAGGCACTTGTCGCCGTAGACCCTGAACTCACCGGCGTCGGTGTACGTCCACTGCTGGTTGGTGCCGCTGTGGCAGTCCCACAGCTGGAGCTGGGTGCCGTCGGTGGTGCTGGCGTTGGGCACGTCCAGGCAGCGGCCCGAACCGACGCCCTTGATCTGTCCGCCGCCCGACGGGGGCGGCGTGGAGGTGCCGCCGTTGAGTGCGTTGAGGACGGCGGTGTAGGCGGGCTTCTTGCTGCCGTCACCGTTGAAGAGCAGCGGCGTGTCCCCGGATCGCCAGGAGTCGGTGTCGCGCACTCCCCAGACCGTGATGCCGAGGCAGCGCGGGACGGCCAGGCAGTCGTTGGTCACGTCGGCGTAGGTCGAGGCCGAGGCGCCCTGGATGTCGAGTTCGGTGATGGCCACGTCGACGCCGAGGGCGGCGAAGTTCTGCAGGGTGGTGCGGAAGTTGCTGTTGTAGGGGCTGCCGCTGTTGAAGTGCGACTGGAAGCCGACGCAGTCGATCGGCACACCGCGCTGCTTGAAGTCCCGGACCATGCTGTACACGCCCTGGGTCTTGGCCCAGGTCCAGTTCTCGATGTTGTAGTCGTTGTAGCAGAGCTTGGCCGCCGGGTCGGCGGCGCGCGCGGTGCGGAAGGCGACCTCGATCCAGTCGTTGCCGGTGCGTTGCAGGTTGGAGTCCCGTCGGCCTCCCGAACCGTCGTCGGCGAAGGCCTCGTTCACGACGTCCCACTGGGCGATCTTGCCCTTGTAATGGGCCATCACGCCGTTGATGTGGTCGATCATCGCCTGGCGCAGTGTGCTGCCGCTGAGGCTCTGCATCCAGCCGGGCTGCTGGGAGTGCCAGGCCAGGGTGTGGCCGCGCACCTGCTTGCCGTTCTGCACCGCCCAGTTGTAGACGCGGTCACCGGCGGTGAAGTTGAACTGGCCGCGCTGCGGTTCGGTGGCGTCGATCTTCATCTCGTTCTCGGCCGTCACCATGTTGAACTCACGGCCCGCGATCGTCGTGTACGCCGAGTCGCCCAGCTTGCCCGAGGCGATGGCGGTGCCGAAGTAGCGGCCGCTCTGCGCCGCCGCGGCGCCGAGTGTGCTCTCGGCGGCGTGTGCTCTCGGCGGCGTGACCAGCGCGGCGACCACGCCGAGGATGCCGACGGCCAGCGTCAGCATCAGGACGCGGATCTTCCGGCGGACAACGGGTCTGGCAAGGGCGTACGAGCCCATGACTGTGCCTCCTCCAAGGTAGACATCACGGAAGGACTGAAGCGCAGGGTCTTGCGTCGCCCGCTGCCGTGCGGCGGACGGACGGACGGACGGGGCGGGCCGGAGCCCGGGCAGCGCGGAAGGTTCGTCATGTCGAACTGCGGTCGGCGTCTCAGGCAGGGATGATTGAGGTATTGACGATGCATCGTCAATACTCCGCGCACAAAAGTTTCCGCTTTTGGTTCGAATGTTTCGAGACCGGGGCGGGCGGTGGGCCTCCGGCGTCCCTTTCGGTGCGGATTCCGCGGGGCAATGGCTGAGGTCAGGGCGGGTGTGCCGGACGTGTCCCCCGCTTCGGCGTCGAGTGTGGGTCGACTCGGTCGATTGTCCGGGGGGATGTGTGGCTTCTCGCGGTGCGGGATCTCGCAATATTTCGGAGACTGGAGCGACACATGCGAGGGGTGTTGACGTCGTTCGCCGGTTCCCTATCATTCAGGTTGCTCGACGCTTCGACCTTTGTTCGGTATTGCGAACTGCATCTGCGCACCGCACCGCACGGACCGTCCGGACCGCCTCCGACGAGGCCGGCCGGAACCGCCCACTCAAGGTTGAGGAAGTCCCCATGCACAGAGGAATTCTCGGCCGCAGGCATACGTCTGCGGTGCTCGCCGCCGCGGTCGCGGTGCTGGCCGCGTTGGCGGCGATGCTCGTCGCCGTCCCGGCTCAGGCGGCCACCAGCGGCGCCCTGCGCGGTACCGGTTCGAACCGGTGCCTCGACGTGGTCGGTGGCAGCCAGGACAACGGCACGTACCTGCAGTTGTACGACTGCTGGGGCGGGACCAACCAGCAGTGGACGCTGACGGACGCCGATCAGCTGACCGTGTACGGCAACGCGTGCCTGGACGTTCCGGGCCACGCCACCACGGCCGGCACCCGGGTGCAGATCTGGACCTGTTCCGGCGGCGCGAACCAGCAGTGGCGGGTGAACTCCGACGGCACGGTCGTCGGCGTGGAGTCCGGGCTGTGCCTGGAGGCCGCGGGCGCCGGTACGGCCAACGGTACGGCGGTGCAGATCGGGACGTGCAACGGCGGCAGCAACCAGAAGTGGACCGGTCTCTCCGGGACGACGACCCCGCCCCCGGGCACGTGCTCTCTTCCGTCGACGTACCGGTGGACGTCGACGGGCGCGTTGGCCCAGCCGGCGAACGGGTGGGCCTCGGTGAAGGACTTCACCGACGTGGTCTACAACGGCAAGCACCTGGTCTACGCGTCGAACGTGTCGGGATCGTCCTACGGGTCGATGATGTTCAGCCCCTTCACCAACTGGTCCGACATGGCGTCGGCCGGCCAGACCGGCATGAGCCAGTCGGCGGTGGCGCCCACGCTGTTCTACTTCGCCCCCAGGAACATCTGGGTGCTGGCCTACCAGTGGGGTGCCTGGCCGTTCATCTACCGCACGTCGAGCGACCCCGCCAACCCCAACGGCTGGTCCGCGCCGCAGCCGCTGTTCACCGGGAGCATCTCCGGCTCCGGCACCGGCCCGATCGACCAGACCCTGATCGGTGACGGCCAGAACATGTACCTGTTCTTCGCCGGCGACAACGGCAAGATCTACCGGGCGAGCATGCCGATCGGGAACTTTCCGGGCAGCTTCGGCTCGTCGTGCACGACGGTGATGAGCGACTCGACGGCCAACCTGTTCGAGGCGGTGCAGGTCTACAAGGTCCAGGGCCAGAACCAGTACCTGATGATCGTCGAGGCGATGGGCGCGAACGGGCGCTACTTCCGCTCGTTCACCGCCTCCAGCCTGAGCGGTTCGTGGACCCCGCAGGCCGCGAGCGAGAGCAACCCCTTCGCGGGCAAGGCCAACAGCGGTGCCGGCTGGACCAACGACATCAGCCACGGTGACCTGGTCCGCGACAACCCCGACCAGACCATGACCGTCGACCCCTGCAACCTGCAGTTCCTCTACCAGGGCAAGTCCCCCTCCGCGAGCGGCCCCTACGACCAGCTGCCGTGGCGGCCGGGTGTCCTCACCCTGGAGCGCTGACCCGCCTGACGACCCCACGGTGAATCGAGGCACCCCGGCCGCGCGGCGGCCGGGGTGCCTCTCGCCTCCGACGGGCTTTCCGACGGCGGTTCTCCGCGACCGAGCCGTTGGTTAGGGTGGCGGGCAGTTCGGACACGACGGGGGCTCGCTGGTGGGGGAGGTGCGCCGCATGTGCCGGATGGTCTGCGACGGGCGACCGGACGCGGTGGGCGGGTGACCGGCCGGGCGGCGCCCGCGGTGCTGCCCCCGCCGCCGCGCGTGTGGCTCGGGCTGGTCGCGGCCCTCGCCGCGCTGGTGGTCGTCGTGCTCGGGGTCCGGTACGCCGGCCACAGCCGGCCCGGCACGGTGGACGCGCGGATCTCGGCGGCGGTGGACGGTGCGGGGCCGCCGTGGCGGCAAGCCGCGCTGGCCATGGACTTCTTGGGGGAGCCGGTGGGAGCGGCGACGCTGGTCGCGGCCGTCGTGACGGGCTGCCTGCTGCTTCGCCGTCCCCGCGCGGCGGTGCTCGTGGTGGCCGGCGTCGCCGTCACCGTGGGGACCGCGACGCTGCTCAAGCACCTGGTGGGACGCACCATCCACGGCGACAACCTGTCCTACCCGAGCGGGCACACCGCCTTCTTCACCGCGCTCGCCCTCGTCGGGGCGCTGCTCGCGACCGGCCGGCCCGTCCTCGGCAGGACGGCCGGCCCGTCACTCGTGCTCGCCGCGGCGCTGGTCGCCGGCGCGGCCATGGGCTGGGCGCAGGTCGCCCTGGGCGCGCACTACCCGACCGACGTCCTCGGCGGCTGGTGCACCGCGCTGGCGGTGATCCCGGCGACCGCGTGGCTGGTCGACCGGACGGCCGACCGGACGGCTGACCGGACGGCTGACGCCGGCCGCCGTCGGAAGCGCCGCTGACGTCACGTCAGTCACGCCGAGCGGCGGAACACCGGCTTCACCGGTCGTCCGGCCAGCCACGGGGCGGGGTCGGCGGCGTCCAGTGCCTTCCGGTACACCGCACACGCCTGAGCGACCACGTCGACGGTGTGATCGATGTCGGCGTCGTCGAGCGCGCTGCTCACCACGAACGAGGGGGCCAGCACCCCGCCCGCCAGGAGCCGGCGCAGGAACAGGGTCCGGTACCGCTGCGACGGCTGCCGGTTCTCGTCGAGGGTGGCGAAGACCAGGTTGCTGGCCCGGCCCCGGACGACGACGTGGTCGCCGACGCCCATGGCGGCCGCGGCGTCGCGGACCCCGGCGGCCAGCCGCTCGCCGAGGGAGTGCAGCCGCGCGGTGACGCCCTCCTCGACGTAGGTGGTGAGCACGGCCATCGCGGCCGCCAGGGAGTGCGTTTCCGCACCGTGCGTGGTGGACAGCAGGAACACCCGGTCGCCGGAGTGGCGCAGTCCTCCCCGCTCCATCAGCTCGCGGCGCCCGGCCAGCGCGGAGACGGCGAATCCGTTGCCCAGCGCCTTGCCGAACGTGGAGAGGTCGGGGACGACGCCGTACAGGCCCTGGGCGCCTGCCTCGGACCAGCGGAAGCCGGTGATCATCTCGTCGAAGACCAGGACGCAGCCGTGCCGGTCCGCCAGTTCGCGGAGGCCGGCGAGATACCCGGGCGGCGGCTCGGTGTGGGTGGCGGGCTCGAGGATCAGGCAGGCGACCTCGCCCTCGTACCGGGTGAGCAGTTCCTCCGTGGCGGCCAGGTCCCCGTACGGGAAGGACACGGTGAGCTCGGTGGTCGCCGCCGGGATGCCGGCGGACATCGGTGTGGTGCCGATGAACCAGTCGTCGACGGAGAAGAAGGGGTGGTCGGCGCAGACGGCCACCCGCGGGCGACCGGTGGCGGCGCGGGCCAGGCGGACCGCGGCGGTGGTGGCGTCGGAGCCGTTCTTGGCGAACTTCACCATCTCGGCGGTCGGCACCGTGGCCAGGAAGCGTTCCGCGGCCTCCACCTCCAGGATGGACGGCCGGACGAAGTTGCTGCCGCGGTCGAGTTCCCGCCGCACCGCCTCGACCACGCGTGGGTGGGCGTGGCCGAGGCTGACCGACCGCAGGCCGGAGCCGTACTCGATGTAGCGGTTGCCGTCGACGTCCCACACGTGGGCACCGCGGCCGTGGCTGATGACCGGGGCCAGGTTCTCGGGGTACTGGTCGTCGCCCTTGGCGTAGGTGTGCGCGCCCCCGGGGACCAGGGCGTGCAGCCGCTCGTTCGCCGTCCGTGACCGGGGCAGTCGGAACTCTACGGTGTCTTCGGTGTCTTCGGTGGCCACGCCGACCTCAACTCTCGTTCTGCTTCAGGACCTCGGAGAGGCTGGGCGCCTCCCGGTCCCGCTGGGACATCGATGTGACCGGCAGCGGCCAGCCGATGGCGAGCTCCGGGTCGTCGAAGGCGATCGTCACGTCCTCCGCCGCATCGTGCGGGCGGTCGATCCGGTAGGAGGTGTCGGCGGTCTCGGTCAGCGCCTGGAAGCCGTGCGCGCACCCCGCCGGGACGTACAGGGTCGCCTGCGTCTCGCCGGACAGTTCGAAGAAGGCCCGGCCCAGATACGTCGGCGAGCTCGGGCGCAGGTCTACGACGACGTCGAAGATCCTCCCGTACGAGCAGCGCACCAGCTTGGCCTCACCGGCGCCGGAGCGCAGGTGCAGGCCGCGCACCACGCCGCGGACCGAGCGGGACACGCTGTCCTGGACGAAGGCGTTCGGGTCGAGGCCCACCGAGCGGACCACGTCGGCGTCGAAGGTGCGGCAGAAGAAGCCGCGTTCGTCGGCGTACGCAGTCGGCTCGAACAGGTACGCGCCGGCGATCTCCGGGACTTCGGTCGCCTTCATCGAGCCTCCTGGTGCGTCTGGGCGTGGTCGGCCGCCGGGAACAGGGCCGCGGTCAAGGCGGCGAACTGGTGGTCGAGTTGCCGGGCGGCGGCCAGGTTCCGCTCGATGAGGGTCTGCCGCAGCCCGGCCGAGTGCTGCTCCAGCGCCCGGAACTGTTCGAGCAGCCGGTCGGCGTCGACCTCGCGGGCCGGATGGCAGAACGCGCCGAGGCCCATCCGGTCCATCAGCGCGTCGCTCTTCGCCGCGTAGCTGAGCGCGAGCACCGGTGTGCCGGTCTTCAGCGCGCAGACCAGGTTGTGGTAGCGGACCGCGACCACGGCGTCGGCGGCCGCCATCTCCTTCATCAGGTCGGCCAGCGAGGCCGGTTCGGCCGCGGTGACCAGCGCAGAGTCCACCGCGTCGAGGATCGCGGCGACCACCGACGTGTCGCAGTCGTCGCCGGTGAGCAGCCGGACGGGCCTGCCCTCCTCGGCCAGCGTGCGGACGAAGCGGATCGTCCCGTCGAGGTAGCGCCGGTGTATCTCGTCGGCCCGGGCGCGGTCGTCGTTGCCGCCGTGGAAGTCCATGACCCCGACGCAGACCGTGCCCGGCGCGCCGGAGGCCGCGCCCGCCGGCGGCGTCGGCAGGGAGAACGCCAGGTCCGGGTAGACCCGGTCGCGGGCGGTGTCCACGCCCATCGCCCGCATCGCGTCCCGGGACTGGGCGTCCCGGTACGACCGGTACGCGGCCAGCCGCGCCGACCAGCGCACCAGGGCCCGGGTCGGCCGGTCGCGGATCCCGGCGGCGCCGACGCCGACCAGCGCGACCCGGGTGCCGAACAGCCGGCCGCTCGCGCAGAGCAGGAACAGCGAGTACGGGAAGCCCCACGGCCGCAGCGGCAGCGTGGCCTCCAGGACGCCCATGCCCGGCACGATCACCACGTCGTGCCGGCGCACCCAGGCGGCGGTGCGGAAGACGTCGACGAGTTTGCCCAGCCCCTTCGCCGCGATCGCGCCCGCACGCGACGCGGTCCGGTACTCCCCGCGGTACCAGTGCAGCCGCGTCGCGGGGATCCCGAACCGGGCGGTGACGGCCTCGGGTCCGCCGCACAGCGCGTCCACGACCGCCTCCGGGTGCGCGGCGCGGAGGTGGCCGAGGACGGCCTCGAGCGACCCGTCGTTGCCGAGGTTGCCGGAGCCGAGCAGGCCGAACACCCCGACGCGCACCGGGGTTCCGCCCGCGGACGTCATGCGCGCCGCCCTTCACGACCCGCACGCCCGGCGACGAGGGCGTCCACGGAGACGCTGAAGTCGGCCGGATCGACCGGCGCGCGGTCCTCGACCCGCTCGCCGGCGCCCGGCCGGGCCCGGCTGGTCAGCCACGCGGCCAGGTGGCGGTAGCACGCGCGCCGCTCGGCCGGGGAGAGCGGCGCCCGCCGGATCGCCGAGGCGAAGCCCCAGACGTATTCGGCGAGCAGCCGGGGCGTCGGGTGCAGCGGGCCCGCCCGGCGCGGGTCCAGGTTGACGCACCGGGAGCGCTTGGACGGGTTCGCCCGCTCGGCGCGGGTGGGATGGTCGCGGCGGAAGTACAACAGCTCCGGCACCTGGTAGAAGCGCCCGTGCAGGGCGATCTCGGCGACGAACGTGCGGTCCGCGTGGTGGTAGCTGTCCATCGGCTTCACCCGGCGCAGCGCGTCGGCCCGGATCACCCCGTAGAAGTCGTCACCGCCGGGTTCGAACAGCACGCTGCGGAAGCGCTCCGGCGGGTGCGGCGAGTCGGTGGCGAGCGTGTACTCGTACGGGACCTTCACCCGGCCGTCGCCGTCGATGACCGCCTGGTCGGCGTGCGCGAGGATCACGTCCGGCCGCTCGTCCAGCGCTTCCACGCAGCGTCGCAGCAGATCGCGGGCGTAGAGGTCGTCGTGCGAGGCCCACTTGAACAGTTCGCCGCGGCACTGGGCGAACACGTGGTTGTGGTTCGGTGTGGCGCCGACGTTCCGCAGCAGCCGGACGTACCGGATGCGCGAGTCCCGCGCGGCGTACTCGCGGCAGATGTCCTCGGTCCCGTCCGTCGAGGCGTTGTCGGAGATGATCAGCTCGAAGTCCTCGTAGGTCTGGCCGAGCAGGGCGTCGAGCGATTCGGCGAGGTACTCCTCGCCGTTGTACACGGGCAGGCCGATGCTCAGCCTGGGTCGGTCGGTCATGAGGTCCTCACTTCGGGGATGGGGTCGTGGTGGTGCTCGCGCAGGGCCGGCCGCAGCTGCAGCCACCACACGGCCGAGCCGCTGACGGTCGCGGCGGCGACGCCCCAGGCCGAGCCGACCGTGCCGGCCGCGGCAGCCCCGCCGAGCCCGCCGCCGACGTAACAGACCGAGGCGAACAGCTGGCAGCGCAGGCTGCGCCGGGCCGCGCCGAGCGCGCGCAGACCGGCCGCCGCGCCGGTGCCGAGGCCGGCGCCCGCGACGCCGAGGGTGATCGGCACGACGAGCCGCGAGGCGGAGTGCCAGACACCGCCGAGCACCAGCTCGCCGAGCCGGCCGGGTATCAGCAGCAGCGCCCCGCCCCACAGCAGCGCGGCGGCGGCCTGCCCACCGCCGAGGAAGAGGCAGAACCTGCCGAGCCGCCGCGGGGCCTGCCGCAGCACCCGTGCCGCCTCCGGGACGGTGACCAGCGACAGCCCCATCAGCACCGCGAGGAACGGACCCATCAGGAGCTCGGCGCCCCGCACCGCGCCCACCGCGCCGACCCCGGCGATCGCGCCGAGCCCGTACGCCCGCAGCTGGCTCGCGCCGCTGAGGCTGACGTTCTCGACCAGGTACCGGTAGCCGAGGTCCCGCTGTTCGCGAAGCCATCCGCGCGCCTCGGCCGTCCGGGGCAGGATGCCGGACTGGAGGCAGCCGTACCCCGCCGCCACCGTGGCGGACGCGCCCCAGGCGAGCACGAAGGCGGCCACGCTGCCCACCCGGGCCGCCGCCACCATGGCCGGGACGAGCGCGACGGCCCACACCACGTCGTTGACGAACGCCTTCCGCCCGGTGCCGGCGGCGAAGAACGCGAACCGCCAGGCGTCCTGGAGCAGCAGTCCCGGCAGCATGAGGGCGAGGGCGGTGAACGCGGACCCCACCCGGCCGCCGAGACCGGCCCCGGCCACCAGGCACAGCACGCCGACGGCCGCGCCGACCCCGAGTGCCGTACCCGCCGACCGGGCCACCGCCCCGCGCCAGGACGCGTCCGGCACGCCGCTGAAGCGCACCACGAGCGGGTCGGTGGCAAGGCCGCGGGAGACGTTGAGGATCACTCCGTAGGTCACCCAGGCCAGGCTGAACACGCCGAACGCGGTCACCCCCAGCGAACGGGCCACGTAGACGCCCACCGCGAAGTTGCTGATGCTGGAGGCCGCCTGGTCGGCCAGTCCCCAGGACAGCCGGCCGACCAGGGCCCGCTTGGCGGACCGGGCCGGTGCCGCCGTCTTCTCCTCCCCGGTGGTCATCGGCGTCACGCCTTGATCAGTCCGGCGCCGTGCAGGGCGTCGGCCGCGACGGCGACGGTGTCGAACGGCAGCCCGGACCGCTCGGCGACGTCCAGCAGACTGTGCTCGCCGTCGGAGAGGCTGAGCACCCAGAGCATGGCCATCTGGGCCTGCTTGGTGTCGCTGCGGCCGCCGAGCGCGTCGTACAGCCCGCGCCGGCCCAGCTGCGGTTCGCCGTAGGGACTGAGGTTGAGGTACCGCCGGTTGCGGTCGAGGACGGCGAATGCCTCGCGGCACACCGCGAGGGTGTCCTCCATCGCCTCGGGGGAGACGAAGTCCGGGTTGTCCGCCGAGGTGTGGTACTCCGGGTATCCGGCGTACGGGGTCCGGCTGAGCGAGCCCACGCCGAGATCGAACCCGGGCGAGCAGTACTGCCGTTCGTCGTAGCCGTACGGAGTGAACTCGTCGACGCGGTGCGGGCGTCCGGACGCGGTCAGCACGTGCCGCAGCACCCGGTCGATCTCCGCGTCGCCGCGTCTGCTCTGCTTGTACGTCAACCGGCCCCGGTCCCCGGCGCAGGCCAGCACGAGGCCGTGCTTGACCCGTTCCACCCGCTCCGCGTTGCGGGCCAGCCAGGTGATCGCCCCGATGGTGCCGGGCGCGTAGATGAACCGGTAGGTGTAGTACGGCGTCCGCCGTGCCAGCGCCCGGGCCAGGAACGTCGCCACCGCGATGCCGGCCAGGTTGTCGTTGGCCAGCGACGGGTGGCAGACGTGGCAGGAGACGATCACCTCGTCCGGGACCCGGCCGGGGATCACATGCTCGGCGTAGGTGAGGTGGCCGTCTTCGAGCGTGGAGTCGATGCGTACCTCGTAGTCGCCGTCCGGCAGCGCGTCCAGGGTCTCCTGGGCCAGGCAGAATCCCCAGTCCGGCTTGTAGTAGCTGGTGCGGTACGGCACCCAGCCCGGGTGGTCGGGAAGGGTGTGCAGGTGCGCGCGGAGCTCGGACAGCGGCATGGTGGCCGACACCGGCACGCTGTAGCCGAGCACGTGCAGGCTGGAAGCGGCGAAGTCGACCACCCGGTGGCCGGCGGAGTCGGCGATGTAGGCGTCGCGGATGTTCCACTCCTGCGGCACCGTCCAGTCGAGCACCTGCGTCCCGGTCGGCACCTCGTGCACGCGCAGCGGGACGTACTCGCCGACGATGTCCAGGGTGGCGCGCACGCCGTCGCCGGTGATGCTCCGGCACAGCGGGTACAGGCGCTCCACCAGCTCGTGCATCCGCCGGCCGGTCCCGGTCATCGGCGCCGCCGCAGGGTGTCGTCGACGGCGCCGGCGTCGGACGCCGCGCGCAGCACCGCGAGGCGGGTGAAGCGCCGCTCGAAGTCCTCCCGGGTCAGCCCGAACTTCCGGTAGGCGTCGGCGAGTTCGAGCGCGCCCTGCTTCACCGTCCACTCGCAGTCGAAGCCGGGGACCGCGGCCCGGAACCGGGAGAAGTCCACCCGGTACGACCGCGGATCCGCGCCGGTCTCCCCGGTGATCACCACCTTCGCGCCGGAGACCGCCTCGGCGACCTGTCCGGCGATCTCGGCGACCGTGACGTTGTTGGTCTCGCTGCCGATGTTGAACGCCCGGTCGTGCACCGCTTCCCGCGGCGCGACCAGCGCGGCCGCGAAGGCCCGTGCGATGTCGGCGGCGTGCACCAGCGGGCGCCAGGGGGTGCCGTCGGAGAGCACCAGCACCTCGCCGGACAGCAGCGCGTGGCCCACCAGGTTGTTCAGCACGATGTCGGCGCGCAGCCGGGGCGAGTAGCCGAAGGCGGTGGCGTTGCGCATGAACACCGGGGTGAAGTCGCCGTCGGCCAGCGCGTGCAGGTCGTCCTCCACCCGCACCTTGGACTCCGCGTACGGCGTCACCGGGCGCAGCGGGGCGTCCTCGGTCACCAGGTCGTCGCCGCCGGCGGCGCCGTAGACCGAGCAGGTGGACGCGTACAGGAAGCGCCGCACGCCGGCGTCGCGGGCCAGCCGGGCGAGCCGTACGGACGCGTGGTGGTTGATGTCGTAGGTGAGGGCCGGCGCCAGCGATCCCAGCGGGTCGTTGGAGAGCGCGGCCAGGTGGATCACGGCGTCCACCCCGGCCACGTGCTCGGCCGTGACGTCGCGCAGGTCCACCCGGTGCCCGGACGGGTCCGCGGGCGGCTCGCCCAGCACGCAGTCGGCGAACAGGCCGGCGTCGAGGCCGACGACCTCGTGCCCGGCGGCCGTGAGGACCGGGGCCATCACGGTGCCCAGGTAGCCCTGGTGTCCGGTCAGCAGTACTCGCACGGTTCAGTCCCCCAGGTCGATCGTGAGTTTGGTGACGGCGAACGCCTCCGCGTAGCGGGCGTGGCATTCGATGCCGCGGATCCGGGCCAGGCCGAGGAACGCCTCCCGGTCGTACCAGGGCCGGTGCCGCTGCGAGGGGTAGTGCTCCTGCAGCAGTCGCACCTTCCGCTCGGCGGTCTCCGGCGACAGCGGCTGGTACACCGACGGACGGCCGAGATCGCCGTCCCACTTGACGATCTCGTAGCCGAGCACGAGGTGGTCGCGGAACGCGGTGGGCAGCAGCCGCGCCAGTCCGCGGTGATCCTGGTGCGCGTCGTCCCTGCGCGGGGCGAGGATCAGGTCGGGGTCGGTCCGCTCGCGCAGCTCCTCGACCGCGGACTTGGCCTCCTCCCAGTGGGCCGGGAACCGGCCGTCCGGCAGCTTGTGCACGCTCAGCCGCAGGTCGGCGCCCGGGCAGAAGGCGGCGAGCGCGGCCCGCTCCTCCTGCTCCCGGTCGGTGCCGCCGCCGGAGAGCACCAGCGCGTCGACACGGATCCCCGGCCGCGCGCCGCACAGCGTCAGCAGTGTGCCGCCGGCGCCGATGGCGATGTCGTCGCAGTGCGCGCCCACTGCGACGATCCGTTCCGGGCGCCCGGCGCCGAGCCGGATCACGCGGTCCTCACCCCCGCGTGCGCCGCCGCGCCGTCCCGTTCCCACACGGCCCACGGACGGTCGCCCCGGGCGTAGGCGTCGTCGAGCGCCGCCCGCTCCTTCACGGTGTCGGTCGGCTTCCAGAAGCCGCGGTGCTGATGCGCCACCAGCCGCCCGCGCTTGGCCAGTTGGGCACATCCGTCGGCGACCAGGTCCCCGTTCTCGGGGATGTGGTCGAAGACCTCCTGGCGGAGCACGAAGTAGCCGCCGTTCTCCCACAGCGGCAGTTCGCTGACCGCGGTGATGCCCCCCACCAGGCCGTCCTCGCCCAGGTCCACGCAGTGGAACGAGGACTGCGGCGGTACCACCATCATCGACGCACCGGCGTCCCGCCGGGCGAAGTTCTCGATCATCTCCGGCAGCGGCGCGTCGGTGAGCACGTCGGCGTAGTTGGCGAGGAACATCTCGTCGCCGTCCAGGTGGTGCCGCACCCGGCGCAGCCGCTCCCCGATCGGCGACTCGATGCCGGTCTGCGCGAACGTGATCGTCCAGTCGGCGATGTCCGTGGACAGCAGCTCGGTGCGTCCGCCGCGCAGCACGAAGTCGTTGGACGTCGTCTCCTCGTAGTTGAGGAAGAAGTCCTTGATGTGGTGGGCCCCGTAGCCGAGGCACAGGATGAACTCCTTGTGCCCGAAGTACGCGTAGTAGCGCATGACGTGCCAGATCAGCGGTCGCGGCCCGACCATCGCCATCGGCTTGGGCACGTCGTCGGAGGCTCCGTCGCGCATCCGCATCCCGTAACCGCCGCAGAACAGGACGACCTTCATGACTCCCCCTCGACGATGCTCAGTTCCGGGATGGGAAAGACCAGCCGGCCGCCCCAGCCGTGCACGAAGGACAGCTGCTCGACCAGCTCGGCCCGCAGGTTCCACGGCAGGACCAGGACGTAGTCCGGCTTGTCGGCGGCTATCCGCTCGGGCGGCAGGACGGGGATGCGGGTGCCCGGGGTGAACCTGCCGTGCTTGTACGGGTTGCGGTCGACCGTGTACGGGAGCAGGTCGGGCCGGATCCCGCAGTGGTTGAGCAGGGTGTTGCCCTTGCCCGGGGCGCCGTAGCCCACGACCGTCTCGCCGCGCTCGGCCGCGTCGATGAGGAACCGCAGCAGATCCCGGCGCACCTTGGCCACCCGGGCGGAGAACTCGGTGTACCCGGACAGCTCCCGCAGCCCGGCGGCCTTCTCCCGGTCGAGCACGTCGGCCACCCGCCGGGTCGGCTCGCCGGCCACCTCGCTCGGCCGGGCCCACAGCCGGATCGAGCCGCCGTGCGTGGGCAGCAGCTCGACGTCCACGAGCGCGAGTCCGCCGCTCGCCAGGGCTCGGCTCGCCGACGCGACCGTGTAGTACTGGAAGTGCTCGTGGTAGATCGTGTCGTACTGGTTCTCCTCGATCAGGGTCAGCAGGTGCTGCACCTCGATGGAGACCCAGCCGTCGTCGGCCACCAGGGCGCGCAGCCCCCGGGTGAACCCGACCACGTCGGGGATGTGCGCGTACACGTTGTTGGCCACGACAAGGTCCGCCGGGCCGTGCTCGGCGCGGACCGCCGAGCCGGTCTCGGGGCTCAGGAACGCCGTGAGCGTGGGCACACCGGCGTCCCGCGCCGCGGCACCGACGTTCACCGACGGCTCGATGCCCAGGCAGCGGATCCCCCGGTCCACCACGTGCCGCAGCAGGTACCCGTCGTTGCTCGCGACCTCGGCCACGAAGGAATCGGGACCGAGGGCGAGGCGCTGTACGGCGTCGGCGACGAACCTGCGCGCGTGCTCCACCCAGGAGGTCGAGTACGAGGAGAAGTACGCGTACTCCTCGAACGTCTCCTCCGGCGTGATCAGCGGAGGTATCTGCGCGAGCCAGCACTCGGTGCACACCCGCAGGTGCAGCGGGTACGCCGGCTCCGGCCGGTCCAACTGGTCCGCGGCGAGGAAGCTTTCGCACGGTGGCGTCGCCCCCAGGTCGACGACGCTCGCCATCGCTTCCGAGCCGCAGAGTCGGCATCGTGTCATCTGCTGTCCCCATCCCCCCTGCTCGCGCGGGTGTCCCCGCCGCGAGCCGGTGCCGACCGTCCCGCGATCGCGGTGCGGTACTCCTCCACCAGGCGCTCCAGGCCGACGGCCGGGCTGAAGCCCTGCTCGTAACGGCGCCGGGCCGCCCGGCCCATCTCCCGGTTGCGGGCCGGTCCGGCCGCGATCCGGCGCATGCAGGACGCGAGCGAGGCGGGGTCGCCCGGCCGGTGCAGCAGCCCGGTCACCCCGTCCTCGACGAGTTCGACGAAGGCGCCGTGACCGGCGGCGACGGTCGGGACCCCGGCCGCCATCGCCTCCACGACCACCAGGCCGAACGCCTCCAGCCAGGTCGAGGGAGCCACCACGGCGACCGATCGCGCGATGGCCTTCCGGCACTCCGCCGGGTCCAACAGGCCGACGTGGCGCACGTCGTCGCGGCCCGCCGCCCAGGCGGTCACCTCGCGTTCCAGCGGCCCCGCGCCGGCGATCACGAGCGGGACGCCCACCCCGCCGCTCGCCGCGATCTCGTCCCAGGCGGCCATCAGCAGCCGCACGCCCTTGGCCTCCGCGAGCCGGCCGAGGTAGAGCAGATGCTCTCCCTCGCCCACCCGGCGAGTGCCCGGGTCGGGAACGAAGTTGTGCTTCACCGTCAGCCGCTCGGCCGGCATGCCGGACCGCACCAGCACGTCGCGCTGCGCCGCGGAGATGCACAGGAACCGCTCCACGCCGGACCACCACCGCCGCCGGTTGACCGACAGGCTGACCGCGAGCGGCACCGTGGCGAGGCGGGAGCCGCGGTAGCAGCCGTGCCGGACGGCGGGCAGCGGCGCCGATCCGACGCACTCCGTGCAGGGCCGGCCGTCGCGCCGCAGCGTGCCGGGAGGGCAGACCTGGGTGTAGTTGTGCAGCGTCGCGACGGCGGGCACACCGGCGTCGGCGCAGGCGGCCAGCACCGCGGGCGACAGGAGCGGGAAGACGTTGTGCACGTGCACCACGTCCGGCCGCTCGGCGCGCAGCCGGGCGGTGAGTTCCGCGCGCACCCCCGGGTTCCACGGCACGAGGAGCGGCACCGCGGCCTTGCCGAGGAGGGAGCGGGCGGCGATGTCGTCGCTGCGCCGCTCGAACACCTCGACCCGGTGCCCGCCCGCGCGCAGCAGCTCCACCTCCTGGTCGACGACCTTGTTCTCCCCGCTCGGCTGCGCCGATGCGTAGCGGTTGTGCACCACCAGGACGCGCATGCTCACATCACCTCCGGTCTGCGGGCCCAGCGCGGGACGCGTCGTCGAGGCACTTCGGGCGTCGGGAGGGGCACTTCGGGCGTCGGGAGGGGCACTTCGGGCGTCTCGGCGGCAGCGGCCTCGGCGGGTGTCGCCAGCAGCGAGGCGGCCAGGGCCAGATGCAGCAGATACGGCGAGGCGTCGCCGAGACCGGCCTCGGTGTACGACGCGATCGCGCAGTAGCTGATCAGGAAGATCGCGCAGGCCCTCCGCAGCGACGGCGGCCGCAGCAGCGCGACGCCGCCCAGCACGACGAGGAACGCCGCGACGAGGGTGACGCCGATGAGCCCCTGTTCGTTGTAGACGGCCAGCCAGCTGTTGTCGATCGGCAGCCCGCCGAACGACTTGTCGCCCAGGCCCACCCCGAACAACTGCTCCGAGGTCGACCGGGGCTCGGCCAGCAGGGCGTCCCAGACCTTGGCCCGGCCGGTGAGGCTGGAGAAGTTCTCCCGGCTCTGCCCGCGCAGGAACCACGACTGCAGCGCGGAGGCGAACCCCACCGCGGCCACCACGGCGCACAGCACCGCCCAGGTGAAGAACCGGCGGGCCGCGGCGCTGGTCAGGACGAGCGAGCCGATCGCCGACGCCAGCCCGAGGAGCAGGCCGAGCGTGGCCGTCCGGGTATGGGTCAGCGCGAGCAGGACGAGTGACGGCACGATGACCACGGCCGCGCTCGCCCGGTCGGTCCTGCGCCCCAGCAGGAGCAGCACGGTGAGCCCGGTGATCACCGCGGCGTACTGACCGATCTGCGGCGGGGTGAGCGGCCACAACGCGCCGACGAGGCGTCCGCCGTAGAGGTCGGGCAGCGCCGCGCCCGGTGAGACGGCCAGCCCGGCGGCCACCGAACCGAGCACCGCGAAGTACATCCGGATGTGGTGCCGGACGAACGTCATGCCGCCGTCCCACCAGCGGCTGAGCAGCCACAGCGTGCCGACGAAGAGAGCCAGCCGGAAGCAGCGGAACAGCGCGCCGAACCCGGACTCCAGGTTGGCGCTGGAGACCACGCTCATCACCAGCAGCAGGGTGAGCAGGAACAGGTAGGCGCTGCCCCGGACACGCAGCCGGAGATTGACCGCGAGCGCCAGCGCGAACGCGGCGACCAGCGCGCCCATGGTGACCATCTGGATGAGCGAGCGGGGCAGCGGGACGATGGTCCTCGCCCCGGCGGAGCCGAGCGTGTCGAGGACGAGCAGCCCCCAGACGACACCGACGATCCGCGGTGTGCCGGCGGGGCGCGATGCGGCGCCGGGCCGCGTTCCCGCCGTGTCGGGTCCGCCCGGCAGCCCGGCCGGCCTCCGGTCCGTGCCCATCTCAACCACCGGCCAGGGGGTCGAGGGTGCTGCCCGCGTCCTGCCGGTACGGCGTGCCCTGCCACTCCAGGAAGTCGAGCACCCGGCTCGTGTCCTGGACCACGAATTTCCACGGCCCGATGTAGACGTTGTCGTGCCAGCGGTTGTGCTGCCCGGTGGTGATCGCGTCCGCCACCCGCTCGCCCTTGTACGGCGACCAGTCCGGATAGGTTCCGTAGTTGGCGAGGAGACCCATCCGGTCGCACTTCTCCGTGCACTTGACGACGGACTCGTCCAGGACGAAGCGGTTGTCGTGGATGTCCACCCGCTGCGTCTTCCACCGGCAGTCGGCGTAGAGCGGCGCCTTCGCGATCGCCGACCCGGTACAGCGCCCGGTGTCCCGCACCAGCAGAGTGCATTGACCGGACGAGGTGTTGGCCGGGCTGTTGCAGAATCGGTCGGCGTTCTCCCACAGGGTGATCCCGGACCAGTTGTTCTCCAGCACGTTCCGGTAGATCTCGATCCGGTCGGTGCGGGCCCGGATCCGTGGTTCGCCGCCGGACTCGGACACGTAGACGGTCGCGAACGGGAAGCTGTCGCCGCCCTCGGCCGCCCTGCGCCCCTCGACCCAGTTGTTCCGCCGGATCGTGTTGTTCCGGATGACCGCGTTGTAGCTGATCTCGTAGATCAGCGCGGCACCGTCGTTGGCCTCGACCACATTGTCCTCGATGAGGAAGTCGTTGTTGTTGGTGTCCGCCCACAAGCCGGTTCCGTGGTTGCCGTGCACCCAGTTGCCGCGCACGTCGGCGCCGTCGACGGCCCAGAACTTGATGCCTCCGGTGCAGCCGCAGCCCTTGCGCCGCCGCTCCCAGTCGCCGGTGTCGTTGCCCACGATCTCGTTGCCCTCGACCACCAGGCCGCGGATACGGCCGTCGGCCTTGTAGGCGTTCATTCCGTACTGGCCGTTGCCGCGCAGGCAGTTGGCGCGCACCCGCTGGCGGGCTCCGGCCATCAGCCCGGCGCCGGAGTTGTGCTGGATCGTCGAGTGCTCGATCACCCATCCGTCGGCCGAGTCATGGTTGACCACGCCCTCGTCCAGCGGCGCCACGAAACGCTGCACGGTCAGGTAGCGGATGGTGACGTCGCGGGCACTGCCGCCGAACGCGTACTGGTTCTTCTTCCGGCCGTCCAGCACCGCGCCCGGCGCACCGATGTAGCGGTCCCCTTCCTTGGGGATGACCTGGGCGTAGCGGTCCGGGGCGAGCCGGTGCCTGCCCGGTCGCAGCCAGAACGTGGTGTTCGGGGGGCTGTTCCGGGTCTTCGCCGCCAGGTCACCGACCACCGCGGGGTCGACCGTCACCGCGCCCGCCGGAGCCTTCGCCGGCCCGGCCCCGGGCTCGGCGCACACCCGCGCCACGGGCGGGGCCGCGGACGTGGACGGCGCGGCCTTCGGCTCCGCCCCGGCGCTCGACGTGCTGTCACAGCCGGCCGCCGACAGGACCAGCGCCAGCAGGACCAGCGCCGGCGCCGCCACCGCCGTCCGGTGCCGCCTCTTGAACCCCACGCGCCCCCCTACCCGCGGAACCTGAGCACGGTGGTGAACCCGTCCGCGCCGTCGGTGAAGCCGGTGCCGACCAGGGTGGTGGCGGGTTCCTTGCGCCCGAATCCGGGGGAGTACCAGCCCAGCGGCGGGTCGGTCTCGCCGCGGTGCGCCCGCCAGGACAACTGCGCGGGCAGTTCGAGCACCGCGGAACGTCCCGCACCGTCCCGGACCCAGGTGAGCACGGCCCGGTGCCCCGTCAGGTCCGCGGTGACCGCCGGTCCGAGGTGGAACGCCAGGCGCGCCTCCCGGCGCGGGCCGCGCACCTCGTCGACCATCCGCAGCTCCCGGCTCGCGGCCGTCAGCTCCACCCGGCGGCGGTGCACGGAGCCCTGGTAGCCGTCGTGCTCTCCGCACCAGCGGGCCACCCCCTCGCCGGACGGGTCCGCGACCAGGACGCGGCCGCGGGCATGCCTGGTCCACAGGAACGGGCCGCCGGAGACGGACTGGTCACCGCCGTCCAGTTGCAGGGTGTTGTGGCCGAGGGTCGAGCGGAAGTACCGCCGCCACTCGGGCTGCCCGTGGTAGCAGTACGTCCCCGGGTCGGCGAGCACGTCGACCCCGTCGTGCCGGACCTCCACGGACAGCGCGTCCGCGTGGGCGTGCGCGGCGATGGACAGGAAGCCGTGCGGACCACCGTCGCAGCGGCACCAGATCTCGCCGGGGCCGCGCAGGATCGTCATGCCCGCGTCGGCGAAGTGCGCCGGCCGGCCGGTCGGGCGGCGCACGGACAGCTCGGCGGGTTCGATGAGCGCGGCCAGCAGCGGGGTGCGGACATCGGTGCCGGTCACCGCCGGCCACCACGCGAGCCGGCCGAACACGGCGTCGCCGGTGGCCAGCAGCGAGGCCCAGCGGTCGGTGCCCGCGCCGTCCACGACCAGACCGTGCCCGTCGTCCGCGTCCCCCTGGCGCGGCGGCCGCAGCCGGCCGTCCACGACGGCGGCGAGCGCGTCGGTCATCCGCAGCAGCACCAGCCGGACCGACGCGGGGACCGGCACGCCGGCGGCGTCCGCCTCGGCCACCGCGGCCAGGCCGAGTTCCAGCACGAGCCCGTGGTACTCGGTGGCCAGCTCGCGGTTGAGGCCGGAGCCGAAGGTGTTGGCGCGCAGCTGCCGTTCCAACGACCGCAGCGCGTCGGCCCGCCAGCGCACCGAGGCGGGGAACCACCCGAACGCGCAGGCCGCGGCGAACTGCCCGGCGGCCTCGGCGATCACGTGGTTGTTCGCCGAAGAGCCCCGGCTGGGGAAGGCGGCCAGCCAGCGCTGGTGGTGCCAGATCTGGTTCAGCGCCACCGGGTTGCCCTCGAACAGCCCGCGCGCGCCCGGCCAGCCGTCCAGCAGCCGGCGGATCCACACCCAGGACAGCAGCCGGATGCCCAGCTCGATACCGCTGGTCCAGTGCACGCCGCGCAGCGGCGCGTTGGCCGCCCACCAGGACCGCAGGTGCTCGGCCACGCGCTCGGCGTACCGCTCGTTCCCGGTGACCGCGTAGGCGGCGGCGAGCACGGTCAGGTACTGGTGCCGGGACAGCTCCCAGATCTGCTTGACGTCCCCGACCGCGTCCTCGTCGCGGTACGGCACGTCGAAGGCGTAAGCCCACGGAGCCCGGCGCCCGGTCTTCGGGTCGCGGCACCAGTCCGGGTCGACCAGGTCCTCGCGGACCACCCCGAAATACTCGGCCTGCCCGTACATCAGCCGGTCCGCCTCGGCGACGAGCCGTTTCACGGCGTCCGCGGGGACCGCGGCGATCGTCCCCGCGGGCAGCACCGCGGTGAACCGGGCGCCGGTCACGCTCGGGCAGTCCGGCCGCGCCGACCGCCACCGCCGCCTGCGCACCGCGTCGCCCACCCGGCCGCCCACCTCCCGCGGCCCCATCCGGGACAGCCGCCGCAGGTACCAGCCCGCGCTCATGTTCATCGCGTCCTCGCCAACGTCACCGGCGCACCGGCGGCCAGGCCGGTCCGCACGGCGAGGGTGGCCGAGGTGGTGGCGACCAGCGACTCCAGCGGCACCGGCATCGGCCCGCCGGTCCGCACGGCCTTGACGAAGGCGGCCAGCTCGGCGGACTGGCCCTTGTCCCGGGCCTTGGGCAGCCGCGAGCTGACCCACCGCTCGGGCCCGTGGACCGAGGCACGGACGAAGTCGTCGAGCCGCAGCACCTTGCCGTCCGCGACCAGGTCCAGCGTCTCCTTGGGGAAGCCGGGTGCGCCGGTGGTGACGTAGCTGATGGTGGCGATGGACCCGTCCGGGTAGCGCAGCACGACCTGCAGGTCCTCGTTGCCGGACGTGCCGACCGCGTACACCGAGACCGGGTCGGCCCCGAGCAGCCAGCTCGCCGTGTCGATGAAGTGTCCGCCTTCGCCGGCGAACCGCGAGCCCTCGGTCCCCTGCCGGAGGTACCAGCTGCCGTGCTGCAGCCGGCCCGCGTTGACCAGGTAGCGCAGGCTCGCCTGGCCGGTCCGCGCGCCGAACCGCGTCCTGGCCTCCCCCAGCAGCGGCGCGAACCGGCGGTTGAAGCCCACCTGCAGCCGGTCGTTGCCGGACTCCTCCACCGCCGCCAGTACGCCGGCCAGCTCGTCCTCGGTGAGGGCCAGGGGCTTCTCCACGAACACGGACTTGCCCGCCAGCAGTGCCTTCCGGGTGAGTTCGGCGTGCGAGCTGTGCCGGGTGACCACGAACACCGCGTCGATGGAGTCGTCGCCGAGCACGGAGTCGAGATCGGTGGTCGCCCCGGCGAAGCCGAACTTCCGCTGCGCGTTCGCCGCGGACAACGCCGTCGTGGTGACGACCGCCGACAGCTCGACACCGTCGCGCCGCGCCAGGTGCGGCAGCAGCATCGACGTCGCGTAGTTGCCCGCACCGACGAACGCGAGGCGCACCGGCGTCCCGGCGGCCCGGGCCGGCCCGGACACTCCGCCGCCGGGCCGCTTCACCGCGGGCACGGCCACCGCGGGGGCCCCGGCCTGCTCCGCTTCCCCCGCCTGTCCGGGGTACCGGAACAGCACGGCCACGGCCTTCAACTCGCCGTCCTTCAGGCGCCGGTACGTCTCGGCCGCGTCGTCGAAGTCGGCGATGTGGGAGACCAGCGGCTGCACGTCGACGTCGCCCCGGGCGACGAGGTCGAGGAAGCACCCCAGGTTGCGGCGCTCGGTCCAGCGCACGTAGCCGATCGGGTAGTCCCGGCCCTCCAGCTCGTACTCCGGGTCGTAGCGCCCGGGGCCGTAACTGCGTGAGAACCGGACGTCGAGCTCCTTCTCGTAGTACGCGTTCCACGGCAGGTCCAGGCGGCACTTGCCGATGTCGACGACCCGGCCGCGGTCCCGGCTCAGCCGGGCGGCCAGCTCGACGGGCTGGTTGCTGCCGCCGCCGGCGGCCAGGTACACCTGGTCCACGCCGTGACCGTCGGTGAGTTCGGCGACCGCGGCTTCCACGGCCGCGGACGCCGGGTCGCCGCAGGCCGCGGCGCCCAGCCGCTCGGCGAGCCCGCAGCGCGCCGGGTCGGGGTCGACCCCGACGACGCGGACACCCGCGGCGGCGAGGAGCTGAACCACCAGCTGCCCGATCAGGCCGAGGCCGATGACCAGGGCCACCTCACCGAGCTGCGGCTCCCCTCGACGGACGCCCTGCAACGCGATCGACCCGACCGTGCCGAAGGCGGCGTGCCGCGGCGCGAGGCCGTCCGGCACCGGGACGTAGAGGTTCTTCGGTACCCAGTTGAACTCGGCGTGCAGCGCGTGCTCGTTGCCGGCGCAGGCCACCAGGTCGCCGACCTTCACATCGTCGATCCCGGCGCCGACCTGCTCGACCACCCCGCACAGCGAGTAGCCCAGCGGCGTGTAGGAGTCCAGCTTGCCCATCACCTTGCGGTAGGTGGCGGGCACCCCGTTGGTGGCCACGCTCTGCATGACCTTGGCCACCTGGTCCGGCCGGGAGCGGGCCTTGCCCAGCATCGACATGCCGGCCTCGGACACCTTCATCAGCTCGGTCCCGGTGGATATCAGCGAGTAGGCGGTACGGACCAGCACACCGCCCGGCTTGCACCCCGGCACCGGCACGTCGAGCACCGCCAGCTCGCCGCTCTTGTAGTTCTGCACAACCTGTTTCACCCGAAGTCCCCTTGTTTCTGAGCCGTCTTCACGCCGCCGGGTGAGCACCCCGGCCGGGCCCGGGGGTCGCCTCGCGGTACCAGTACTCGAGGGTCAGCACATGCCACAGATGCTTGGAGAAGTCCCGCTGTCCGGCGGCGTCCTCGGCGACCATGCGGGCGAGCGCGTCCCGGCGCAGCAGCCCGGAGCCGACGAGCGCGCCGTCGTGCACCACCTCGCGCACCAGCGGTGCCAGATCCCGGCTCATCCAGGCCCGCAGCGGAGCGCTGAACAGGCCCTTGGGCCGGTGGACGATCTCCCGGGGCAGGACCGAGGCGGCCGCCTCCTTCAGCACGGCCTTGCCCTGCCGTCCGACGATCTTGCGGTCGCCGGGCACGGCGAACGCCGCCCTGACCACCTCGACGTCCACGTACGGCACCCGCACCTCGGTCGAGGCGGCCATGCTGGAGCGGTCCGTGTACGCGAGGTTCAGGCCCGGCAGGAACATCCGGGCATCGGTCAGGCACATGCGGTTGACGAAGTCGTCGAGGTCGTTGTCCCGGTAGACGTCCGCGTGTTCGGTCAGCACCTCCTCGACCGTCCCGGCCAGGTCCGGATGGAGAAGGGCGAGCAACTCGTCCTGGTCGTACATGGTGTAGCTGCGCCGGAACGCGGTCTCCTCCGGCAGCTCGGCGAAGGACAGGAACCGCTTCGCGAAGCGCACCGACCGGTACCCCCGGCGGGACGTGGCGACCGGCAGCCTCTCCACGGCCCCGGACACCGCGCGGCGCAGCGGCCGCGGGACACGCTGGTAGCGCAGCGCGAGCAGGTTGGCCAGGTGCTTGCGGTACCCGGCGAACAGCTCGTCGGCACCCATCCCCGAGAGCATCACCTTGACCCCGGCCTCCCGGGCGGCCGAGCAGATCAGGTACGTGTTGATCGCTGCGGGGTCGCCGATCGGCTCGTCCAGGTGGTACGTCATCCGCGGCAGCAGGTCGAGCACGTTCGGGGCGATCTCGATCTCGTGCAGGTCGACGCCGAACCGTTCGGCCACCTGCCGGGCGTAGCGCAGGTCGTCCGGCATCGCCTCGAACCTGGCGTCCTCGGCGCGGAAGCCGATCGTGTAGGCGGAGATCCCGGGTCGGCGGCGGGCCGCCAGCGCGGTCAGGTAACTGGAGTCGAGGCCGCCGGAGAGGAAGGTCGCCACGGGCACGTCGGAGAGCAGGTGACGCCGGGTCGACTCCTCGACGACGGCGGCCAGGTCCGGCAGTTCGCCGCTCCGGGCCCGCTCCCGGCCCTCGGCGGCGACGTCCCTCAGGTTCCAGAACCGGCCGCGCTCCACCCGGCCGTCGGGCCGGCACCTCAGCCAGCTCCCCGGCGGGAGCTTCTCCGCTTCGCGGTAGGCGCAGCGCGAGTCCGGCACCCAGTAGTACAGCAGTGAGGCCACCAGCGCCGCATGGTCCACCCGCAGCGTCCCGCCGGTCGCGGCGGCGAGCGCCTTGAGCTCGGAGGCGAACACCAGGCCCCCGCCGCGCCGGAGCAGGAACAGCGGCTTGATGCCGAGCTGGTCGCGGGCGAGCACCAGGTCACCGGTCCGCTCGTCGAAGACGCCGAACGCGAACATGCCGCGCAGCCGGGGCAGGCAGTCCGTGCCCCAGCGCCGCCAGGCCTGGAGGAGCACCTCGGTGTCGGAGGTACCGCGGAACCGCACCCCGGCGGCTGCCAGCTCGGCACGCAGCTCCGGCGCGTTGTACAGCTCGCCGTTGTACGTCAGGGCGAGGCCGTCGGAGACCATCGGCTGGGCGCCGGTCTCCGACAGGTCGATGACGGACAGCCGACGGTGCCCGAGCTGCACCTCGCCGTCACCGACGGGGTGACCGTAGCGGCCCGTGCCGTCCGGGCCGCGGTGGGCGAGGGTGTCGGTGAGGCGGTCGGTCAGGACCTTTCCGTCCGGCCAGCGGTACGTGCCTGCGATGCCACACATGTCCTACCGCACCTCCTGGTCGTCGTCCGGGACCCGCGCGGCCCGCATCGGCTGCCGCTCCGTGGGCCGCCGGCCCTCCGCCACCGCCGGAACGGCGTGGGAGGCACCCCCACCGTTCGGCCGGGCCGGCCGCTCGCTCCGGCCGCGCAGCGCGGTGCCCAGCCCGTCCCAGAGCGTGCCGTCGGTCCGGTCGCGCGGATCGGGGTCGATCAGCACCACACCGATCACCGGTATGCGCTGGTCCGCGAGCTGCCGCGCCACGGTGTGCAGCCACGCGGCGCTGCCGTGCCCGGCCCGCACGACGAGCACCGTCCGGGTGCCGAGGTACCGCAGGTCCGTCCACGCCGTGCCGGGCGCCACCGAGCCGACGCCGATCCGGCGCTCCCGGCCCGGCCCGGCCGCGGCACGTTCACCGCGGACCACGGTGGGGTCTCCTGGCTTCCGGCGGTCCGCGAGCCGCGAGCCGGGCAGATCGTCGACGACGACCACCGGCCCCTCCGCCGCCAGCGCCCGGGCGAGGCCCAGGGCGATCAGGCCGGTGCCGCGCGCACAGCCCAGTTCCAGCAGCGACAGCGGTTCCGCGGAGCCGTGCACGGTGCGGGCCAGCGTCGCGGTGAGCCGTTCGCGGGCCACCCGGGTCCGCCGGCGCTGCCACCGCCTGCCCGGACGGCGGGGCAGCTCCGCGATCACCGAGGCGCCGAGGTGCGCGGCGATGTCCCGGCGCAGCACGGGGCGGTCGGCGACCACCACGCCCACCGCGGCCAGCGCGAGCCCGAGGAAGAGCCCGAGGACGAGCCCGATCACGGCGTCGGTGACGGCGGCCCTGGGCAGGGAGTGCCGCACCGCGCGCGGGGCGTCCACGATCTGTGTGGCGGCGATGAGCCGGGGAGCGCCGATGCGCGCCTCCTCGGCGCGCTGGCCGAAGTCGGCGATCCGCGAAGTGAGGTCGGCCCGGCGGGCGAAGAGCGACTCCAGGCTCGCCGCCGCTTCGGGGTCGCTGTCCGCCGATCGGCCACCGATCTCCGTGTTGACCTCGGCGAGCTGCTTCCGCAGGCGGTCCCGCTGGTCGAGCAGGCCCTTGGCCTCGGCGTCGGCGATGTCCTGTATCCGCTGCGCATGGTCCGCGACGAACGCGTCGGCCAGTGCCCGGGCCCGGGCCACGGCTTCCGCGTCGGTGTCACCCGTCACGTCGATCCGGAGCACGTTGTTGGACAGTCCGGTGCCCCGGTACTCCTTCATGAAGTCCTCCGGCTTTTCCGGGGACTTCAGGGACCGCAGGGCCCGGCCGGCGATCTGTGTGGTCTGCAGCAGCTGGACGTCGGTGCGGATCAGCGTTCCGGTGTCGTTCGGCTGGTCCTCCTGGTGCGCGACCAGCACCTTGGCCACCGCGGACGGCGGCGGCGGCAGCAGGACCGCCACCGCCGCGCCGATCACCAGTCCGAGCAGCGCCAGGGTGCCCCACAGACGGCGACGCCTGCGGACCGCGACCACCAGCGCCTGCAGGTCGATGAGCGGAGCGGCGGCCGGCGGCCGAGAGGTCGTACTCGTCGTCACACCGAACCTCCCGTCGTGGGGCCGTGGACCGCGAACGCCATGGCGGCCTCGTCCGAAGGACGGCCGGCCGCCCGCGTCGGACGGGTGCGGACCGGGCCGGCGACGACGGTGCCGACGATCTCGTGCCCGCCGTCCGCGCACGCCTCGGCGATGCCGGCGAGCTGCGCCGCGGTCCAGCTGCCCGCGCTGAGGACGACCAGGGCACCGGACTCCGTTTCGCGGTCCGGCACGATCGGCCGGTCCACCGAAACCCCCACCACCCGCAGCAGCGGATCGCTCCCGGCCTCGGCGGCGAGCTGCCCGGCGGCCCGGCGGGCGACCTCGTCGCCTTCCGGTACGACGACCAGCAGCCGGCGGGGGGCCGGCAGCCCGTCCCGGAGCCGGGCGCACACCCGTCGGTAGCGGATCCGCCTGTCGGCCTCGCCGGACCACTGCGGGGCCGGTGCGTCCCACCGGGTGTCGACGCCGAGGAGCCGGCGGATCCGGGCCCGTGGGCCGGGGTGCTCCGGCCGGTGCGCGCGCCGTCCACCGGGCACGTCGACGGCGCCGAGGAACGCCGAGCCCAGCGCCGCGGCGATCTCCGGTTCGGCGCGCAGGCGGCGGCTCGTCCGTGCGGCGACGAGATGGCCGATGACCGTGAGCAGGAAGAACACCAGCGCACCGGCGGCGATGAGCTGCGCCCTGGTCGGTGGCGCCTCGCCCGTCGGCCGGGCCGCCGGCCCCATGACGACCATGCCGGCCTTGTCGGTCGCCGGGTCGGCCTCGTCCAGCTTCTTCACGGCGTCCTGCAGCGCGGTGCGCAGTTTCTCCAGCTCGGTGCGGGCCTGCACGCTCTCCACGGTCCGCCCCGGATCGGCCGCGTCGGCCAGGTCGGTGATGCGGCGGTCGGTCTCCGCCACCTGCTTCCGCAGCGCCTCGCTCCCGGTGGCCGCCTCGGGGGCGGTGGAGCCGTCGGCGATCCGCGTGGCGAAGGTGACGAACTGCTGGGCCACCTGGTCGGAGAGCCGCTGCGCGCGCTGCGGGGTGTCGGCCGTACCCGAGATCTTGATGATGTTCCCGTCGGAGGCCTCGGCGCTCACCCGGTCCCGCAGATCGACGCCGCTGACGCCCTTCCAGCCGAGCGTGGCGGCCGCGCGGTCGACCACCGTCGAACTGGTCGCGATGTCCACCTGGGTCAGCAGTTCGCGCTCCTCCCACAGCCCCGGCAGCAGCACCGACGCCGACGCCGTGTACCGCGGCGGAAACACCAGCACCGAGGTGCCGTAGCCGGCGAGCGCGCCCAGCACGGCGAGTACGGCGAGGAGCCGCCACCGCCGGCTCAGAATCCGTCCGATCGTGACCAGGCGGATCGTGTCATCGTTCAATGAAGCGGCCTCTTCCCCTTGCGGACCGGTCCACGGGCCGACACCGGGGCACGGTCCCGGCAGGCAGCGGCGTAGGCGGCGAGCAGCGACGCTTGCGAATTCCGCCAGGAGAGCGGGCCGCTGATCCGCTCCTGGCCGGTCTTGCCCATCCGGGCCCGCTCCTCCGGATCGTCGAGGAGCAGCGCGATGAGCCGGGCGAACGCGGACTCGTCGTCGGCGGGCGCGTAGACGGCGGCGTCCCCGGCGGAGACGCGCGCCTCCCGGAGGTCGAACGAGACGATCGGCCGTCCCATCGCCATGTACTCCAGGACCTTGTTCATGGTGGACACGTCGTTCAGCGGATTGCGCGGGTCGGGAGACAGGCACACGTCCGCGGTGCTCAGGTAGCGCACCAGGTCGGCGTCCGGAACGCGCCCGGTGAACTGCACCTGCTCGCCGAGGCCGAGCCGCCCGGACAGCTCCACCATCGCGTCGTAGGCGTCGCCCGCGCCGACGAACACCGCGTGCCAGTCGGTCCGTCCGAGTTCGTCGCGCAGCTTCGCGAGGGCCCGCAAGGCGTAGTCGACGCCGTCCTGCGGGCCCATCACCCCGAGGTAGCACAGCAGATGAGGCTTGCCGCGCTTCAACTCCGGCTCCGGCGGCACCGGCCGGAACCGGTCGACGGCGGGGGCGCTGCGCACCACGAAGACGTCCTCCGGCCGCCGGCCGCCACGGCGCAGCGCGACGTCCCGGTAGCTCTCGTTGGTGGCGAGCACGATGTCCGCGGCCCGGTAGGTCCGCCGTTCCAGCGCGCACACGGCGCGGTAGAGCAGGTCCTCGCCGCGGTCGAACCGGGAGAGGTACAGCTCGGGTACCAGGTCGTGCTGGTCGAAGACGAACCGCGCGCCGCGCCGCTTCAGCCACAGTGCCGGCAGGAACAGCAGGTCGGGCGGGTTGCAGGCGTGGACCACGTCGACCGGGCCGACCTTGCGGGCCAGCCGGACCGTGTGCCACAACGCCGATCCGTATTCCCGCAGGTAGCCGGCCGGCCCTCCGGTCGCCGCGCGCAACGGGTAGCGGTGGATCCGCACCCCGTCGATCACCGCCTCCGGCTCCGTGTCCCGCTTCTCCCCCCGGGGGCAGATGACGTGCACGTCCCAGCCCGCGTCGCGCAGCGTCGTGCACTCCTGCCACACCCGCCGGTCGAACGGCACGGACAGGTTCTCCACCAGGATCAGCGCACGCCGGCCCGCGCCGTCGCCGCCGGTCGCGTCACCAGGCAAGGCCCATGTACCTCGGTTCGGCCCGGCGCGCCTCGGCGTCGGGGAGGCGGACGAGGTCGACGATCAGTGGTCCGTCCGCATGGGGCAGGGACGACAGCACTGCCGGATCCCTGGTCCCGACCAGGCACACCTCGGCGTGTTCGAGCACCTCGTCGACGGAGTCCGCGAGCAGCTGCGCGAGATGCGGCAGCCGGTTCTCGATGTACTCGCGGTTCGCGCCGAGCAGCCGGGAGAGACTCACATGGGCGTCGTAGATCTTGATGTCGTAGCCCTTGCCGAAGAGCCGCTCCGCCAGTTCGACCAGCGGACTTTCGCGCAGGTCGTCGGTGCCGGGTTTGAAGGACAGCCCGAACAGGCCCACCCGGCGCTTGCCGGTGCGTTCGACCATGTCCACCGCGCGCTGCAGATGGTCGGCGTTGGAGGCCAGCACGTGGGAGAGGATGGGCACCGAGACGTCGGCCCGCCGCGCCGCGTGGACCAGGCTGCGCAGGTCCTTGGGCAGGCAGGAGCCGCCGAAGGCGAAGCCGGGCCGCAGGTAGGCGGGGCTGATGTTCAGTTTGCGGTCGGCCAGGAACACGTCCATCACCTGGTGCGAGTCCACGCCGAGCGCCTGGCACACCGCGCCCAGCTCGTTCGCGAAGCCGATCTTGAGGCCGTGGAAGGCGTTGTCCGCGTACTTGACCGCCTCGGCGGTCGGCACCGGCACCCGGAACACCTCGCCGGGCAAGCCGTGGTACAGGGCCGTCACCGCGTCGCCGCTCGCCCGGTCGAGTTCGCCGATGACGGTCTTGGGCGGGTCGAAGAAGTCCCGCACGCTCGTGCCCTCGCGCAGGAACTCGGGGTTGACCGCGACTCCGAAGTCCACCCCCGCCGTGCCGCCGGTGTGCTTCTCCAGGATCGGCACCAGCAGGTTCAGGCAGGTGCCCGGAAGCATGGTGCTGCGGAACACGACGGTCTGCCGCCCGCCCCGCTCGGCCAGCGCGGCGCCGATCTGCTCGGTGACCCGCTCCAAGTACGTCGTGCACAGACTGCCGTTGGGCTCCGACGGCGTGCCCACGCAGACCAGCGACACCTCACTGCCCATGATCGCCTCGCGGACGTCGCCGGTGGCGCGCAGTGCTCCGGTCCGCACGACCTCGTCGATGAGTTCGCCGATCCGCTCCTCGACCACCGGGGCCTTGCCGTCGTTGACCAGGTCGACCTTCACCTGGTTGACGTCCACCCCGATGACCTCGTGCCCCATGCTGGCCAGGCAGGCGGCTGACACGCAGCCCACGTAGCCGAGCCCGAAAACGCTGACTCTCATGCTCCGTCTCTCCCCCCAGGCAGGCCCCTGCGGCCTGCGGTCCGCGCGCCGGCCGGGCGACCCGCGCGCATCAGTACGCCCCCTGCCCGTGGAGCACGGCACGCAGTGTCTTCCACAAGATCACCGTGTCCAGGGCGAGCGACCAGTCCTCGACGTACCGCAGGTCGAGGCGGACCGCCTCGTCCCACGGCAGGTCGCTGCGTCCGCTGATCTGCCACAGGCCGGTGAGCCCGGGCTTGACCAGCAGCCGCCGCCGGATGTCCGGGCCGTACGCGGCCGATTCCTCCGGCAGCGGAGGCCGCGGTCCGACGAGCGACATCGATCCGGTGAGCACGTTGAAGAGCTGCGGGAGCTCGTCGAGCGAGTACCGGCGCAGCACCGCTCCCACGCGGGTCACCCGCGGATCCCGGCGGACCTTGAACAGCGGGCCCGCGCCCTCGTCGCGGTCGGCCAGTCCGGCCCGTGCCTCGTGGGCCCCGACGACCATGGTGCGGAACTTGACCATGGTGAACTCCCGGCCGTCCTTGCCGACCCTGCGCTGGCGGTAGAACGCCCCACCCCGGCTGTCCGCCAGCACGAGCAGCCCGACGAGCACCATCAGCGGCGCGAGGAGCACCAGCAGGACCGCGGCGCCCACCCGGTCGACGACCTCCTTGATCGCCCGGCGGCCCCCGCTGAAGGTCGGCATGCTGACCCGCAGCAGCGGGATCCCGAGCACCGCGTCGACGTGCAGCCGCGGGCCGGCCACCTCCATCAGCACCGGGGCCACGACCATCTCGGCATCGCTGCCTTCGAGGTTCCAGGCCAGCCGCCGCAGCCGGTCCGGTGACCAGTGCGCGTCCGGTGTGACCGCGACGACGCGGTAGCCGTCGTGGCGGACGTGCTTGGCGACGTCGGACAGCCGGCCCACGACCGGCACTCCGTCCAGCTGGTCACCGTCGAGTCCGCGTCCGTCCGGTGTGCACACCGCGTCCACCCGCCAGCCGAGGTGCGGGAACTTGCGGGTCCGGGTGATCAGGTCCCGCACGGTGGCCGGGCTCCCGGCGGCGAGCACCGGTCTCAGGCACCTTCCCTCCTTGCGCTGCTTGTGCAGCCACAGGCGGAGCAGGTACCGCGCGGACATGGTGACGAGCGCGATCGCGGGGACCGCGACGAAGATCCAGAGCTTGATGTTGCGCGAGGTGAGGGCGATCCCGCCGAGCGCGAGTACGACGGTCGCCGTGAACAGGGAGCGGCCGAGCCGGCGGAATTCCTCGGCCCCCTGGCCGAGCACGGCCGGAGCCCACGACCGGCTCACCGCGAGGGCCCCCAGCACCAGCAGTTCGGTGCCGAAGGCGAGGATTCCCCACTTCTCGTGCCAGTTGGCCGCGTCCCGGGCCCCGAAGAAGTCGCCGATCGCCGTCACCACGGCGGCCGTTGCCACGGTGTCGCTGGTGATCACGGCGTGGCGGTACCGCTGCTCCCAGTCGATCGCGGGCCGGCCGATCGTTCCGCCCCCCAGACGCCCTCGCGCCGGCGGAAACGGGCTGACTTGTCCCCCTTGCCGCACAGAACCCCCCCAGGTCCACAGTGATTCGACGTGTTCGTCCCACACTGTTCCTCGCCCCGGGAGGCCGTCGCCCCCCGGCACCGTGCTGTCCTCCCCCCGGGAGGCCCCGCCCCTTTCCTCGGACGACATCCCGGCGTTTTCGGAGCTGCTTGGACAACTGGCCCTGGCGGCAGCGGACTTGCCGGTCCGCCAGGCCCTTCAGGTGCACGGAGCCCGTCGGAACCGCGGGTGTTCCCCGCACCCGAGGCCCTTCCAGGGCTCCAAGAATCGATCACCCCCACGCCTGGCGCCGGGGACGCGAATGCCGGCCCCTCCGCAGCGCCGGACCTAGATCATTACGGGTCGCCTCGTGTTCGATCAGGAGAAGCATGGTCAATCTAGACCATCGGGGCCGTTATGGAGAGAGGGTTGTGGGTAATTTGTGCTCAAGGTGTGGGGGCGGTTCCACGAACCGGTGACCGCGGGCGAGCGCGGCGGGGGCCGGTGCGGGGCGCGCGGTCGCGGCCGCCTGGGGTCAGCCCGTGGGCGGCGACGGTGGCGTACAGCTCGTGCCTGCCGTGAAAAGGCCCGATTCCCGGAACACCGCCCGCGCCGACTCCTCGTCGATACGGTGGCCCAGCCGGTCGAGGAGGCCGGCGCCCGTGCGCAGCGTCCCGCGCTCCAGGGAGCGGCGGACCCCTGTGTCGAACTCGTGCCAGAGCAGGGGGTTGGCTGCCAGGATCCGGGGATCGAGTTCCAGCCGGTGGCCGTGGATGTCCCGCAGCACCAGGCAGGAGCGGACGCCGTCGCATCGCCGTGCGGCGGCCAGGGCGTCCGTGCGGACGACGTATCGGCGACAGGGGGTGCGTGCGGCCGGCCGGCCGGGGCCCGCACTCACCCGCTGGGGGAGCAGTACGGCGCCCACCGCCACGGACAGGGTCACCCGGAGCAGAGCGCGGGGAAGCGTCAGGCTTCCCGCTGCCCGGTCCACCAGGAGGCTCAGGCCGCAGAACGTCAGGGCGCAGCTTCCGGCGAGCCGGGCGCTGCCACGCCAGTGCCGGTCGCCGACGGGGCTTGAGGGTCCGCTCCGGCGCATGCTCCCGACGCTGGGCGGCTGTGCCGGACCGGCGACCGCTGCTTACGGAGACCTGGCACCGTGAGGCTGAATCCTGACGGGATCCTGACGCCTCCGCCGGAGCCGGTCCTCAGCCGGTGTGGACGCGAGGGCGCTGGGCGGGGTCCGGTTCCGCTTCCCGCAGCACCTCGCGGGTGACCGGGGCCACCTCGCCCTGGCCGAAGAGGAAGAAGCGCAGGAAGTTGGCGAACGGGCTGCCCTCGGTCCACTCGAAGTAGATGTGCGGGATGCAGCCGGTGAGGTCCCTGGCGTGCAGGAGCAGAGCGGCGAGGGCGTTGGGGATGGAGGCGGAGTGCAGGGTCAGCACACGGTAGCGGTCGTGCAGCACTTCGCCGTGGACGGTCAGGCCCGCCTCGAATTCGGACGGATCGGTGACCGTGACCTCCACGAAGACGAAGTCGTCCCGCTCCGGCATGTCGTTGTCCGCCCGGATCTGCTCGATCTTGTCGCGGTACTCGGCCTTGTCGCGATGGCCGGGCTCGTTGGCGATGAAGCGGAGACGGCGGTGGGCCATGTCGCGGATGAAACGTTCCGCCATCGGGTCGAGCGTCACGCCGGTCACGCGCAGCTCGAAGGCGCGGGCCAGCCTGGACAGCAGTGAGACCAGCATGATGCCCGCGATGAAGCAGGCACCGATCTTGACGCCGTCCGGGCGTTCGAGGACGTTGACGACGGTCGTGTAGAGGAACACCACGGAGATCACGCCGAACGCGACGGTCCAGCCGTGCTGTCCGGCCTTGCGCGCGGCGATGGTCACCGCGATGGCGGCGGAGCTGATCAGCACCAGCACGCCGGTGGCGTAGGCGCTGCCCTGTTTGTCGACGTTGGCGTCGAAGATCCAGGTGACCAGGAAGGCGGTGAGGGTGAAGACGATGACCATGGGGCGGACGGCGCGCGCCCAGTGCGGGGCCATGCCGTAGCGGGGCAGGTAGCGCGGCATCAGGTTGAGCAGGCCGGCCATCGCGGAGGCGCCCGCGAACCACAGGATGGCGATCGTGGAGACGTCGTAGACCGTACCGAAGGCGCTGCCGAGGTATTCGTGCGCGAGGTAGGCGAGCGCGCGTCCGTTGGCCTGGCCGCCCGCCTTGAACTCCTTCGCCGGGATCAGCACCGTGGTGATGAAGCTGGTGGCGATCAGAAAGGCGCTCATGATCAGCGCGGCGGTGGTGAGCAGCTTCCTCGCGTCGCGGATGCGGCCCGCGGGGTGCTCCTCGGTGTCGCTGTCGTCGCCCCGGACGTGCGGCATGACGGCGACGCCGGTCTCGAAGCCGGACAGGCCCAGGGCGAGCTTCGGGAAGATGATCAGGGCCAGACCGATCATGACGAAGACGTTGCCGTGCTGCGCGGTCAGGGCGCTGGTCCAGTCGGTGACCAGGTGCGCGGCGGTGAGGACGTGCCACAGGCCGGTGATCACGACGACCAGGTTGAGCGCGAGGTAGATGCCGACCAGGGCGACCGCGACGCCGATCGCCTCCAGGAAGCCCTTGAGGAACACCGCACCGAGGAGGGCCACCATGAAGAGGGTGATGAGCATCTGGTGGCCTTGGAGCGCGCTGGTGAGGTGCGGGTTCTCCACCAGGTGGGTCGACGCGTCCGCCGCCGAGAGAGTGATGGTGATCAGGAAGTCGGTGGCGGCGAAGCCCAGCAGGGTCAGGACGAACAGCTTGCCCTTCCAGAACGACAGCAGCCGCTCCAGCATCGCGATGGAGCCCTCGCCGTGCGGGCTCTCCTTCGCCACCCGGCGGTAGACCGGCAGGGCGCCGGCCAGCGTGACGACGACCAGCACGACGGTGGCGATCGGCGACAGCAGACCGGCGGCCAGGGCCGCGATGCCCGGCTGGTAGCCGAGGGTGGAGAAGTAGTCGACACCGGTCAGGCACATCACCCGCCACCAGCGCTGGCCCTTGTGCGGGGGCTCGGGTACGGCGTGCGGGCCGGTGTGGCCGCCCTGCCGGCCCATGTCCGACAGCCCCTCCAGCATCCACGTCCGCAGACGGCTGGACGGCGGATGTCCGGTGGTGACCATCGGGGTGCTCTCCTGGCGTACGGCTCAACGGTGAGTTTCGGCCATCACGCGGACGGCCGCACCAGCGTAAGCAGAGAGTGACGCACAAGCCCACAGCAGGATGCCCGGCGGGCGCTAGGAAACCGTTAGGGAATCGCCGGGTGCCTGCCCGTCACGGGGCAGAAGGTGAGGTCCTCGCGGTTCGCGCCGCAGCTTCGTAGGTGGACTTTCCGGTCGGCCGCCGGACCGGGAGAGAGCACAGCGTCACGTCATGCGTCCGGCGCCGGAGCCCACCCGGGGAGCGCGCGCGGAGTGCCCGCCGTGCGGCGGGCGGCGGACGCGGTGATCCGCCGGCTCCGCTCGCCGGCCGATGTGACGCGGCTCACCACCGCGACGACCCTGAGCGCCGCCGCGGGGCAGGCGGCGTAAGACCTCCGTCAAAATCCCGGGACCCGCCGTAAGAGGGCCGTCAACGGACCTCCTGCCCCGGCCGCGAAGGAGGTTTTCTCTGACTGTCCGTTCCGTCCGAACCTCATTCCAGGAGTCCGCGATGGCCGATCTGGCCTTCGTCGTCACCGTGCTCGCCGGTTTCGCGCTGGTGGCTCTCGTCGCCAAGGGGGTGACGAAGCTGTGACCGCCGAGAACACCGTCGGCCTGGCCGTGGCCGTCGCCCTGCTGGGATATCTCGTCCTCGCCCTGCTCTTCCCGGAGAGGTTCTGAGCGCCGACATGGGTCCCGCATTCGCCGGCGTGCTCCAGCTGCTCGCCCTCGTGGGCGCGCTGGCGCTGGTCCACGCCCCCCTCGGCGCCTACTTCGCCCGGGTCTACTCCTCGACGCGGCACCTGCGCGTCGAGCGCTGGATCTACCGGGCCATCGGCGCCGATCCCGACACGCAGATGACCTGGTCCGCCTATCTGCGCGGTGTCCTCGCCTTCTCGGCCGTCGGCGTCCTCTTCCTCTACCTGCTGCAGCGTCTCCAGGGCGTCCTGCCCGGCTCGCTCGGCTTCTCCTCGGTCGGACCGGCGCAGTCGTTCAACACGGCCGTGTCCTTCGTGACCAACACCAACTGGCAGTCCTACGCCGGCGAGCAGACCATGGGGCACGTCGTGCAGACCGCCGGTCTGGCCGTGCAGAACTTCGTCTCCGCCGCCGTGGGCATGGCCGTCGCGGTGGCACTGGTGCGCGGATTCGCCCGCTCCCGCACGGGCGAGCTGGGCAACTTCTGGTCCGACCTGGTGCGCGGCACGCTGCGGATCCTGGTGCCGGGCGCGGTGGTCGCCGCGGTGGTCCTGGTCGCCTGTGGTGTCATCCAGAACTTCTCCGGGATCCACGAGGTCGGCCGGTTCATGGGCGGCGCGCAGGAGTGGCGCGGCGGTGCGGTCGCCTCGCAGGAGGCCATCAAGGAGCTGGGAACCAACGGCGGCGGCTACTTCAACGCCAACTCCGCTCACCCGTTCGAGAACCCGACGCCCTTCACCAATCTCTTCGAGGTCTTCCTGATCCTGGTGATCCCGTTCTCGCTGACCCGCACCTTCGGCGTGATGGTCGGCAGCGTGAAACAGGGCTACGCGATCCTCGCCACGATGTCCACCATCTGGCTGGGCTTCGTCGCGCTGATGATGTGGACGGAGTTCGCCCACCACGGCCCGGCGCTGCAGGCGGCGGGCGCCGCGATGGAGGGCAAGGAGGTCCGCTTCGGCGTGGGCGGCTCGTCGATCTTCGCGGTGTCGACGACGTTGACGTCGACCGGTGCGGTGGACTCCGCCCACTCGTCCTTCACCGGCCTCGGCGGCGGGATCGCCATGCTGGGCATGATGCTGGGCGAGATCGCGCCCGGCGGCACCGGATCCGGCCTCTACGGCATGCTGATCATGGCGGTGATCGCGGTGTTCATCGCCGGTCTGATGGTGGGCCGCACGCCCGAGTACCTGGGCAAGAAGATCGGCGCCCGTGAGATGAAGCTCGCCGCCTGCTACATCCTCGTCACCCCCGCCCTGGTGCTGGTCCTCACGGCGGCCTCCATCGCCCTGCCGACCCCGCCGCACTCGATGCTCAACTCCGGTGCGCACGGATTGTCGGAGGTGCTGTACGCGTTCACGTCCGCCGCGAACAACAACGGCTCGGCCTTCGCCGGCCTGAACGCGAACACCGACTGGTTCAACACGACCACCGGGCTGGCGATGCTGCTCGGCCGCTTCCTGCCGATGGTGTTCGTCCTCGCGCTGGCCGGCTCGCTCGCCGGACAGCGGCCGGTCCCGGTGACCGCGGGCACGCTGCGCACCGAGAAACCGCTGTTCACCGGTCTGCTCGTCGGCGCCATCCTGATCATCACCGGTCTGACGTACTTCCCGGCCCTCGCGCTGGGCCCGCTGGCCGAAGGGCTGGCGTCATGACGATGCGAACGGAAGGCCACGAGGACGCGATGTCCACTCCCACCCTTGCGCCCCATCAGGGCGCACCCACCGGGCGCAGGCCCGCCGAGGGCCGTGTCGGGGCCGGCCTCTTCGACCCCGGGGCGCTGCTCAGGTCGCTGCCGGAAGCCTTCCGCAAGCTCGACCCGCGGGTGATGGTCAAGTCCCCCGTGATGTTCGTGGTGTGGATCGGCTCCGTGCTGACCACGGTCTTCTCCTTCCAGCACCCGGGCGACTGGTTCGGCTGGACCATCAGCGCCTGGCTGTGGCTCACCGTCGTCTTCGCCAACCTGGCGGAGGCGGTCGCCGAGGGCCGGGGCAAGGCCCAGGCCGACACCCTGCGCCAGGCCAAGACCGACACCGTCGCACGTCGGCTGCTCACCGGCGGCACCTCGGAGGAGCAGGTCCCCGGCACCGCGCTGGCCATCGGCGACCTGGTGGTCTGCGAGGCCGGGGACGTCATCCCGGGTGACGGTGACGTCGTCGAGGGCGTCGCCTCGGTGGACGAGTCGGCGATCACCGGCGAGTCCGCCCCGGTCATCCGCGAGTCCGGCGGTGACCGGTCCGCGGTGACCGGTGGCACGAAGGTGCTGTCCGACCGGATCGTCATCAGGATCACGACAAGGCCGGGCGAGACCTTCATCGACCGGATGATCAACCTGGTCGAGGGCGCCGCCCGGCAGAAGACGCCGAACGAGATCGCGCTGAACATCCTGCTGGCCTCGCTGACCATCGTCTTCCTGCTGGCCTGCGCCACCCTGCCGCCGCTCGCCGACCAGGCCGGCACGCACCTGACGATGGTCGTGCTGGTGGCACTGCTGGTCTGCCTGATCCCGACCACGATCGGCGCCCTGCTGTCCGCGATCGGCATCGCGGGCATGGACCGCCTGGTGCAGCGCAACGTGCTGGCGATGTCCGGCCGGGCGGTCGAGGCCGCCGGTGACGTCTCCACGCTGCTGCTGGACAAGACCGGCACCATCACCTTCGGCAACCGGCAGGCCGCCGAGTTCGTCCCGGTGAAGGGCACCACCGAGGCAGAGGTCGCCGACGCGGCCCAGCTGTCGTCCCTCGCGGACGAGACGCCCGAGGGCCGCTCCGTCGTCGTCCTGGCCAAGGAGAAGTACGGGCTGCGCGAGCGCCATCAGGGCGAGCTGGCGCACGCGGAATGGATCGGGTTCACCGCTCAGACGCGCATGTCGGGTGTGGACGTCGACGGCCGCAGGGTCCGCAAGGGCGCCGCCGCCTCGGTCATCGCCTGGGTCGAGGAGCAGGGCGGAACGGTCGCCGAGGACGCGGACGGCACGGCCGACCGCATCTCCGAGGCCGGTGGCACCCCGCTGCTGGTCGCCGTCCACGACGACAAGGGCGCGCGCGTGCTCGGCGTCGTCCACCTCAAGGACGTCGTCAAGCACGGCATGCGCGAGCGGTTCGAGGAACTGCGCCGCATGGGCATCAGGACCGTGATGATCACCGGCGACAACCCGCTGACCGCGAAGGCGATCGCCGAGGAGGCGGGCGTGGACGACTTCCTCGCGGAGGCCACGCCCGAGGACAAGATGGCCCTCATCCGGCGGGAGCAGGCGGGCGGCAGGCTGGTCGCGATGACCGGTGACGGCACCAACGACGCGCCGGCCCTGGCCCAGGCGGACGTCGGCGTGGCGATGAACACCGGTACGTCGGCCGCCAAGGAGGCCGGCAACATGGTCGACCTCGACTCCGACCCGACCAAGCTCATAGAGATCGTCGAGATCGGCAAGCAGCTCCTCATCACCCGCGGCGCGCTGACGACGTTCTCCATCGCCAACGACGTGGCGAAGTACTTCGCGATCATCCCGGCCCTGTTCGCGGCGGTCCACCCGGGACTGGACAAGCTGAACATCATGCAGCTGTCCTCGCCGGACTCCGCGATCCTGTCGGCCGTCGTCTTCAACGCGCTGATCATCGTCGCGCTGGTGCCGCTCTCCCTGAAGGGCGTGCGCTACCGGCCGGTGAGCGCGGACCGGATGCTGCGCCGCAACCTCGTCCTCTACGGCATCGGCGGACTGATCGCGCCCTTCATCGGCATCAAGATCATCGACCTGCTCGTCTCCCTCGTCCCCGGAATCGGCTGATCGAAATGAACAACTCCGTCGCCAACACCGCCCGGTTGCTCGGGGCGGGCCTGCGCGCCCTGCTCGCGCTGACGCTGGTCACCGGCGTCCTCTACCCGCTGGTCGTCACCGGTGTCGCCCAAGGGCTGTTCCACGGCCAGGCCAACGGCTCCCCGGCCGAGGCGGACGGCAGGGCCGTCGGATCGTCCCTGATCGGGCAGCCGTACGACCTGCCGCCGAAGAAGGGCCAGGACACCCCGGACCCGGACCTCAGATGGTTCCAGGGCCGCCCGGCGAACGGGCTCGGCACCAACAGCGTCAACACGCGGTACAGGCTGCTGCTGTCCGGTGCCACCAACCTGTCCGCCGATGACAGCACCCTCGTCGAGCAGGTGCGGGACGCCAAGGCCGCGGTCGTCCGGGACAACTCCGTGCCCGGACACACCGTCAAGGCGTCGGACGTCCCCGCCGACGCCGTCACATCGTCGGGCTCCGGCCTCGACCCGGACATCTCCCCGGCCTACGCCGAACTCCAGGTCCACCGCGTCGCCGCGCGCAACGGTCTGTCCGCCGCACGGGTGGAGAAGCTGGTCAGGGACCACATCACGGGCCGTACCCTGGGCTTCATCGGCGAGCCCCGGGTGAACGTCCTGGAACTCAACATCGCGCTGGAGGACCTCGTGTCGAGGCACTGAGGGCCTCGGGCGTCCGCACGGCAGCCGACGGCCCCGGAAGGTCTGCCGGTTCCGTCGGCTCCCGCCGCCATGGAGCCGGTTGCCGTGCTCGGAGCGAGGACGGCACGACGTACGACAGGAAAGGCACAGCCATGACCCGGGTGCTCGTGGTGGAGGACGACCCGCAGCTCGTCCGGGCCCTCGTCATCAACCTGCAGGCACGTCACTACGGCGTGGACGCCGCCCCCGACGGGGCCACCGCACTCCGGCTCGCCGCCGCGCGTCAGCCCGACGTGATCCTGCTCGACCTCGGCCTGCCCGACATGGACGGCGTCGACGTCATCAAGGGCCTGCGGGGCTGGAGCCGGGTGCCGATCCTGGTCCTGTCCGCCCGGCAGGCGTCCGACGAGAAGGTGGCCGCGCTGGACGCCGGGGCCGACGACTACGTCACCAAGCCGTTCAGCATGGACGAACTGCTGGCCCGGCTGCGGGCCGCCGTCCGCCGGACCGAGGACGCGCCGGTCACTCCGGAGACGGCCCTGGTCCAGACGGAGGACTTCCACATCGACCTGCTCGCCAAGAAGGTCGTCCGGGACGGGCGGGACGTGCGCCTGACCCCCACCGAGTGGCACCTGCTGGAGATCCTGGTGACCAATCCGGGCCGGCTGATCACGCAGCAGTACCTCCTCCAGGAGGTGTGGGGCTTCCCCCAGAGCAACAAGACCAACTATCTGCGCGTCTACATGGCCCAGTTGCGCCGCAAACTGGAGACGGACCCCTCCCACCCCCGCTACCTGATCACCGAGCCCGGCATGGGCTATCGCTTCGAGGGCTGACATGGCGCGCGGCAAGCTACGGATCTACCTCGGCGCGGCCCCCGGGGTCGGCAAGACCTACGCCATGCTGTCGGAGGCACACCGCCGCGTCGAGCGGGGCACCGACTGCGTGGTCGCCTTCGTCGAGCACTATCACCGGCCACGCACCGAAGTGATGCTGCACGGCCTGGAACAGGTGCCGCGCCGGGAGATCGAGTACCGGGGAAGCGTCTTCACCGAGATGGACCTCGACGCCGTCCTGCGGCGTGCCCCCGCCGTCGCCCTGGTCGACGAACTCGCCCACACCAACGTCCCCGGCTCGCGCAACACCAAGCGCTGGCAGGACGTGGAGGAACTGCTCGCCGCCGGCATCGACGTCGTCGCCACCGTCAACATCCAGCACCTGGAGTCGCTCGGCGACGTGGTGGAATCGATCACCGGGGTGCGGCAGCGGGAGACCGTCCCCGACGAGGTCGTACGCCGGGCCGACCAGATCGAGCTGGTCGACATGTCACCGGAGGCGCTGCGGCGCCGCATGGCGCACGGCAACATCTACCGGCCGGACAAGGTCGACGCGGCGCTGTCCAACTACTTCCGGCCCGGGAACCTGACCGCGCTGCGGGAACTCGCCCTGCTGTGGGTGGCCGACCGGGTCGACGAGTACCTGAAGGAGTACCGCAGCGAACACCACGTCACGACCATCTGGGGCTCGCGCGAGCGGATCGTGGTCGGCCTGACCGGAGGCCCCGAGGGCCGCACCCTGGTCCGGCGGGCCGCACGGCTGGCGGAGAAGGGCGCCGGCGGCGAGCTCATGGCCGTCTACATCTCCCGCAGCGACGGCCTCACCGCCGCATCCCCGGAGGAACTGGCCCTCCAGCGCACCCTGGTCGAGGACCTCGGCGGCACCTTCCACCACGTCGTGGGCGACGACATCCCGGCCGCCCTGCTCGACTTCGCCCGGGGCGCCAACGCCACCCAGATCATGCTGGGTGTCTCCCGGCGCAAGAACTGGCAGTACGTCTTCGGCCCCGGAGTCGGCGCCACGGTCGCCCGCGAGTCCGGCCCCGATCTCGACGTCCATCTCATCACGCACGACGCGGCGGGCAAGGGCCGCGGACTGCCGACGGCGCGCGGAGCGCGCCTGGGACGGTCCCGGGTCATCTGCGGCTGGCTCGTCGGTCTGCTCGGCCCCGCCCTGCTCACCGGGCTCCTCATCGGCGCCGCTTCGGACATCGGCCTCGCCAACGACATGCTGCTGTTCCTGACCCTGACGGTGGCGGCGGCCCTGCTGGGCGGGCTCCTCCCGGCGCTGGCCTCGGCGATGGCCGGATCCTTGCTGATCAACTGGTACTTCACCCCGCCCACGCACACCCTGACGATCGCCGACCCGCAGAACATCCTCGCCATCGCGATCTTCGTCGGGGTCGCCGTGTCGGTGGCGTCGGTGGTGGACCTCGCCGCCCGCCGTACCCATCTGGCCGCGCGCCTGCGAGCCGAGTCGGAGATCCTCTCCTTCCTCGCCGGACACGTCCTGCGCGGCGAGACCACGCTGGAGGCACTGCTGGAACGGGTTCGCGAGACCTTCGGCATGGAATCGGTGGCCCTGCTGGAGCGGACCGGCGAGACCGCCGCCTGGACCCGCGCCGGCAGCGTGGGCCCCCGGCCGGCGAAGATCCCGGAGGACGGGGACGTCGACGTCCCCGTCAGCGACCACATGTCACTGTCCCTGCGCGGCCGGGTGCTGCCCGCCGCCGACCGCCGGGTACTGGCCGCGTTCGCCGCGCAGGCCGCCGTCGTCCTGGAACGCCGGCGCCTGCAGCTGGAGGCCGACCGGGCCAAGGAACTGGCCGAGGGCAACCGCATCCGCACCGCCCTGCTCGCCGCCGTCAGCCACGACCTGCGCACCCCGCTCGCCGGCATCAAGGCCGCCGTGTCCTCCCTGCGCTCCGACGACGTCGAGTGGTCCGAACAGGACCGGGCGGAGCTGCTGGAGGCCATCGAGGAAGGCGCCGACCGGCTCGACCACCTGGTCGGCAACCTGCTGGACATGTCCCGCCTGCAGACGGGCACGGTGACCCCCATCATCCGCGAGACCGACCTCGACGAGGTCGTGCCCATGGCGCTCGGCGGCGTGCCCGAGGCGGGCGTGGAACTCGACATCCCCGAGACGCTGCCCATGGTCCACGTCGACCGGGGCCTGCTGGAGCGAGCCGTCGCCAACGTCGTCGAGAACGCCGTCAAGTACAGCCCGGAGGGCGAAAAGGTCCTGGTGTCGGCGAGCGCCCTCGCCGACCGGGTCGAGGTACGGGTCGTCGACCGCGGCCCCGGGGTCCCGGACGAGGCGAAGGACCGCATCTTCGAAGCCTTCCAGCGGTACGGCGACTCGCCCCGCGGTCTCGGTGTCGGCCTCGGCCTGGCCGTCGCGCGCGGCTTCGCCGAGGCCATCGGCGGCACGCTCACCGCCGAAGACACGCCCGGCGGCGGCCTGACCATGGTGCTCGCCGTGCCGACCGCCCCGCAGCGGCGACCGGAACACCAGCACCTGCCTTCTCCGGGCCCGCTCCGACACCGGTGAGGTGGTGGCAGAACCCGGCTGGATGGTGAGGGTGCCGTCGACGCAACGGACCGGAGCCAGGTGCGGTCTCCAGGCGTCCACGATCAAGGGGAAGTCCCGGTCACGGCTTGACCTTGACACGGTGACAGGGTGTCCCCTGAATCGCAGGAGGTGGTTTCGATCAACCCGAGAAACGGAACCCCGCAGAACGCCCGCGTGGCCGACGCCCTGAGCGCCGGGGACCCGTCGGTCCGGCTCCAGGCGGCCCTGGCGGCCGGCTCGGACCCGCACCCCGGTTTCCTGGGGACGCTCGTCGAGCGGTGCGCGGTCGAGCCGGACTTCTTCGTGCGGGACATGCTGTCCTGGGCGCTGACCCGCCTCCCGCCGGAGATCACCCTGCCCCGGATGCGCCGCGAACTCGACTCCGGGCGCGCTCAGGCACGCAGCCAGGCGCTGCACACGCTCTCCAAGATCGGCGACAGCAGGGCCTGGACCTGGATCACACGCGACCTGCTGCGCGACGCCGACGACGAGGTCGCGCGGACCGCGTGGCGCGTCGCGGTCGCCCTCGTGCCCGGGGACGAGGACGAGAGGAAGGACCTGGCCGAGGAACTGGCCGGGCAGCTCGGCCGCGGCGACCGCGGTGTGCGGCTGAGCCTGAGCCGGGCCCTCGCCGACCTCGGCGACGTGACCGGGCCCGCCCTGGAGAAGGCGGCGGCGAGCACCGACCCGGAGGTGTCCGCGCACGCCCGTGCCACCGAGCTGCTCCGGCGTAACCCGGAGACCGGTTTCGACGCGGCCGTCCACGAGGCGAGGCGAACCGTCGCACTCGGCCCGGAACGAACCGCCGCCACCGCCACGGAGACCACGGAGACCACGGAGACCACGGAGAACACGGAGAACACGGAGATCGCGGAGACCGGGCGTTGCTGATCGGCGAGGTGGCCCGCTACTCCGGGGTGAGCCCCCGCATGCTCCGGCACTACGACGCCCTCGGCCTGGTGCGGCCGACGGGCCGTACCGTCGGCGGCTACCGCGAGTACACGGACGAGGACGTCCGCCGGATCTTCCACGTGGAGAGCCTGCGGTCCCTCGGACTCTCGCTCAAGCAGATCGGGCGAGCGCTGGAGGACCCGGACTTCACGCCGTCCGCCCTCATCGGTGACCTCATCCGGTGGACGGAGGACCGGTTGGCGCGGGAGCGGGAGCTGCTGGAGCGGCTCCGCGCCGTCGACGCGTCGGTACCCACCGGCTGGCAGGACGTCCTGCGCATCGTCGAACTCATGCAGGGGCTCAACTCGACCAGTGCCGCGCGCAGGCAGCAGACCGTCCTGGCCCGGCCGGGGGGTACGCAGGCGCCCGCCGAACTGCTGGCCGGTGCGGTCCTCGCCGAAGCCGACCCCAACGTGGCGGGCGCCCTGCGCTGGGCGCTCGCCCGGGCGGGCGGCGACGGCGTGGCGGCACTGGCCGCCGGCACGCGCTCGGGCGACGTCGGCATCCGGCGACGCGCGGTGCTGGCGATCGCGGAGATGGCCGACGCCCCGGGCGCGACCGCGCTGCTCGCGGACGCGCTCGGGGATCCGGACCCGACGGTGCGCGGGCCCGCCGCCCTGGCGCTGGGCAGGCGTGGCGTGACGGCGACCGTGCCGACGCTGGTCGACATGGTGGTCGGGGGCTCCAACGACGTCGAGGCGGCGGAGATCCTGGGCACGCTGTCCCAGGACCCCGAGTGCGCGGACCGGATCACCACCGCGCTGGCCGGCGAACTCGCCGCACCCACCGCGGACACCGCGACGCGGATCCGCCTGACCCAGGCCCTGGTCGAGCTGCCGGGACCCGCCGTACGGGACGTCCTGCGACAACTGGCCCACGACGACGACCACGCCGTCGCCCGCGTGGCCGCCGCCTTCGTCACGGCCGAGCGTGATGCCGGCCGGGTCAGCCGCTCAGACGGCCGCTCTTGACGGCCGCCACGAAGGACGACCACCCACCGGCCGGAAACACGAGCACCGGCCCGTGTGGGACCTTGCTGTCCCGCACCGGAACGACGGCGTCGAGGTCGTCGGAGACCTCGACGCAGGCGCCACCGTCCTGGTTGCTGTAGCTGCTCTTACGCCAAGATGCGGCACTCAGGTCGCTGGATCGCACGTCGCTTCCTCCAACATCCGCAGGATGACCTTGCGCGACTCCGTCGGGGTGAGCGCCAGGTCGCGCACCGCATCGTACGTCTTCTGCAGACGTACAACCGTACTGGCTTCCTCGATGAGTTCGCCCCGGTAACCATTCTCCGTATACGCCACGGTTCTCCCGTGCGGAAGGAGCAGGTACCAGACGTCCACCCCCAGCAGACCATGCAACCCAGCGCTCTGCAGGAGCACTTGGACCGTGACGTTCGGACGCTCCGTGACTTCCCTCAGGTACTCCAGTTGCCCCCGCCACTCTCCCGCATCCCGCAACGGCGTCCGCAGCACCGCCTCCGACAGGATCGTCCGGAACGGCGGCGCGTCCTCCCCCTCCAACAACTCCCGCCGCCCCATCCGGGCCTCGACCTGCTGCTCCAGTTCCTGCCCCTTCAACCCACCGGCGGCCAGCACCTCCCGCGCGTACCCCGGCGTCTGCAGCAGCCCCGGCAAAACACTCACCGCGAAGTGCCACAGGCTCACCGCCTCCGCCTCCAGCGCCATGTACCGCCGGTACCGCTCCCGGAACTGCGTATGGTCCCCGGCCGCCAACTCCCAGAGGGCGAGCAGCAGTCCAGGCGTGCCGTAGTGCGTGTCGAGGGCCTGGACGACTTCCGGGCTGCCCAGCGTCTCGCCCTTCTCCATCTTGCCGAACAGGGACCAGTCCCAGCCCAGCCGTTCCCCGAGCTGCCGCAGGCTCGTGCCGCTGCCCGCCCGCAGAGTCCTCAACTCCTCGGCGAAACGCTGACGTGGTTCCTGGCTGCGGCCGGTGATGACGCGACGCTGCGGCATACGACTGGCTCCCCTCCGAGCGGCTCAGACGGACGGTGTGGACGACGTGGAACGACCTCCGGGGCACGGGGAAGCACGAATTCCGTTGCATGACTTGACCGTCCGAACCCCGGCGCATCTCCGTAACGCCCAGACTACGCAGCGTAATTCACCCAGCGCAGCCGGGGCGTGGAATCCCCGGAACCGAAGGCGCTCGGAGGGTCGGGCCTTGTGCGAGTCGGTGGGATGGCACGTGCCGGCTCCGCTGACCGGCGCCATGCGAAGCTGAGGCTTGGCGGGCAGCGGCGCGGCGACCGTGCCGATGCTCGCATCGTCGTTCTGCGCCGGTCCGTACAGCCGCCGGGGGAGCGGCTGTACGGAGTACTTCTGAGCTATGCGCACTGGTTGTGTGAGGGTGCGTTCGAGGAGCTCGTGGACACGGGCGGGGACTGCGGTACCACTCCAGCGACCGCCGCCGTGGGGAAGCTCGCGGCTACAGCGGCCAGGGCGCCCGAGCTCTGGGGAACGTTGACGAGGGTGTTGGTGACCTGGTTCTGGCACCAGACGAAGTTGCCGCTGCCGGTGCTGTTGTTGAGCAAGTACTCGTCCTCAGGGCGATCGAAGGCCGCGGAATTGCCGTTGCTTTCCTCTGATCCGATGAGCGGGTCGGCGACTGCGATACCGCTGAAGAGTACGGAGCTCAGCAGCGTGCCCGAGGCGACCAGGGGAATAAGAGCCTTCATGTCACTTCTCCTAGCAAAGCTGGATTTTGGACAGTTCGGGAAACATCATGGTGATGAATCAGCTGATTTCCCAGCCACCCAAGAGAATGCTCGTCCGGGTCAGTGACCCACGTGGCCCGTCATGAGTAACTTCGCTGACGAACGATCGTTGCCACGGATTGAACCGTGGTTCTTGACCACTTCGAACGGGGCAGGCCGGGCAGGCCGACGCATCGCAAAGTTGTGTCGTCCAGTTCCTCGGCGGGGACCCAGAGTTCGAGGATCGTCCGCCCGCCCGCCTGCTGGACGGGATACCGGCTCAGGAACTCCGACTCGACCTCGAAACGAGTGACGAAGCCGGCGCCATCGTGCTTCACCTTCCAGTCCCAGCGCGATCCTGATCGCGTGGTCCTCGTTGAGGACCGGGTAGAAGATCGGCTGTTCGGGCAGCCGGGGCGGCCATGCGCGCCAGTTCAGTTCCCGCACCAGGTCCAGCTCCTTGGGGCCGGTAGGGCGCCACAGCGTCGTAGTTGCTTCCCGGCTGGTCATGTGCGTCGCCCTCTGAACGTCGGCCGCCGGTACGGCGGGTCGGGAGACCGGACGATACGGGCACCGCGAAGCAGGCAGCCAGACGGCATGCGGCCGGGCTCCCCTCCGAGGCCCGCCCGGACGGCGTGGAGGGTGTGGAACGACCCCCGGAGTACGGGGAAGCGCGGGCTCGTCCACAGTCCGGCCGGCCGGATCCCGCCTCATCCTGGTGACACCCGGACTACGCAGCGTAACTGTCTCAGCGTGAAGCCGGGTCATGGAATCCGATCCGCAGTACTGACCGACGAGGACGCTCATGCCCCCCACACCGCCCCACCCGCACAGCACGACGAGCACCGGCACGACCGGCACCACGACCCCGACCGTGCAGGAGGCCCTCGCCGCCCGTGACGCCCTCGCCTACGCACTGAGCCAGGCAGGCATCCAGCTCCCCGCGATGGACATCCGGACTCCGTGGGCGGACGACCGGGAGGGCGACATCCGGTACGCGCTCGTCCACCTCGGGGTGTGCTCCGCCCCCGTGGCGCTCATGCTCGCGGACGTGATCCTGAAGGGGAGCGGCAAGTGACGGAGGGCGGCAGCGAGGCACCGGGCGGCGGCGAAGTGCCGGATGTCGGCGAGGCCGTCCACGACACCGCCCGCGACCGGGTCGGGAGGGTCATGGGACACGACGGCGCCTGCCTCCGGGTCCGGCCGCTCGGCGGCGGCCCCGCATGGGACGCGGACCCGCGCGACGTGCGAACCCTGAGCCAGGACGAGCTGTTGAGTGCCCTGGTGGCCGAGGCCAACGCCCGCAGCAGGCAGGGCAGCCTCTGACGAAGCCGCCCCGGCAGCACAGCTTCGTCCGGTATCCGAGCCCGGCTCCGCCACCGGATGCCGGCTCGCCGCCCGACTGAACCACGGAAGTGCATCGGGGTGGTGCCGGGGCGGTCGAACGGTCACCGGCCGACAACTCGACGCCCGGCCGCCGTGCGGCCGGGCGTCTCGCTCCTACCTGTTCAGTGCGCGGTCACCGGTGCCGGATCATGGAAGGATCGGGAAGAGGACGAGCGACAGCGGCGCCGTCACGGAGGACGGTGCGTAGCAGCTCGTCCCCGCGAAGGACGCGGTGTAACTCGTCGCCGTGACGATCGTGGCGGCGACCGGCAGCGCAGGCGGTGCAAGTGTCGCCACCCCGCCGGCGTTGGTGAGCGCGGTCCCGAGGACCATGGGTCCCAGTGCCGTGTTCGCCCTGAAGGTGACCAGCTGTCCCGCGAGCGGAGTGGCGCCGGAGGTGACCTTGAGCATGGCCCTCATCGACGGGATGACGAACGTGCCGTTCGTCCGCAGGCGGACCTGCGCCGGGTTCGCCGTCAGCGTCGTGGGAGCCGGGTTCACGGTCAGGTTCGCCGTCGTGGCGGAGGGACTGTTGCAGTTGCTTCCGTTGTAGACGGCGGTCACCGTGCCGCTGGTGCTCGCGGTGGTGTCGACGCAGGCTGTGCCGGCGGCGTTCAGCGGAACGGTCGTGCTGAGTCCGCCGGGGCCGGTGAAGGTGACTGTTCCGGTGGGGGTGCCGCTGCCCGGTGCGACCGTGGTGACCGTGGCGCAGTACGTCACCGGCCGGCTGCACGTCGCGGGGTTGGGACTGACGGTGAGAACGGTGTGGGTCGGCGCGTGGTTCACCGTCACTCCCGTGGTCACCGTGGACGTGGTGAAGCACTCGTCGCCGTTGTAGACAGCCGTGATCGTTCCGCCGGTGAGGCTGCTGGTGGTGACGCAGGCGGTGCCGGCGGCGTTCAGCGGGACGGTCGTGTTCAGCCCCGGGCCGGTGAAGGTGACGGTTCCGGTGGGGGTGCCGCTGCCGGGTGGGGCGGCGGTGACGGTGGCGCAGACGGTGACGGGCTGGCCGCACACGGACGGGTCGGGGTCGACGGTGACGGTGGTGGTGCTGGAGGCTTGGTCGACGGTGACCGGTGCGGTGCCTGTGGAGGAGGAGAAGCATCCGTCGCCGTTGTAGACGGCTGTGACGGTGCCGGTCTGCAGTGTGGTGGAGGTGACGCAGGCGGTGCCGCCCGCGCCCAGTGCCACCGTTTCGTCGAGTCCGCCGGGGCCGGTGAAGGTGACGGTTCCGGTGGGGGTGCCGCTGCCGGGTGCGACGGCGGTGACGGTGGCGCAGACGGTCACCGTCTCACCGCACACCGACGGGTCGGGGTCGACCGTGACGGTGGTGGTGCTGGACGCCTGGTCGACGGTGACCGGTGCGGTGCCCGTGGAGGAGGAGAAGCATCCGTCGCCGTTGTAGACGGCCAGGACCGTTCCGCCGGTCATGCTGCTGGTGGTGACGCAGGCGGTGCCGTCGTCGTTCAGCGGGACGGTCGTGCTCAGTCCGCCGGGGCCGGTGAAGGTGACGGTTCCGGTGGGGGTGCCGCTGCCGGGCGCGACGGCGGTGACGGTGGCGCACACGGTCACGGTCTCGCCGCACACCGACGGGTCCGGGTCGACCGACACCGACACCGCGCTCGGGGCCGCGTTGACCGCGACGTCCACTGTGCCTGTGGAGGAGGAGAAGCATCCGTCGCCGTTGTAGACGGCCGTGACGGTGCCGGATTCCAGCGTGGTGGTCAGGCAGGCGGTGCCGGCGGCGTTCAGCGGGACGGTCGTGCTCAGTCCGCCCGGGGTGGTGAAGGTGATGGTTCCGGTGGGGGTGCCGCTGCCGGGTGGGGCGGCGGTGACGGTGGCGCAGACGGTGACGGGCTGGCCGCACACGGACGGGTCGGGGTCGACGGTGACGGTGGTGGTGCTGGAGGCTTGGTCGACGGTGACCGGTGCGGTGCCTGTGGAGGAGGAGAAGCATCCGTCGCCGTTGTAGACGGCTGTGACGGTGCCGGTTTGCAGTGTGGTGGAGGTCAGGCAGGCGGTGCCGCTCGCGTCCAGTGTCACCGTTACGTCGAGTCCGCCGGGGCCGGTGAAGGTGACGGTTCCGGTGGGGGTGCCGCTGCCGGGTGCGACGGCGGTGACGGTGGCGCAGACGGTCACCGTCTCACCGCACACCGACGGGTCGGGGTCGACGGTGACGGTGGTGGTGCTGGAGGCCTGGTCGACGGTGACCGGTGCGGTGCCCGTGGAGGAGGAGAAGCATCCGTCGCCGTTGTAGACGGCTGTGACGGTGCCGGTTTGCAGTGTGGTGGTGGTGACGCAGGCGGTGCCGCTCGCGTCCAGTGTCACGGTTTCGTCGAGTCCGCCGGGGCCGGTGAAGGTGATGGTTCCGGTGGGGGTGCCGCTGCCGGGTGCGACGGCGGTGACGGTGGCGCAGACGGTCACGGTCTCGCCGCACACGGACGGGTCGGGGTCGACGGTGACGGTGGTGGTGCTGGAGGCTTGGTCGACCGTCAGGCCGAGGCTCTGCGCCGAGCCGGTGAAACAGCTGTCACCGGCGTACACGGCTGTGACGGTGCCGGTTTGCAGCGTGCTGGTGGTGACGCAGGCGGTTCCGTCGGTGTCCAGTGTCACCGTTTCGTCGAGTCCGCCGGGGCCGGTGAAGGTGACGGTTCCGGTCGGGGTGCCGCTGCCCGGTGGGACGGCGGTGACGGTGGCGCACACGGTCACGGTCTCGCCGCACACCGACGGGTCGGGGGTCCCCAGCAACGACACCGCGCTGGACGCGCGATCCACCGTCACGTCGAACACCGCGTCCGTCGCGCCGAAGCATCCGTCGCCACTGTAGGCGGCCAGGTATGTGCCGCTGGTGAGACCGCTGGTGGTCAGGCACGCCCCGCCGTCCGCGTCCAGCGTCACCGTTTCGTCGAGTCCGCCGGGGCCGGTGAAGGTGACGGTTCCGGTCGGGGTGCCGCTGCCGGGTGGGACGGCGGTGACCGTCGCGCAGACGGTCACGGTCTCGCCGCACACGGACGGGTCGGGGTCCACCGACACGGACAACGCGCTCGACGCCGGGCCGACCGCCGCATCCGCCGCGCCGACCGACGCCAGGAAACAGGTGTCGCCGGTGTAGGCGGCGAGGATCGTGCCGCTGACGAGGCTGTCGGTGGTCACGCACGCCGTGCCGGACGCATCCAGCCCCACGCTCTGGATGCTGCCGTCGGGGAGCTGGAAACGGACCGATCCGGTGGGGGTGCCGCTGCCGGGTGCGACGGCGGTGACGGTGGCGCAGACGGTCACTGTCTCGCCGCACACGGACGGGTCGGGGTCGACCGTGACGGTGGTGGTGCTGGTCGCCTGGTCGACGGTCACGTCCAGGGTGCCCGAGGAGGGCAGGAAGCAGTCGTCACCCGTGTAGGAGACGGTGACGGTGCCGGTCTGCAGTGTGGTGGTGGTGACGCAGGCGGTGCCGCTCGCGTCCAGTGTCACCGTTACGTCGAGTCCGCCGGGGGCGGTGAAGGTGACGGTTCCGGTGGGGGTGCCGCTGCCGGGTGGGAGGGCGGTGACGGTGGCGCAGACGGTCACGGTCTCGCCGCACACCGACGGGTCCGGGTCGGCCGACACCGACACCGCGCTCGATGCCGCGTTGACCGCGACGTCCACTGTGCCTGTGGAGGAGGAGAAGCATCCGTCGCCGTTGTAGACGGCTGTGACGGTGCCGGTCTGCAGTGTGGTGGTGGTGACGCAGGCGGTGCCGCTCGCGTCCAGTGTCACGGTTTCGTCGAGTCCGCCGGGGCCGGTGAAGGTGATGGTTCCGGTGGGGGTGCCGCTGCCGGGTGGGAGGGCGGTGACGGTGGCGCAGACGGTGACGGGCTGGCCGCACACCGAGGGGTTCTGGTCGACGGTGACGGTGGTGGTGCTGGAGGCCTGGTCGACGGTGACCGGTGCGGTGCCCGTGGAGGAGGAGAAGCATCCGTCGCCGTTGTAGACGGCTGTGACGGTGCCGGTTTGCAGTGTGGTGGAGGTCAGGCAGGCGGTGCCGCTCGCGTCCAGTGTCACGGTTTCGTCGAGTCCGCCGGGGCCGGTGAAGGTGATGGTTCCGGTGGGGGTGCCGCTGCCGGGTGGGAGGGCGGTGACGGTGGCGCAGACGGTGACGGGCTGGCCGCACACCGAGGGGTTCTGGTCGACCGAGACGGTGGTGGCACTGGCCGCCTGGTCGACGGTCACGTCCAGGGTGCCGATCCACGGCAGGAAACATTCATCACCGTTGTAGACGGCTGTGACGGTGCCGGTTTGCAGTGTGGTGGAGGTCAGGCAGGCGGTGCCGCTCGCGTCCAGTGTCACCGTTTCGTCGAGTCCGCCGGGGCCGGTGAAGGTGACGGTTCCGGTGGGGGTGCCGCTGCCGGGTGCGACGGCGGTGACGGTGGCGCAGACGGTCACGGTCTCGCCGCACACGGACGGGTCGGGGTCGACCGTGACGGTGCCGGTGCTGGTCGCCTGGTCGGCGCTCACGTCCACGGTGCCCGAGGAGGGCAGGAAGCAGTCGTCACCCGTGTAGGAGACGGTGACGGTGCCGGATCCCACCGTGGCGGTGGTGGTGACGCAGGCGGTGCCGCTCGCGTCCAGTGTCACCGTTTCGTCGAGTCCGCCGGGGCCGGTGAAGGCGACGGTTCCGGTGGGGGTGCCGCTGCCCGGTGGGACGGCGGTGACCGTCGCGCACACCGTCACCGTCTCGCCGCACACCAAACGGTGGTCGGGGTCCCTCGACACCGACACCGCGCTCGAGGCCGCGCTGACCGTCACGTCCGCCGTGCCGGTCGCGCTCGCGTAGCACCCGTCGCCCCCGTAGGAGACGGTGACGGTGCCGGTCTCCAGCGTGCTGGTGGTGACGCAGGCGGTGCCGCTCGCGTCCAGTGTCACCGTTTCGTCGAGTCCGCCGGGACCGGTGAAGGTCACCGAACCCGACGGATTGCCGGTGCCCGAGGAGACCGGCGCCACGGTGGCGCACAGTGTGACCGTCTGGCCGCACACCGACGAGGCGGGATCGGCCGAGACGGTGACCGCGACGGGCGCGAGTTCCACGAGGTGCAGTGTCAGGGGGGAGTTGGACCCGTCGAAGTCGGTATCGCCGGTGTAGAAGGCGGCTACCTGGTGCAGGCCGACGCCCAGATCGCCGACGGTGACCTGCGCTTCCCCGCTCTGGGGGTCCACGGGGGCGGTCAGCACCGGGCCGTCGTCGCTGACGATGAAGGACACCGCACCGGTGGGGGATCCGGCGCCCGGCGGGACCGGGGCGACGTGTGCGGTGAGGGTCACCGTCTCCCCGCAGTGCGAGGGTTCGGGGGCGATGGTCAGCGTGGTGGTGGTCTGCGCCAGGGAGACCTCCTGGGTGTCCGCGCCGGTGGACGGGCTGTAGTCGGCGTCGCCCAGGTAGCTGGCCTCCACCCCGTGCAGACCGACGTCGAGCGTGGTCGTGTACTGGGCCTGGCCGCTCGTGTCGAGCACGAGCGTCGTGGCCGGCCCGCCGTCCACGAATAACTCGACGCTGCCGGTGGGGACGGGCCCGCCGGCGACTTCCGGCTGGACGGTGACGGTGAAGGTGACCGACTGGCCGTAGACGGATGGATCCGGTGCCGAAGTCACGGTGGTGGTCGAATTGGCCATGATGGCTCCTTTCGGATGACACACGAAAGCAGGAGATCGGCGTCGCCCGTCTGGTGCGCGGCCGGAGTGCGGGACGTACGCGGGCGCGCCGGTGTGGCGTTCCGGTGATATCCCTTGGCCCGCAAGGGAAGTTCGAGGAATCTCCCGCCGATATCTGCAGTAGGCGCTTCGACCGGGGCATTGAGCCAGAAGGGCGACCGAAATACCACTCGTTCGGCGCAGCGCACTTCGGGGTGCGAGTGGTTTAAAACATTTATCGCGCAACTGGCCGGTGGGCGCCCGTGCGCCGTCACTCGGTGGAGGAACGGTTCTCCTGCTCTGCTGCATTTTTCGGCGTACGGGGCGGGTCGGCGGCGGGCGGGGAGGGGAATTCACACCGGGGCCGGCCGCGGTGATGGTGCGGGGCCGTTCGGGATTCCCGGCGTGCCACGGCATGCCGCAGCCCGTCGGTACACCGGATGTCCGGTGTACCGACGGGCTGCGGTGGGGGTGTCCGTTTTTCTGGCGGCCCTTTTCCGGCGGTCCGTCGGGTGGGACGGGTCGTTGTCGTACTCCGGACCGCCCTGTGCGCCGGCGCGGCACACGGGCCTTGTGCATCCGTGGTGCCCCGCCTGCGCGCACTCGCGGGAGCCGGAGCCTCCCGGCGCCGGCGGAGGACCTACCGGCGGACCGCGGTGATGGAGCCGCGCCCGCCCGCCCTCTTGTTGGCGGCGTCGGCCTCGCTCCGGGTGGGGTACTCGCGCGTGACCCCGTTGGGGAGGACGAGTCGGTAGACGATCGTGGACCGGCCGCCGCCTCCGCAGTTGCATGCCACGGTCTTCCTCCTTCCGTCCGGCCGCATCTTCGGCCGGTCAAGGGGGCCGGGAGAATTCCTGGACAAGGGGAATTCCGGGGCAGGGGACGAGAGGCCGGCCCGTATCCACTATTCCCGGGCGATGTCGCGCCGACACTGGTCACCAATTAATCGTATGAATTACCGGTGGTGGCGGTGCGGCGGATCCTCCCGCACGGATCAGTCGAGCCAGTTGCCGGCCAGACCGGTCAGATAGGAAAGGGTGAGCACCATGGCGCCCGCCTGGTACCAGGTTTCGTCGCCCGCCCAGTAGGCGAGTGCGGTGACGGCGGCGGCGACCCAGACACTGACGCACCATCCGCAACTGACGAGGTACGCCTGCTGGGAATCGTCCCCGAAACGATCGGCGACGCGGGAGCGGAATCGCGCTGCCAGGGCGTCTTTCGTGATGAATCGCGTGACGCGACAGACAGTGCCGAGCGACAGGAGGAATACCAGCGCACTCATGGAGAACATCGTAGGGTTTCCGCTTCCGGGCCCTCTCGCCTTTCCCCGGATTCGCCCGGAGGTCCACGACGGCGGGGACGCCGTACGGGACCGGGCCGAGCCTCACCCCTTGGCGGTGGGCGATCCCGCGGTGCCCGGGGTGCCAGCGGTGCCTGGGGTGCCAGCGGTGCCCGCGCTTACCGCAGTGCCAGTGGCGCCCGCGCTTCCCCCGGCCTCCGGGCGTCCGCCGGTGAGGGCGGCGTGCGGGAGGACCGCCGGTGTGCGGGCCGCGGTTCGGGGCGGGCCGCCGTCATGGCGGGTACGACGGTCGGGGCGGTCGGGGCGGTCAGGGTGGTCAAGGCGGTCGGGGTCGTCGAGGACCGTGCGCAGGGAGCGGAAGTCGTGCGGTCTGCCGGCCGCCACGGCTCCCACCGGGCGTCCGGCCGCGGTCGCCAGGGCGGCGAAGTCGAAGCCGGCGACGTCGCCCTGCACCGCCAGTGCGTCGGCGTCGGCGAGATGACCGGCGATCTGCAGCATGACGCCGTACTGCTCGGTCCACGACCACGGCACCGCGGTGAACGGCGTCCCGGCGCCGAGCATGTTCCGCGCGACGACGGCGGCGTGCTGCCGGGCGTGGTTCCACTGCTCGACGCGCACCCGTCGTCCGAGGAGCGGGTCGGGATACCGGGCCACGTCCCCCGCCGCGAAGACGCGCGGGTCGCCGGTCGCGCCGAGCGCGTCGACGAGGATGCCGTCGTCCACGTCCAGGCCCGCCCGGACGGCCAGTCCGACATCGGGTCGCAGACCGGTGGCGACCAGCACCGTGTGCGCCTGCCAGCTCCGTCCGTCCCGGGCGGTCGCGACGAGCGCGCCGTCCCGTCGGGCGAGCCCGGTGAGCGTGACCCCGGTGTGCACCTGGGTCCCGTGGGCCCGGTGCAGTTCCAGGACGGCATGGCGCAGGCGGGCGGGCAGTACCCGGCGAAGGGGTTCCGCCCCGGCTTCCAGGACGGTGACGTCGAGGCCCGCCGCCCGGGCGCTCGCGGCGGCTTCCAGGCCGAGCAGTCCCGCGCCGATGACCAGCAGCGGGCCGCCGGACTCCAGGTCGGCGCGGAGCGCGGCCACGTCGCCGAGGCCGCGCAGGGTGTGCACGTGTTCGTCCTCGGCGGCGTACGGCAGGGTGCGGGCGCGTCCGCCGGTCGCCAGCAGCAGCCGGTCGTACGGCAGCCGGCTTCCGTCGGCGCATTCCAGGACGCCGCCGGCGATGCCCGTGACCTTCGTGCCGGTGCGCAGTTCGATGCCCAGCTCCTGCCAGGCCGCCGGCGGCTTCAGGCGGAGCCGTTCGGGCGTCAGGACCCGCTTGACGAGGTCCTTGGACAGGGGCGGACGCCGGTACGGGGGATGGGGTTCCTCGCCGACCAGGACGACGCGGCCGTCGAAGCCCTCCTCGCGCAGGGTCAGCGCGGCGGTCGCGCCGGCGATTCCGGTGCCGACGACGGCGATGGTGCGGGGCGTGGTCAAGGGCGTCTCAGGCACGGGACGCCTCGGCCATCCGGAAGTCGGCCTTGGCGGCACCGCAGTCGGGGCACGACCAGTCGTCCGGGATGTCCTCCCAGCGGGTGCCGGGGGCGATGCCCTCCTCGGGCCAGCCCAGCGCCTCGTCGTAGACGAAACCGCACACCAGGCATTCCCAGACCTTCACGTCAGCTCCTCGAAGTCGATCTTCTCGCGGACCCCGCAGTCGGGGCAGGGCCAGTCGTCGGGCACGTCCGCCCAGGCCGTGCCGGCCGGGAACCCCTCGCGAGGGGCGCCGGCGGTCTCGTCGTACACGTAGTCGCAGACCGGGCACAGGTAGCGGCTCATCAGCGGCTCCCGTGGCGGGCGAGGACCCTGTCCCTGGTGCGGGGGTGGATGTTGGCCCGGGTGACCTCGTCGCCGTAGTGGGAGAGGAGCCTGGGGTCCATCACCCGCCGCCACAGCGGTGGCACGACGGCGAGCAGGATCATCCCGGCGTAGCCGGTGGGCAGTTGCGGGGACTCCTCGAAATGGCGCAGGGCCTGGTAGCGCCGGGTGGGGTTGGCGTGGTGGTCGCTGTGCCGCTGCAGGTGGTAGAGGAAGATGTTGGAGGCGATGTCGTCGCTGTTCCAGCTGTGCTGCGGGGTGCAGCGCTCGTAACGGCCCGAAGCGGTCTTCTGCCGCAGCAGCCCGTAGTGCTCCAGGTAGTTGACGACCTCCAGCAGGCAGAAACCGATGACCGCCTGCACCGCCAGGTACGGCAGCACCTCGATCCCGAACGCCGCGGTGAGCGCGGCGAAGAGGGCCGCCGACATCGCCCAGGCGCTGAGCACGTCGTTGTGCGGGCTCCACGGGCTCTTGCCCAGCCGGGCGAGCCGCTGCTTCTCCAGGTGCCAGCCCGAGCGGGCGCTGCCGTACACCGAGCGGGGCAGGAACTCCCAGAAGGACTGGCCCAGTCGGGAACTGGCGGGGTCCTCGGGAGTGGCGACCCGAACGTGGTGGCCGCGGTTGTGCTCGATGTAGAAGTGCCCGTAGCAGGTCTGGGCGAGCGCGATCCGGGCCAGCCAGCGTTCCAGCCCTTCCTTCTTGTGGCCCAGTTCGTGCGCGGTGTTGATGCCGAACCCGGCGACGATGCCGACGGTGACGGTCAGCCCGGCCTTGTCCACGGTCGACAGGCCCCCGTGGGACCACAGCGCGCAGGCCAGCACCAGCCCGGCGTACTGGAGGGGCAGGAACAGGTAGGTGCACCAGCGGTAGTACCGGTCCGATTCCAGCCAGGTGAGGACGCTGTCGGGCGGATTGTCGGAGTCCTTGCCCACCATCAGGTCCACCAGCGGGATCACACCGAAGACGACCGGCGGCAGCAGCCACCAGGAGTAGCCGTCCATGGCCGCGGCCAGTCCCCACGCCGCGAACGGGAAGGCGGGGAGCACCAGTCCGAGCAGCCACAGGTAGCGCTTGCCGTCCCGCCACGTCACCTGCGACGCCGGCGCTCCGAGCGGATGAGCGGCCCCTGCCATGACCCACCTCCATTGCCTCGTTGGACACTTTGGCCGTGAACTGTCCAGAAGCTAGACAGTGTCGAGGAGAGTGTCAATAGAATGGACGGGTGCTCGTTAGGATGGGGGCGAGATGACGCGCTATCGAGAGTCGGTCCGCTCCCTGCTGAAGGAACGGATCCTGGACGCCGCCTACGAGCGGGTCGCGGCCGAGGGCTGGGACCGGCTGAAGATGACCCATGTCGCCACCACCGCGGGAGTGAGCCGGCAGACCGTCTACAACGAGTACGGCTCCAAGTCGGCCATCGGCCAAGCCCTGGTGATGCGCGAGGTGGAACGCTTCCTCACCGGCATACAGGGCCAACTCCTCGCCCACCCCGACGACATGAGGGACGCCATCACCGCCGCCATCGGCTACACCCTGCGCACGGCGGCCGACAACTCGCTGCTCAAGGCCATCCTGACCAGCAGCCGGGGCGGCGACGAGGACCTGCTCGCCCATCTGACGACCCGCTCCGAGCCGCTGCTGGACAGCGCCATCGGGATGCTCACCGGCTACGCGGCGGAAGCCTGGCCCGAGATCGACACCCACTCCCTGGACCTGGCCGTCGAAGCGGTGGTACGCCTGACGGTCAGCCACCTCGTCCAGCCGGTCCTGCCGCCCGACCTCTCCGCGGAGCGCATCGCCGAGATCACCATGCGGGTCGCCCACGCCTGAACCGCGCCGCCCGGGGTCCGCGCGCGGCGGCAGCGGCCGACGACGCGGCACGGGTCATTCACTGCTCCGGTCCGGCCGGTCCGGCCGTTCCGGCCGTTCCGGTCGGTCCGGCCGTTCCGGTCGGTGCGCGCGGTAGTAGTCGCGCCAGACGAGGCGGTGCACGCCGATCCACCGCGGGAGGGAGCGGACGCCCGGGACGAACGGCAACAGGACGAACACCAGGCTGAGCAGCGCCATCAGGGCCCAGACCAGGGCATCGACGTTGCCCGAACTGCTGAACGGCTCGATCTGGTACCACAAGGTGTACAGCCCCAGCCAGGGCTGGCCTGGCCAGTTGCCCGTCTCGTTCATCATCCCCCACTGGTCACTGGCCAGGTGCCGGGCGCGGGCCTGGTGCTCCAGGTAGGCGCCGTCGCCGAGGAAGAGCAGCGGCTTGGTGTAGTCCGTCTGGTAGAAGCGGCCCGCGGTGCGCAGTTGGCCGTCGAGTGCGCCCGCCCGGGCCAGTTGCAGCAGGCGGGCCGTCAGGGCCGGGACGGGCCCGTAGTCCCCTGGCCGGACCTTGCCCGGATCGCCTCCCGGAGCCTTGCCGAGCGCGTCGGCGTAGGCGCCGGCCCACTGCCGCTGCCGCGCGGTGGAGGCGGCGTGCCAGGCGGCCAGCGCGGCGGTGACGGCAGGGGGTTCCGGCGCGTCGGCCAGCGGACGGAGCACGAAGTCGCGTGCGGTGTCGATCGGGATGGTCACCCCGGCGGCGCGCTGAAGGCTCACCGGACCGATCTTCTGCCCGGCACCCGGTGTGTCGTTGTACGGGGGGCCGTAGCGCGCCGTGCCGCTGGTGCGGCCCAGTTCGGCGACGGCGGTGGCGGTGAAGTCGCCCGGCGCGGCCCTCGCCCAGCGCGCCAGGGTGATCGGCTTCTCGTCGGGCGAGGAGAAGATCGCCGCGAGTCCGGCGACGAGCACCGCGGTCACCGCCAGCGCGACGGTGAACTCCATGACCAGGTCGTACGGCCGTTGCGGGAACGAGTCCGGATCGGGGACCGGTGCTCGCCGGCTGCTCCTCCGACGCGGGCGGCCCCGCCGCCCGGTCATCCGGCGCCACCTTCCCCCACCGGCCTCGCCGGCCCCGACTGTCCCACCGGTCCCACCGGTTCGGTGCGGTCGGTGGGTTCGGCGGGGGCCGGCCCGGGTGTGGCCCCGATGGGTGGCACCACCCCGCGCATCCGCACCAGCAGGATGTGCAGCGCCGCCAGCACCGACACGGTCAGGGGCAGCAGCACGATGTGCCACATGAACATCTGGCCGAAGTCGAGGACGTTGAACCAGGCCCCGACCCCCACCGAGTTCAGGCCGTCCTTGGCCTGGTCGGCGATCCACTGGGAGTCGAAGTTCTGCTGCACCAGATAACCGGTCAAGGCGGTACCCATCGAGACGAGGAGGACCACCGCCCCGATGACCCAGGTGAGCGCCCGGCGCCCGCGCCAGGCCGCCATGAAGAACTGCCCCCACAGGTGGACGATCATGAAGAACATGAACAGTTCCACACTCCACAGGTGCAGACTGTTGACGTACCTGCCGACGTCCGAGACGTGCCACCAGGCAGGGCCCTTGAGGGCGAGCACGCAGCCGGTGAGGACGACGACCACCAGGCCGGAGAGCGTGAGGACGCCGAACACGTAGATCCAGGAGGCCACGTACTCCGGCTGGGTGGTGGGCAGCAGTCTCTCCGGGGGGAACGCGCGCAGGGCGCGCCGCCGCACGGCACCGGTCCACCCGCCCGCGCGATCGTCCGGACGCCCCGCGGAGTCCTCTCGCGCCACGCCGCTCACCGCCCCTGCCGGCCACGCGGGAAGGGCAGCAGCAGCGCCAGCACGAAGACGGTCGCCATCAGGGCGAAGACCACGAGGTTCGCGACCGAGATCTGCACCACGCCCCAGTGGAGGTAATGTCCGGCGCCGCTCAGATCCACGGGGGCGGACAGGGCACGCCCCGGGTACGTCGGTCCGTCGGCCATCGCAGCCCCTCTCCCGGAAAGGTCTTCACCCGACGAGGACTACCCGCCGACCGGGACCGTCCCCGACCGCGGCTGCGCCATCCGGCGCAACACTTTCGCCCTCGCGGTCACAGCCCAGGGGCGACCGTCCGGTTGCCGGGGCGGAACCGTGGCGGAGGGCGGCCGGACGGGCATGCATGCGGGAAGGAGGTCGCCGTGGTGAAGCATCCGTTGGCCGGCTATCTGGTCTGGGCGGTCCTGTTCGGTGCCCTGTTCGCCTGGGAGGGGATCGGCCTGCTGCGCAGCGGCGACGCGTTCCCCACCCTCAGTGACGCCCTGCGGGCGGTCATGCGCTTTCCGGCGGGCCGGTGGGCGCTGTTCGCGCTGTGGCTGTGGTTCGGCTGGCACGCCTTCGTCCGCGGGTGGCACTTCCTGCTCAGGGACGGGCAGTGAGACTCGGGCCGGTCCGGATCCCGCCGCCGGCCGTCCGCCGGGGGAGGGACCTGCCCTGATCCCGGTCCGCCTGGACGTCACCCTCATGCTGGTCGGCTATCTGCTGGTCATGGGCTGCCTGGCGTTCGGCCTGCACGTTCTGCGCCGAGGCGCGCGACGGCCCGTTCCCGTGCCCTCCGGTGAACGGGGCTGGCCGGCCCTGATCCGCAAGGTGGCCGGCACCGCCGTCGGCGGCTACCTGCTGCTGATGGCCGTCGTGGTCGGCTACTACCAAGGTGTGGCGCGGGTGGGCGGCCACTTCCTGGCGAGCGCGTTCACCGGCTGTGCGCTGCTGATCGGGACGGCCCTGCCCGTCCTCCTCGCCGCTTCCTGGGTGACTGAAAGGCGCGCGCGGGCTTCTCGGCGCGTCCGCCGCCGGAGGGGATGAGACGGATGACGCGCTCTGTGCGGTCCTGGATCACGGCGGCCGTCCCGATCGGTGGTCCGGTGGTTCCGCAGGGGCGGAACGCGCCGGGCCGGACGGTCGGCCGAGGTGGTGGCCGGGGTGGTGGCCGAGGTGGTGGCCGGGGTGCGGGGCGGGGGTGCGGCGGATGGCGATGAGGGCGACGTCGTCGGCGAGGCGTCCGGCGGTGTGGGCCAGCAGGTCGTGCCGGATGTGGTGGATGAGGGCCTGGGGAGTGCTGCCGGTCCACTGGGCGGTGCGCTGCGCGAGCGGGTAGAAGACGCCGTCCCGGTCCCGGGCCTCGACCACCCCGTCGGTGTACAGGAGCAGAGTGTCCGCGGAGCCGAACGGCAGCACGTCGAGGGCGCGGTCGCCGGGGTCCGTCATGCCGACCCCGAGCGGGGGAGCGGGGGTGAGGTCCGGGACGGTCACGGCGTTGCCCGGTCCGAGCAGCAACGGGGCGAGGTGGCCGCAGCTGGTCATCCGGACGACGGGCTCGTCGTCGGGGATCTCCAGCAGGAGCGCGGTGACGAAGCGTTCGCCCGTCTCCTCGTCGGGTTCGAAGTCGGCGAGGTAGCGGGTGATGCTCCGCTCCAGGGCGGCGGCCAGTTCGGGCAGGGCGGCGTGCTGGTGGGCGGCCTCGCGGAAGGCGCCGAGGAGGAGGGCGGCCTCGCCGATGGCGGACAGGCCCTTGCCCCGCACGTCACCGATCATCACGCGGGCCGCGCCGTCGGTGCGGGCGGCGGCGTAGAGGTCGCCGCCGATCTCGGCCTCCTCCTCGGCGGCCAGGTAGAGACAGGCCAGTTGCAGGGGTCCGAGCCGGCTCGGCAGGGGCCACAGCAGGACGTGCTGGGCGGCCTCGGCGACCGACCGCACCTGGGCCAGCTGGCGTCTGTGCCGGTCGCGCACCGCGCACAGGACCACGATCAGGGAGGTGAGCACCACCAGGGCGGCCACCTGCACGATCACGTGCCGCGAGGACAACTGGCCGGAATGCCAGCCGATGAACGCCTGGGCCGCCACCGCCAGGGTCCCGACGCCGCCCGTGGTCCAGGGGCCTGCGAACCAGGCGGTGAGCGCGGGCGCGATCACCAGGAGGGGGCCGAGGACGATGTCGCTCGGGGTCACGATGTCCGCGACCGTGATCAGGGCGATGAGCGCAACCGGAATCAGCAGCAGCGTCTGGCTGGTCTGCCACGGCTGCCCGAGGCCGGCGAAGCGTCGCTGCCCGGAACCCATGCCCTCCAGGGTGCACCGCCGCGCACCGGCTTGCGAACGTGGCCGGGCGGCGCTTCGCCCCGTTCCCGCGCCCACCGCCCTCCCGTCGGCCGCGGTCACGGGGCCGAAGGGCCTTGGCAGACCGGTCCCGCCGGGTCGGCCACCGAGGCCACCGCCCGTGTCGGGAACGGCGCCCAGTGACGCCGCGTCACGGACGCGCGGCCGCGTCGAACAGCAGACCCCTCAGCCATTCGGTGAAGTACCGGTCGGTCAGGCGGGGGTTGAAGACCATGTCGATGCCGAGGCCGGGGAGCGGGAAGGGGAACTCCTCGATGCGCAGGTCGGCGAGGTCGCGCATGGTGACGGCGACCCGGTGGCGGAGGAGGGCCACGCCGCCCGCGCGGGCGACCAGGTAGGGGACCAGCAGGAAATCGGAGATCAACTGGCCGACGCGGTAGGGGATCTGCCGTTCCTCCAGCGCCGAGTAGGGGAAGACCCGCCGGTCGGTGTCGACGACGACGTGCGGCTGGGTGGTCAGCAGGTCGAGCGCGCTCGCGTCCGGGGGTGTGTCCGGGGAGGCGATCACCACCACCCGGTCGTTGTAGAGCCGTTCGCGCGGGTACGGCGAGAAGTGTCCCTCGGAGACGAGGACGACGTCGACGCCCATGTCGGTGAAGGTGGCCTCGGTCGGCACCGTGATCGTGCGCACGCGCAGCGTGGTGTGCGGGGCGCGCTCGGCGACGAGCCGGGCCAGCCGGGGGCCGACGACGAACGCGGTGCTGGTCGTCATGGCGGCCGTGATGACACGCTCGTCCGTGGCGGGGTCGAAGCAGGGGAAGTTCACCACGCGCGCCGTCTGCTGGAGGGCGCTGCGCAGCGGCGTGATCAGCTCCAGGGCGCGCGGGGTCAGGGTGACACCCGCTCCCTGCCGGACGACCAGGTCGTCGCCCAGCAGGCGCCGCATCCGGGTCAGCGCGTGGCTCATCGCCGGCTGGGACAGGCCGACCCGCTGCGCGGCCCTGGTCACCGAACGCTCCTCGAGGAGCGCGAGGAGGGGCACCAGCAGGTTGAGGTTGACCGACGCCAGCCGGTCGAGCCCCGAACCGGTGGCGCCCTCTCCGTCGTCGCCCATGCGGAAAACCCTACGCGGCGGCCCGCACGGCTGGCTGTCCGGCGGCCTGTCCTGCGGTCCGCACGGCGGTCCGTACGGCGGCCCGCACGGCTGGCTGTCCGGTGGTCCGTACGGCTGGCTGTCCGGCGGCCTGTCCTGCGGTCCGCACGGCTGGCTGTCCGGCGGTCCGCACGGCGGCCTGTCCGGTGGTCCGCACGGTCGCCTGTCCGGCGGTCCGCACGGCCGCCTACGCCGCGCGGGTCATGCGGCGCAGCCGCGGGATCGGGATGCGGTGGATCAGCGCCGCGGCCACATCCGTGCCGTCCGCGTGCGACCAGCGCATCAGCGCCGGGCCGCCGCCGGGCCCGCCGTCGACGTACTCCGGCTCCCCGGCCGGCGGCAGGTGGCCCACCGCCTTGAGGGTCAGCCCGAACTGCTCGGTCCAGAAGTACGGCTGGAACTCCAGCGGCGGCGCCTGGTCGCCGTGCAGAAGCGCCCGCGCGGCGACCTTCGCCTGCTCGATCGCGCTGCTCCACAGCGGGACGCGGCGCAGGCCGGAGGCGGTGGGGAAGGCCGCCAGGTCGCCGACGGCGGCGACCTCGGGGCGGACCAGCCCGCGGGAGTCGACCGGCACCGTGCCGTTCACGGTGAGGCCCGTGTCCGCGAGCCACTCGGTGTTGGGCACGTCCCCGACGGCGCTCAGGAGCACCTCCGCCTCCAGGACCGCGCCGTCGTCGAGGACGACCCGGGCGTCGCCCGCACGCCGTTCGAACCGGGCCGACCCGGTCTCGACGACGGTGAGGCCCTTGTCCAGCGCGGCCTTGACGAAGACCTCGGCGAGGTGCGGACCGAGCTGGACGATCAGCGGCAGCCCCTGGGAGACGAGGGTGACCCGGCAGCCGGCGGCCAGGCAGCCCGAGGCGATCTCCATGCCGAGCGGGCCCCCGCCGACCACGACGACCGACGGCCGGGCCGCCAGCAGGCCGCGCAGGGCCAGCGCGTCGTCGAGTCCCCGCAGGGTCAGCTCCTCGGGCAGGCCGGACAGCCGCCGGGCCCGGGAGCCGGTGGCGAGGACGACGCGGTCGTAGGGCAGCGCGGCGCCGTCGTCGAGGGTGACCAGCCGGCGGTCGAGGTCGAGTCCGGTCGCCCGTACGCCCAGCAGCTCGGTCGCCCCGTGGCCGGCCGGCGGCAGCTCGTGGGACGACATGTCGTCGCCGTCGAGCAGCAGCGCCTTCGACAGGGCCGGGCGGCTGTAGGCGGGGTGCGGCTCGTCGCCGACGATGGTCAGCTCGCCGTCGAAGCCGGCGTCGCGGAGGGTGTCGGCCGCGGTGAGCCCGGCGATCCCGTTGCCGACGACCACGACGCGGCCGATCGTGCCGGCGCTCATACGATCCTCAGCGCCGCGACCGGACACACCCGGGCGGCGGCGTTCGCCGCGACGGCGTCGGCCTCGCCGATCTCCTCGCGGTCGATGACGAGTTCGCCCTCGTCGTCGAGGTGCATGAGCTGGGGCGCGGCCTCCTCGCACAGGCCGTGGCCCTCGCAGCGGGGGCGGTCGAGAACGATCCTCATGCCGGGATCACCTCCAGGACGGGGAGCTGTTCGATGCTCCGGGTGATGTTGCTGGGTACGCGGACCTCGGGTCCGACGACGAGGCGGCCGACGCGCCGGGAGAGCGCCTCGATCACGGCGTGGGCCTCCAGACGGGCGAGTCCCTGGCCCGCGCAGCCGTGCGGGCCGTAGCCGAAGGACAGGTGGTCGACCGGGTTGCGCTCGACGAGGAAGGCGTCCGGGTCGTCGTAGTGCCGCGGGTCGCGGTTGCCGGCGCCGAGCAGCACCGCGATCTGCGCGCCGGCCGGGATGACCGTGCCGTCGACCTCGACGTCCTTGGTGGCGCGGCGGCCCCAGGCGTTGACGGGGGGCCAGAAGCGCAGCACCTCGTTGAACGCGGCCGGTACCAGCGAGGGGTTCGCGCGGACCAGGGCGAGCTGGTCGGGGTGCGCGGCGAACAGGGCGACGATGTTGCCGATCGCCGCGATCGTGGTGTCGACGCCGGCGCCGAGGTACTGGTGGATGATGTGGCCGGCGGTGTCCGCCGGGATGTCGCCGCGCGCCTCGGCGTCGAAGATGCCGCGGCCCACCGACCCCTCGGCCAGGTCGTCGGCCGTGACCTGGGAGCACCAGCCGTAGAGCTCGCCGGCGACGGGGAAGCTGTCGGCCGTGCGCTGGTTCATCGGGCCGATGACCTGCATGGCGGCCTGGCCCCAGCGCAGCATGTTGTCGCGCACGTGGCCGGTGAAGCCGATCAGGTCCGCGACGACCTCCAGCGGGAAGGCGCGGGCGAGGGCGTCGATCGCCTCGAAGGAGCCCTTGTCGACGAGTTCCGCGACGAGCGCGTCCGCCTTCTCCTCGATCCGGACCTTCAGGCCGCGCAGGGCGCGGGGCGAGAGGTTCTCGGTGAGGGTGGCGCGCAGCCGGGTGTGCGCCGGGGGGTCGGAGGCGAGCGAGGTGCCGGTGAGCGCCTCGTTGGCCATCGGGTTGAAGGCGATGGACGTGGAGGAGAACGACTCCCAGTCCGCGAGGGCGCCGCGGACGGCGTCGTACCGGGTCAGCGCGTAGACGTCGTTCGCGCGGAGGTGGACGACGGTGCCCTGCTCACGCAGCTCGGCGTAGGCGGGGTACGGGTCGAGCAGGACCTGGTCGGCGAAGAGGTCGATGTCGGAGGTGGGTGGGGTGCTCATGCCGCCCCAGTGAAGTGGCTGGCCTCACACGCATCAAATGAATGATTCGCATGGCGTGACATGCATGACCTGCATGTTCTCGCGCGGTCCGGAGAGGCCGCCGACTTCCCTCTGACTATCAGTTCAGTGTTTTTTCTTGGTGTTCATTTCATTGACGGCATGTAAACCGAATCGCTACGGTGGCCGCAGCCACTGGGTGCTGAGCACCCCACCCCGGACACGTGAGGCAGGCATGAGCGGCAAGAGCAACACCGTGAACACCGTCCTGGGCCCGGTGCCTGCTGAGGAGCTGGGCGCCGTCGCGGTCCACGAGGCGCTGCTCTCGGTGGTTCCCGGCGCGGAGTACGCCTTCGACATCACCATCGACCGCGCCGAGATCTTCGAGACCCTCGCCGCGAAGCTGACCGACTTCCGCGCGCACGGCGGCGGCACGGTCGTCGACAGCACCGGCATGTTCCACGGCCGCGACGTCCGGCTGTACGAGGCCCTCTCCCGCACGACCGGCGTGCACATCGTCGCCTCGACCGGACAGGGCCCGGAGGAACTGCTCGGCGGCTACTTCCGCACGCCGCAGACCGACCCGCCGACACCCTGGCCGGCCGAGAAGTTCGCCGACCTGTTCACCAAGGAGATCACCGAGGGCATGGTGGTCCCCCGGGTGGAGCGCCGCGCCGCCGCGGGCCTGGTGGCCACCACCGCCACCCGCGAGGGCATGACCGCGACCGACGAGAGCCTGTTCCGCGGCGCGGCCCGCACCGCCCTGGCCACCGGCGTGCCCGTCTCCCTCCGCTACGGCGCCGACGCCCTCCACGACCTCGACGTCGTCCTGGACGAGAAGCTGCCGGCCGACCGCGTCGTCGTCGGCGGACTCGACCGCGAGGACGCCGTCGCCGCCGGCGCGCCCCTGGAGGTCGCCCGCCGCGGCGCCTACGCCGCCCTCGACCACGTCGGCGTGGAGCACGACGACCACGTCACGGACGCCGAGCGAGCCGCCCTGGTCGCCGGCCTCGTCCGGGCCGGCTTCGGCGGCCGGGTCCTGCTCTCCAGCAACGCGACCGGGGTGGCGAAGGGCCACCCCGCCAACGACCTGCCGTACAGCTACGTCCTGACCGCTTTCGTCCCGCTTCTGAAGGCGCAGGGCCTCGGCGACGAGGACGTGCGGCGGATCCTCGTCGCGAACCCCCGCGACCTGCTGTCGGTGCGCTGAGCCGCGCAGCGCGAACGACCGTCGAGTCTCTTTTCCCAAAGGTGAGTGTTGTGTCGAGAGTGAACACCGTGCTGGGGCCGATCCCGGCGGAGGAGCTGGGTCTCGTGGCCATCCACGAGCACATCGGCTACGGCATGCCCGGCTCCGAGCTGGACACGCAGTGGTGGAAGACGCCGGAGCAGCGGTACGAGGAGACCGTCCCGAAGCTGCGGAAGTTCCACGAGTACGGCGGCGGCACCTTCGTCGACGCCACCGGCATCTGCAACGGCCGTGACGTCGACCACTACAGGTCGCTGTCCGCGAAGACCGGCGTGCACATCGTCGCCTGCACCGGCTTCGTCGGCGGCGACACCGCCCTGCACCACTTCGCCCGGGCCGACGTGGACTACCTGACCCGGCAGTTCGTCCACGAGATCACCGTCGGCATCGGCTCCACCGGCAGCCGGGCCGGCGTGATCAAGGTCGGGGTCAGCCGCGGCGGCCGGATGACGGACCTGGACAAGCGCATCTACCGCGCCGCCGCGCGCGCCGCGCTCGCCACCGGCGTGCCCGTCCTGACCCACCTCGCGATCGACGCCGAGAACGCGATCGCGATCTTCGGCCAAGAGGGCCTCCCCCTGGACCGTGTCCTGTTCGGGCACGTCGACGACGGGGTGAACGCCGACAAGACGCGCGACGTCTGGATCGCCGAGCAGGGCGGCCGCATCGGCTTCGACACCTTCGGCTACGAGACCGAGCTGCCGGACCCGCCGTTCTGGGCCCGCCCCCGCAAGGAGCGGCTCGACCACTTCCTGCGCTTCGTCGGCGAGGGCCGGCTGAAGCAGGTGCTCGCCTCCGCGGACGCCAACTGCTCCCCGCTGGGCTGGCCGGGCGTCAAGGGCCACACCGTCAACTACATCTTCGAGGACCTCATCCCGGACCTCCGCGCCGCCGGCCTCGACGAGACCGCCATCAAGACGATCTTCGTCGACAACCCTGCCGACTTCCTGACCCTCCAGAGCTAGCACCAGAACCTGACCCTCCAGAGCCGGCACCAGAAGCAGAGAGAAGCACCCAATGCAGACTTCCGACCTGAAGAACCTGAAGATCGCCATCGTCGGCGCGGGGTACGCCGGCGCGGCGTCGGCCAAGGCCCTGAGCCTGCTCGGCGCCGATGTCGACGTCTACGAGCAGGCGGGCCAGATCCGCGAGGTCGGCGCCGGCATCGGTCTGCGTCCCTCCAGCATGGACCGGTTCCGCCAGTGGGGGATCTTCGACGCGATCGCGAAGGTGAGCTCGCCGAGCGACTACTTCGAGATCCTCACGGCCACCGGCGACCCGATCATGAAGGACACCTGGCCGGAGATCGACGACTTCGCCGAGGAGACCAAGACCCACCTGGTCCACCGCGGGGACTTCATCGAGGCCCTCCTGGGCGTGCTCCCCGAGGGCATGGTGCACCTCGGTCACAAACTGGAGAGCGTCCAGGACAAGGGCGACAGTTCCGTCCTCACCTTCGCGAACGGCAGAACCGTCGAGGCCGACCTGGTCGTCGGAGCCGACGGCATCAAGTCGGTGGTGCGCCAGAACCTGTTCAGCGACAAGGCCCCGGTGTTCTCCGGTGAGCACGCCTACCGTGCGGTGATCTCCGTCGACGACGCCCACGGGATGGTCGTCGACGACAACCTGCGGATGTACATCGGCCGCGGCACGAAGATCTACCTGCTGCCGCTGCGTCACCGGGGCCAGGTGTCGTTCGACGTCACCACCCTGTGCGCGGACGGCTCCTGGTCCCCGGCGGCCACCAAGGACGACCTCATGGCGGCGGTGCAGGGCTTCGACGAGCGCCTGGTCAGCATCGCGCGCGAACTCGACATGAGCGCCGTGAACATCCGCGCGGTCTACGACATCGACTCGGTCGACACCTGGCACTCGGACTCCGTCGCCCTCGTGGGCGACGCGGCCCACTCGATGCTGCACCACCAGGGCCAGGGCGCGAACTCGGCCATCCTGGACGCCGGCGGGCTCGCCGACGCCCTGCGCGAGGCGGACTCCGTGAAGGAGGCGCTGGCGCTGTACCAGGCCACCCGCAAGCCGATGACCGACGAGCTGCAGCGCATCTCGCGCCAGGGCTGGACCGAGGACGAGATCAACGACGTCTTCCCCGGTCAGAAGCCCGCGGCCCAGCAGCCGCAGGACTGACGCCCATGCCGCTGCATCCCGAGATCGCGAAGATCCTCGCAAGCCTGCCGGCCCCGCCCGAGGGTCCGCTCGACCCGGTCGCCATGCGCGCCGCGGACGAGGCGCACGTCGCCCCGCTCGCGGAGCGGCTGCCGCTGCACGCGGTCGACGACGTGACCGCGCGGACGGCGTCGGGCGACGTGCCGGTGCGGATCTACACCCCGGACGAGGCCGACCGCCACGGCGTGCTGGTCTACTTCCACGGCGGCGCGTTCTTCCTCGGCAGCCTGGAGACGCACGACCACGTCGCGCGGTCGCTGGCGAAGGAGACCGGACTCAAGGTCGTCTCCGTCGGCTACCGCCTGGCGCCGGAGGCCGCCTTCCCGGCCGGTCTCGACGACTGCTGCGCGGTCGTGCGCTGGGCCGCCGAGCCGGACGCCGGCCTCGGCTGGGACGGCACGACGCTGGCCCTCGCCGGCGACAGCTCCGGCGGCACCTTCGTGGCCGCGGTCGCGGCCAGGGCGCACGACGACGGCTTCGACCGGATCACCCACCAGATCCTGTACTACCCCTCCCTGGACCTGGACTTCGACGCCGGCCGCTACGCCTCGCTGCGGGAGAACGCCCAGGGCTACGGCCTGGAGACGGCCGGGCTGAAGCCGTTCAACGCCTTCTACCTGGACAGCGGCGCCGATCCCGCGGACCCGCTCGTCTCGCCGGTCAAGCGGGCGGACCTCAGCGGGCTGCCGCCCGCCCTCGTCGTCACCGCGCAGTACGACCCGCTGCGCGACGAGGGCGAGTTGTACGGCCGGCGGCTGCGGGAGGCCGGAGTGGAGGCGACGGTGAGCCGGTACGAGGGCGCGGGCCACGGATTCGTGCAGCACTTCTCCTGGATCCCGGAGTACCACCGGGTGTTCGAGGAGACCCGCGACTTCCTCCGCCGGCGCTGACCCGGCGACCTCGCAGGTGATCAGGCAGGTGATCACGCAGGTGATCTCGTAGGCGATGACGAAGGTGATCTCGTAGGCGACCACGCGATCACGCGTTCAGAAAGAGAGCCATGACGCACGCAGTCGACATCCAACCCCTGGTCTCGCCCTGGGGGCGGTTCGGTCTCTACAGCTTCTTCATCGACGCGCCCGAACCGGCCGTCGTCGACACCGGGATCGCCTCCTCGCCCGCCGAGGGGATGGCTCCCGCGCTGGAGGCGATCGGGCGGCGCGTCGAGGACGTGCGCTGGATCCTGCTGACCCACGGTCACATCGACCACGTCGGCGGGGCGCACGCCCTGTGGGAGCTCACCGGCCGGCGTGCGCGGGTGGTGATCCACGAGGCCGACGCGCCGATGCTCCGCTCGCGCCGGGCCCACGTCGAGGAGTACCTCGCCGGACGGGGCCGGTACCTGCGCGACCCCGAGGGCGAGGCGAAGGTGACGGCCGCCGGGCAGGCCGTCATCTCCGGCGAGATGGAGCCCTCCCTGCTCGTCAGGGGCGGGGAGACGCTCTCCCTCGGCGGCGGCGTCACCGTCTCCGTGCACGCGATGCCGGGCCACACACCCGGATCGGTCGCCTACGTGGTCGACGGTCAGCGGTCGGTGTTCGTCGGCGATGCCGTGCAGGTCCACGGGGCCGCCAACGGCTTCCCCGGCTACACCGACCCGGCCGCCTACCGCGCCGGCCTGGAGTACCTGCGCGACGAGATCCGCCCGCGCCACCTGTACCTGGGACACCCCTACCGTCGCGCCGACGGGACCCCGTACGGCGTGGAACTCGACGCCGCCCAGGCCCAGGAGGCCATCACCCAGAGCCTCGCGGTCGAGGGCCGGGTCGGCGAGGCAGCCTGCGGCTGCCTGCGGGCCGGGCTGCGGGAGACCGACTCGGCGTACTCCCCGTTCGCCCCCGTCGCCGAGGAACTCGGCTACACCGGCGACCCCACGCTCGAACCGTCGCCGTTCTTCACCTCGATGCACGGCTACCGCACGAGCCTCGACCAGAACTTGTGACACAGGAGCTTTTCGACACCCATGAGTGAGTTTCAGCAGATTCAGGCAGGCGGCCGGCGGATCGCCGTCCGCAAGGACCTCCGGGTGCCGATGCGCGACGGTGTCACGCTGGCCGCCGACACCTACGGGGGCGTGGACGGCACACGGCGGCCGGCGCTGGTGGCGCTGAGCCCGTACGGCAAGGAACTGCAGGCCCTCGCGCTCACCACGCCGCCGCAGCGCCGGCCCAGTCCGATGTGGGACGGGTGCATCGAGGCCGGCGACATCGCGCGCGTGGTCGAGGAGGGCTACGTCCACGTCATCGGCGACCTGCGCGGTTCCGGCGCCTCCGAGGGCGAGCACATCGGCAACTACAACGCCGGCGGGGTCCCGCTCGGGCAGGACGCCCACGACTTCATCGAGTGGGTCGCGGCGCAGCCGTGGTGCGACGGCAACGTCGGCATGATCGGCATCTCCTACTTCGGCTCGATGCAGGTGCTGGCGGCGGCCGAGCGGCCCCCGCACCTGAAGGCGATCTTCGTCAGCGGCGGCCACTACGACTTCTACGAGACCACCTACCACGGTGGCGTCATGTGGTTCATGCCGCGCGCCGCCCGCGAGGGCCGCGGCGGCGACTCCGGCTGGGCGTTCACCGACGGCGTCAAGTCCCGCATGCTGGAGACGTTCTCGCCGGAGGAGATCAAGGAGCGCGTCGCCGAGCGGCTGAAGGACCCGGACGTGGCCGCCTGGCCCAATCTCGTCCATGTGCTCAACTACCCGAAGAACCACGAGGCCTGGTTCGACATCGTGATGAACGAGGTCGACGGCGAGTGGTACGAGGAGCGCAACCCGGTCACCCTCGCGCCGAACATCGACATCCCGGTCTGGCTCCAGATCGACCAGGGCCGCGGCTGGACGCTGGACGGCACCATCGAGCTGTTCAACTCGCTGAACGGCCCGAAGAAGCTGGACATCGGCCCGTACCCGCCGATGCAGTCGCGCCCCTTCATCGAGGAGCACGACAAGATGTTCCGCTGGTACGACTACTGGATCAAGGGTATCGACAACGGCGTCATGGACGAGCCCGCCGTCACCGTCCACGTCGAGGGCTCGCGCGAGACCGTCACCGGCGCCCAGTGGCCGCCGAAGCCGGTCGAGTACCGGTCGCTCTACTTCCGCCCGCGCCGCAAGCTCTCCTTCGAGCCCGAGCCGATGGGCGCCGAGTACGCCGCCCCCGACGGCTTCTACCAGGCGCCGCTGACGGTGACCGACAAGGTGGAGATCCTCAGCTGGAGCACGGAGCCGTTCACCGAGCCGACCGAGATGATCGGCCCGGGCGCGGCGCACCTCTTCGCCGAGATCGACCAGCCCGACACCAACTTCGTCCTGCGCATGTGGGACGAGGCCCCCGGCGGCGGCCGGCAGCTCATCACCACCGCCTACCTGAAGGCCTCCCACCGCGAGCTGGACGAGGAGCGCACCACCGAGGGCGACCCCTACCACCCGCACACCCGCGCGGTGCCGGTCGAACCGGGGAAGACCGAGGAGTACGTGCTGCGGGTCTACCCGTTCGCGGCGACGTTCCTGCCGGGCCACCGGCTGGTCGTGGAACTCTCCAACGACGAGCCGCTGACCGACGCGCACAATGCCCTGCTGCCGCCGGACGCCTTCCACCTGCCGGTGGGCCGCCCCGTCACCCACAAGATCTACCGCGACGCCGCCCACCCGTCCCGCCTGGTCCTGCCGTTCACGACGACCACGGCCACGGAGACGAACGGGTAGCGCGCCGCGGGCGACCACCCGCGGGGGCGCGCGGGTGAAGCGCCTTCCGCCGAGGACGGCCGGGCCTCGTCCAGGGCCCGGCCGCTCAGCGCGGAAGGCGCTTTTCGCATGCCCCGGCCTGCCTGCCGCGGTCAGAACGGTTTAGGGCGCGGCCACGTACGCGTCGGTCACCGTGTCGGTTGTTCCGCGTGATCCTTCCGCGCGCCCGGCCGCGCCCCGCGTCCGGGCCGGTCAGCGCTGGGTGTAGATGAACCCGATCTTGTCGACCTCGTCGCCGGTCCGGCCGTGGAACCCGGCGATCTGCCAGCCGGAGGGGGCGGTGCGGGTGACGCAGTCGGAGGTGGTCGAGCCGCCGGCCAGGGTGCGGCCGAGGCTGGTGGTGAACCTGGCGTAGAAGATCCTGGTGTGGCCGTCCTTCACGCCCTGGCACAGGTAGGCGGTGGTCAGGTACTCGCCGCTGCCCAGCGTGAGGGAGGACGCGGTGCCGCCGGTGCCGCCGTGGGTGAGCGTGGTGCCGCCGCTCAGGGTGACGCTCAGCTGGTCGACGCGGGAGCCGGCGCGCAGGCCGACGGTGGTGGCGCGCGCGCCGGCCGGAACCTTGTCGATGTCGGTGAAGTAGTCGCCGTGCGGGCCGCCGAACTGGTCGCTCAGCCGGTAGGCGGAGTCGCGCGACCAGGAGAAGCCCACCGCGACCGGGTCGTGGTCGGAGAGCATGAGCCCGTCGTCGGTGAGGAAGCCGGCGTGCTTGTTGCCGTAGGAGGTGGCGTTCAGCGAGACGAGCCTGCTGCCGCGGTAGAGGACCTTGTCGACGACCTCGCAGGTGTCGGGCACCGTCGGCTGGGACTGGTCGCACACCAGGGCGTCGCTGCCCTTGGCGGGCGGGGTGCCGTCGCGGACCAGCTGGACCCAGGCGTCGGTGAGGCCGTTGGCGGCGGCGAACTCGGCGATCGTGTCGCCGGTGCGCGTGTAGCGGGTGTTGGTGTCGCCCATCACCACGACCGCGTTGCCGGCGGAGTGGGTCGCGATGAAGCCGCTGAGCTGGTTGAGGTTGTCGGCGCGGGAGGCGAGGTCGCCGTCGTTGGTGCCGGCGTTGGTGTGGATGTTGTAGAAGTCCACGTAGACGCCCTCGGCGAGGCGCACGCGCATGAACGTGAAGCCCTTGGGGGTGAGGCAGTCGCCGGAGTCGTACTGGCAGGAGTTCCAGCGCACCCGCTCGAAGTCGTCCACGTCGTAGGGGATCTTGGAGAGGGTGTTGAGCCCGCTGCCGATGCCCGCGCCGCCGCTGGTGGGGGTGCGGTAGGCGTGCGAGGTGTCGCCGGCGTAGAGGGCGGCGTGGTAGTTGAAGTCCTCCTGCACGTGCACGATGTCGTACGGCGCGATGCGCTTGCCGATCTCGGTGGTGGCCGGCTCGCGGGGGGCCGGCGCGCTGGACAGGCTCTCGGGCAGGCCGGCCACGTTGTAGCTGAGGACGCTGAAGGCACCCGCGTCGGCGGCCGCCGCTGAGGGGGCGGCGGCGGTTATCCCGCTGAGGACGGCGGCTGCCGTGGCCAGACAGGCGAGGAGTCTGCGCATGGGGAGTCTCCTGAGCGGCGATGGTGGGGACATGACAGAAGTGCGCAGGGCAGAACTTACCGCCGGTTACCCCTAGTCCGGGGGATGTTCGGGTTACCTGTGAGGGGCGGTCGGGTGTCCCGCCGACTTCCGCCGACTTCCGCCGACTTCCGTCGTCTCCCGCCGCCCACTCGCCGTCACTCGCCTTCCCTTGCGGGCGAGTTGGCGCTTTCGGGCGCGTTCCGCGCCTCAGCGGTGGGCCGTCACCGCGGGCCTGGCGTCGCGGTGACCGCGTCGGACGGCGCACGGAGCACAGCCTGCGGCCGCCGCACGCGCACGCCGCACGCCGCACGCGGCACGCGGCACGCGGCACGCGGCACGCGGCACGTCGCACGTCGCACGCGGCACGCGGCACGCCGCACGCCGCACGCGGCACGTCGCACGTCGCACGTCGCACGCGGCACGCGGCACGCGGCACGCCGCACGCGTACGACGGCCGACGCGCGACGCGAAGCGCGCGACGCAAGGCATGCAGCGCACCGCGCACGTCGCGTCGCGGCCCGGGCTCAGCGCCGTACCCCCGGTCGCACCCCCAGCCGTACTCCCGCCGCGGCGATTCCGGCGCCGGTCAGGCCCGCGGCGGCGAGCACGGCGGCCTTGGCGCGGCGGCCCGGGGGGGCGGGGCGGGCGCCGGGGGCGACGGCGTAGGCGCTGCCGTGGGCGTCGGCGGGCAGCGCCGAGGCCAGCAGCTCGGCCACGTGCACGGCCTCGTGCCCGCCGCTGTCCAGCTCGTGGATCTGGGTGCGGCAGCTGAAGCCGTCGGCGAGGGCGACGGTCTGCGCGTCGGCCTCCCGCAGCCGGGGCAGCAGCACCCGCTCCGCGCACGCCGTGCTGACGTCCAGGTGGCCGCGCTCGAAGCCGAAGTTGCCGGCCAGCCCGCAGCAGCCGGACTCCAGTCGCTCGGCGTCCACCCCGGCCCGGCGCAGCAGTTCCTGGTCGGCGTCCCAGCCCAGCACCGCGTGCTGGTGGCAGTGCACCTGCGCCAGCGCCCGCGCCGACCGCTCCGGCACCTGGGGCGGCTCGTAGCCGGGGCTGTGCTCGGTGAGCAGCTCGGCGAGCGTCACCGTCTGAGCGGTCAGCCTGCGCGCGTCCTGGTCGCCGGGGAACAGCTCGCCCAGGTCGGAGCGGAAGACGGTGGTGCAGCTCGGTTCGAGGCCGACGACCAGCCCGCCCGCCCGGACGTGCCCGGCGAGCCGGCGTACGGTGCGGGCCAGGACGCGTTCGGCGACGCCGAGCTGCCCGGTGGAGATCCACGTCAGCCCGCAGCACAGCGGCTCCCGTGGCATCTCCACCCGCCAGCCCGCGTGCTCCAGCAGATCCACCGCGGCCTGCCCGATGTGCGGGTGGAAGAAGTTCGTGAACGTGTCCGGCCACAGCAGCACGCTGCCGCGCCGGCCGTCGCCGTTCCGCTCGTGGCGCCCCGCGAACCACTGCCGCAGCGTCCGGTCCGCGAACAGCGGCACCTCCCGGTCCTCGATCCCCGCCACCGCGGCGGCCGCCTTCGACAGCGGCGGCGTGTGCGTGAGCGCGTTGACGGCCGGCCCGAGCCGGGCCCGGCCGACCAGCTGCGCGACGACCGGCAGCCAGCCCAGGGACAGGTCCGAGCGGGGCCTGCGCCACGGCCGCCCGCGGTAGTGGTGCGACAGGAACTCGGCCTTGTACGTGGCCATGTCCACGTCGGCGGGACAGTCCTTCTTGCACCCCTTGCAGGCGAGGCACAGGTCGAGCGCGTCCTTGACCGCCTCCGACCGCCAGCCACCCGACAGCGCGCTGTCCCCGTGCCCGTCGAGCATCTCGAACAGCAGCCGCGCCCGCCCCCGCGTGGAGTGCTCCTCCTCCCGCGTCACCTGGTACGACGGGCACATCACCGAACCGCCCTGGTTCGTCAGCTGCCGGCACTTGCCCACGCCCACGCACCGGTTGGCGGCCTGGGCGAACGACCCGCCGTCGTGCGGGAAGCGGAAGCGCAGGTCACGCGGGTCGTGCGGGGCCCAGTCGCCGCCCAGGCGAAGGTTCTCGTCCAGCCGGTACGGCGCCACGACCTTCCCCGGATTCATCCGGTCGCCGGGATCGAAGACGGCCTTGAGCCGCCCGAACGCCTCCACCAGCTCCTCGCCGAACATCCGCGGCAGCAGCTCGCCCCGGCTCTGCCCGTCGCCGTGCTCGCCGGAGAAGGAGCCGCCGAACTCGGCCACCAGGTCGGCCGCGCGCTCCATGAACCGCCGGTAGGCCGCCACCCCGTCCGCGCTGTACAGGTCGAACGGGATGCGGGTGTGCACGCAGCCCTGCCCGAAGTGGCCGTACAGACTGGGGCCGGTCTCGCTCTGGTACCCGAACTCCTCGAACAGGCCGCGCAGTCGGCGCAGGTAGTCGCCCAGCCGCTCGGGCGGCACCGCCGAGTCCTCCCAGCCCTCGAACGTGTCCGCCCGCCCCGGGATGTGCGCGGTCGCGCCGAGCCCGGCCTCGCGCACCTGCCACAACTCCTCCTCGTGGCAGGGGTCGTCCAGGAAGGCGACGTCGGCATCGTGCTCGGACTCGTGCAGTCCGGCCAGCATGCGGTGCGCCCGCTGCTCCGCCTCGTCGAGTGTGTCCGCACCGAACTGCACCATCAAGTACGCGCGCCCGGCGGGGAGTTGCGCCAGCGCCTTGGGGTTGAGGCGCTTGATCCGCTCGTCGCGGACCAGCCGTTCGTCGACGCCCTCCAGCGCGATCGGCTGGTACGGCAGGATCGTCGGCACGGCGTCGCCGGCGCGGTCGATGCTGGGGAAGCCGAGCACCACGAGCGCGCGTTCCGGCACCACCGGCACCAGTTCCAGCTCGGCCCGCAGTACCGTGACCAGCGTCGACTCGCTGCCCACCAGCAGTCCCGCCACGTCGAAGCCGTGCTCCGGCAGCAGCGAGTCCAGGTTGTAGCCGGAGACCCGGCGCGGGATGTCCGGGAAACGGCGGCGGACCTCGTCCGTGCAGGCGTCGCGCAGGGCGCGCAGCCGCCGGTAGACGGCGGCGCGCAGATCGCCCTGCCGCTCGATCTCGGCGTACTCCTCGTCGCTCGTCTCGCCGCACCAGAACCGGGTGCCGTCGTACAGCAGCACCTCCAGGCGGGCGAGGTTGTCCACGACCTTCCCGTACGCCTGGGCGGTCGCGCCGCAGGAGTTGTTGCCGATCATCCCGCCGATCGTGCAGTTGGCGTGAGTGGCGGGTTCGGGGCCGTAGCGCAGACCCGTGGGCGCGAGCTGCCGGTTGAGGTCGTCGAGGACGATGCCGGGCTGGACGACGCAGGTGCGGGTGTCCGGGTCGACGGACTCGACGCGGTTGCAGTACTTCGACCAGTCGATCACCACGGCCGTGTTGGTGCACTGCCCGGCCAGGCTGGTCCCGCCGCCCCGGGACAGCACAGGCGCGCCGTGCTCGCGCGCGACGGCCACCGCCTCGGCGGCCGCCTCGGGGCTGCGCGGCACGACCACCCCGATCGGCGTCTGCCGGAAGTTCGAGGCGTCAGTGGAGTACGCCGCCCGGCTCCCGGCGTCGAACCGCACCTCCCCGTCGACCCGCTCACGCAGCGCGGCCTCCAGCCGCGCCGGGTCGGCCGGGGGCGCCGCCCCGGGACGGCGGACGACGGGTCCGGGCAGATCCAGCGCGCCCATGGTCTCCTCCTTCGGTCGCCGGTGCGGTCACGGCAGAGGCCCGCCGGGTACCCAGCCCCGCCCGGCCCACCCGCGCCGCGACGGGCCGACTCGCGCGCCGCGGCCTTCCCGTCCCACGGCCTCCGGACCACCCGCTCTGCGGCCTCCCGGTCGGCCTCTGCGGCATCCCGGCTGCCGTTCCAGGGCGACCGTCTCCCGTTCTGTGGTGACCGTCCCTCGGCTGCGGTGTTCGGTCTCCCGTTCTGTGGTGACCGTCCCTCGGCTGCGGTGTTCCGCCTCCCGTCCTGCGGCGACCGTCTCCGCCTACGGCGTCCCGTCCCCAGCCCGTGCCGGCCGCAGCCGGATGTCCGTGCTCGACAGCGTCTGCGGCGTCGCCGTGAAGGCGCGCAGCCGGATCCGCACGCCCGGCGCGGGCAGTCGGAACCGCCCGCCGGACGGCCTGATCTCCATCCGTACGGTGCCGTGGGCGGGCACCGTCGCCGGCCCCCGCACCAGTGACCAGTACCGGCCCGAACCCTGGTCCGTGGTCAGCATGAAGTGGGGTGTCAGGGCGGTTCCCCCGGTGTTGGCGACCCGCACCGTCAGGCGCGACACGACGTCCGCCGAGACCCGCCGCACCGCGGCGACGCGCATCCGCAGCGGCGGCGACCCGGTGACCGCGAAGACCGCGCTCGCCGACGCCGGCAGCACCACCAGCACGGCCGCCGCAGCCAGCGCGGGACGCCGGTACGGCCCCGCCAGCGGCCGCGGCCGGGGCTGCCAGGCGCGGGCGAACTCCGAGGGCGGAGCGGTGACCGCGGCCGCCAGCCACAGCGGCGTCATCATCAGGTAGTAGCCGTCCTGCGAACGGGTCGCCAGGTAGAAGGCGCACCAGGGCAGGACGGTCGCCGCCGCGCCCAGACGGCGCGGGAACAGCACCAGCAGCGTGAGCAGCGCGGCGGCCAGCAGCAGACTCGCGTGCGCGTACCAGTCGATCCGGTCGCTGCCGTCGGTGAGGTACAGCGAGACGTCCACCAGGCCCTGCCCGTGCACCGTCGCCCCCTGCGTCAGCGGCAGCGCGATGCCGGTGAGCCAGGTGCCCGGCTCGCTCACCAGGAAGTACGTGTTCAGCAGCAGCCACACGGTCGCGGCGGCACCGGTGATCCGCAGCACCACCAGCGCCGCCGCCCGGCCGCCCAGTTCCCCCCGGCGCACCGCGTAGATACCGGCGAGCAGGAACGGCGCGAGGAACCAAGGCAGTTGCTGCGCCGCGCAGGCCGCGCCCAGGCATCCGGCGCGCATCACACCGGCCGGGCCGAGCCGTCCGCCCCGCCCGGTCCGCGGCCAGCCCACCACCACCGGCACCAGCAGCGCCAGCGCGGTGATCGCCGGATAGCCGAGGCGGGCGTACATGGGCAGGAAGCCGAAGCCCAGGCACACCATGGTCGCCGCCGGCCGCCACGGCACCGGCAGCATGCGCCACAGCACGACCGTGCCGGCGACGAGCGCGCCCGTGCTCACCGCCGTCGCCGGGGCGCCACCGTGACCCAGCCACAGCAGCGGCGCGGTGAGCAGCGGGACGAGCGGCGGGTAGCCGTAGGTGAAGTCGTAGCCGCCGGTCACCGTCGGGGTGAGCGCTGTGCCGTGACCGAACAGCCAGGGCCAGGGCTGCCCGTACACCTGGTGGCCGGCGACCAGTTCGCGGGCGGCCTGCGTGGTCAGCAGCGCCTCGTCGGAACCCCGGTGGTACATCACCCAGGCGCACAGGGCGAGCGTCACGGCGGTCGCCAGCACGCACAGGTCCAGCCGGGCCAGCGTGCGCGTCCGGCGCACCACCAGGGCCAGCACCCCGCACACCAGGACCGAGGCGTAGCAGACCGAGATGACGGCGGCCACGGCGAGCCGGTGACCGGCCGCCTGCGTCCACACCGACCGGGTGCCGATGAAGAGGCTGACGTCGGCGAGCAGGGTGAGGACACGGTGCCACTGGGCGGGGGGTTCCGGGGCGGCGGACACCGCCGACTGTGTCCGCCGGCCGGGTGTCACCGGCTTGGTCTCTGCCGTGTGCACGGCCCGGACGCTAGTGGGGCCCGGTGAACGGGGCGCGGGGGGAGGTGAAGAGCGTGGTGTGAGGCCGGTAAGAAGCCGCCATCGGGAATGAAAGGGGCATGACTGGTCGAGGATGAGGCGATGGTGCCGAATGCCTCCGAACGTTGATGAATACGCACGGATGCGGTCGCAGTGGCGTTCTGATGCTGCCGGAGCGGTCGCGGACCGTGTCGCTGTTGGGCCGAACGGGTGACTTGGCGTAAGAATTGGCTGGTGCAGGCAACGAGTGCGAGTCAGGTCGGGGGGAGCCGGTGAACCGCCACGACGTCACCGATGAACAGTGGGAGGGGCTCGCCCAGGTCGTGCCGCTGCGCGGACGGGACTCCTGGCCGTCCGCGGTGGACCACCGCGCGTTCGCGGACGCGGAGACCGAGACCCGCCGCCGTCTCGTCGTCCTCCGGGTCAACGTCTTCTCGGACGCCCGCGAGGTCGCCGAGACGCTGATGGCCGGGGTGCCCGTCCTGCTCGACCTGAGCGGTGCGGAGGCCGACGTCGCCAAGCGCGTCCTCGACTTCAGCACCGGCGTCGTCTTCGGCCTCGCCAGCGGCATGCACCGGGTCGACCGGAACGTGTTCCTGCTGACCCCGGCCGACACCGAGGTGACCGGCCTCATGCGGAACGCCGGGGTCCCCGGGATCTGACCCGGCGCTCCGACCGGTACCCCGATCGTGGGAAGGCGGCGCCGCCGGAACGGTTCACCGCCCGCCGGGCCCCCTACGGTCCGCACATGACCGTGTCACCCGTACCCCCGCTCCCCACCCTCGCCCCGTCCCCGTCCCCGTCCCCGTCTCCGTTCCAGTCCTCGTCCCTTTCGCCGTCCTCCTCCCCTCCCGCCGGAGCGGTCGTGCCGCGGCCCCGCGTCACGGAGCTGCGGCTGTCCGCCTTCGCCGGGCACCGCGGGGCGTCCTTCGGACTCGGCCCCGTCACCCTGTTCGCCGGGGGCAGCGGATGCGGCAAGACCGGCGCGCTGCGGGCGTACGAGGCGCTGGCACGGCTCGGTGGCGGCGCCCCGGTCGGCGAGGCGTTCCCGGACCCGGGCGCCTGCGTGCCGGAGCGCGCCCGGCCCGACGCCCAGCTGCGGCGCGGGTTCCGCATCGGCTGCACGGTCGACGGACCCGAGGGGCCGGTACGGCTCGATGTCGCCGTACAGGCCGAGCCCGAACTGCGCGTCGTGGGGGAGCGGCTGACCTCGGGCGGGCGGGTGCTGCTGGAGACGGCCCTGCGCGACCCGGCGCGCCGCTTCGTGCAGGCCGCCTGGCACACGGGCGGATCGTCGCCGGTGACCCGGGCGCCGCTGCCGGACGACCGGCTCGGCACCACCCTGCTGCCGCTGCGGGTGGCCGGCCGGACCGACGGATAGCGCCGGGTGCTCGCCGCCGCCGAGCAGACGGTCGTCGCCCTGCGCTCCGTCTTCGCCTGCGACCCGCGCCCCGGCCGGATGCGGGCCCCCGTCCCGGCCGGCTCCGGCCGTCTCCTGGGCGGCTGCGACAACCTCGCCGACGTCCTGTGGCGCACCCGGACCGAGTGCGGCCGCCGGCACGCCCTGCTCGTCGAGGCGGTGCGCGCCGGATGCGCCGGAGACGTGGCGGACGTGCGCGCGGAGCCGCTGGGCGACGGGACGGTCGGGGCGCTGCTCGACCGCGGGGACGGGCACCGGACGGCCCTGGGCCGCCTCGGCGACGGCGAGTTGAGGTACGTCGCGCTCGCGCTGGTCCTGCTGACCGGGCCAGGGGTGCTGGAGGTCGACGCCGCCGGGGAGGTGCCCGCGGCGATGCAGACGCTCACCGTCCTCGCCGACCGCTTCGAACGGTCGCTGGACGCGCGGCAGCGGCGCGAACTGCTGCTGCTGGCCGCGCGGATGGGCCGCCGCGGGCACATCCGCCTCGTCGCCGCGGTGAGCGACGCCTCCTGGGCCGCCGGGGCGGACGGCGTCACGGTGGTACACCTGGGGCCGTGACAGAACCTCTCGACGTGACGAAACTGCAGCGCCGGCTGGCCGAGTTCGCGGCGGTCCGCGACTGGCAGCCGTACCACACCCCCAAGAACCTCGCCGCCGCCCTCAGCGTCGAGGCCGCCGAACTCCTGGAGATCTTCCAGTGGCTGACGCCGGAGGAGTCGGCGCGGGTGATGGACGACCCGGAGACGGCGCACCGGGTGACGGACGAGGTCGCGGACGTGCTCGCCTATCTGCTGCAACTGTGCGAGGCGCTGCGGATCGATCCGCTGGCCGCGCTGGACGCGAAGATCGACCGCAACGAGCGCAGGTTTCCGGCCCCGTGAGGCGAGACGACCGACGGTGACGGTGACGGTGAGTTATCGGCTCCGCTTTAACTCTACGTAGTCCAGATCCCGCCATATGTCGGTCGGCTGTCGACAGATTTCCGTCCAGCCCTGGCTTTTCGGCCCGCATTGCCTCACGCTGTGTAGTGGGCAGGTTGTGATCGGCCGGGCGTATCGGTAACATATTGTGACGGACGGGGGTAGCGCATGGAAGCGGTGCGACTCATCGTGACGAGCAGACGTGCCCTGGCGGCCGGCGGAAGCCCGCCGGACCTCCTGACGGAGGTGTGGCAGGCACAGGCCCTGGCCCAGGCGATAGGCAGCCGCCTCGCGGTCACCGGCCCACCCGAACTGCGCGGCGAGGCACTGGGCCTGACCGAACTGGCGGGCCGGGGCTGCGGTGTGCTGGGCACCCCGCAGCTCGCCCTGGCGGACCTGCGCGCCGCCCAGCTCACCGACCTGGGCGACGCCCGCCAGGCCCTGACGTACCTCGGCGGCCTCCTCGGCGAGGTCGGCATAGCCCTCGTGGGCATCGCCTGCGCCGCGGCCGACGAGAGCACGTACTGGCAGTGCATGGAGGCGATCGACGCGGCCGACGAGTCCCGGGACCGCGTCCGCGAGATGCTGCGCCGACTGGCGGACAGAGCGGAAACCGTGCCCGACCGGTAGACGGGCCGAGACCCCGACCGCACCCGCTCGTGGACCGCGCCCCTTCGTGGATCGTGCCCGCTCGTGGACCGCACCCGCTCGTGGACCGCACCCGCTCGTGGACCGCGCCCTTTCGTGGAGGGGTGTCGCCCCTGGACGGGGGCTGTCGCCCGTGGACGGGGGTCGCTCGTGGACGGGGGTCGCTCGTGGGCGGTGGCCGTCGCCCGGACCGCCGACGGCCTTCCCGACGACGCTCCGAGGAACCGGTGACAGCGGCCGGCGCGACAGCGGGCAGGATGGGGGGCATGGATCTTCGCATCTTCACCGAGCCCCAGCAGGGGGCCACCTACGACACCTTGCTCACCGTGGCGAAGGCCACCGAGGACCTCGGATTCGACGCGTTCTTCCGGTCCGACCACTACCTCCGCATGGGCGCCGTGGACGGCCTCCCCGGACCCACCGACGCCTGGATCACCCTCGCCGGACTCGCCCGCGAGACCAAGCGCATCCGCCTCGGCACCCTGATGACCGCCGGCACCTTCCGGCTGCCCGGCGTGCTCGCCATCCAGGTCGCCCAGGTCGACCAGATGTCCGGCGGCCGCGTCGAACTCGGCCTGGGCGCGGGCTGGTTCGAGCAGGAGCACAAGGCCTACGGCATCCCGTTCCCGAAGGAGAAGTTCGCCCGCCTGGAGGAGCAGCTGGAGATCGTCACCGGCCTGTGGGCGACGAAGACCGGCGAGACCTTCGACTTCCACGGCACCCACTACGACCTCACGGACTCGCCCGCGCTGCCCAAGCCCGCCCAGGACAAGGTCCCCGTCCTGATCGGAGGCCACGGCGCGACCCGGACCCCCCGCCTCGCCGCCCGCTACGCCGACGAGTTCAACATGCCGTTCGCCTCGATCGAGGACAGCGAGCGGCAGTTCGGCCGGGTGCGCGCCGCCGCCGAGGCGGCCGGCCGCCGCGCGGACGACCTCGTCTACTCCAACGCCCTCGTCGTCTGCGTCGGCGGCAGCGACCAGGAGGTGGCCCGCCGCGCCGCCGCCATCGGCCGCGAGGTCGACGAGCTCAAGGCCAACGGCCTGGCCGGCTCCCCGGCCGAGGTCGTCGACAAGATCGGCCGCTACGCCGAGATCGGTGCGCGGCGGATCTACCTCCAGGTCCTCGACCTCCACGACCTCGACCACCTGGAGCTGATCTCCTCCCAGGTCCAGACGCAGCTGTCGTAGCCGCCGCGGCGACGTTCTCCGGCACGCGGCGGCGACGGCAGCGGCGATAAACGAAAGGCGCCGGTCCTTCCCCTTGTGCGAAGGTGTGACCGTCGTCCGGCAGGCCCCCGGGATCAGCGCCCCGGGGGCCTTCGCACGCACGGCACCACATCGACCACCCAGCCGGAGAGGCCCTCCGCATGTTCCTGACGATCAGCACCACCGGCACCCCCGGACGCCCGGCCACCGACCTCGGCTTCCTGCTGCACAAGCACCCCGACAGGGCGCAGGCGTTCTCGACCTCCTTCGGAACGGCCCACGTCTTCTACCCCGAGGCGGACCCCGGGCGCTGCACGGCGGCGCTGCTGCTGGAGGTCGACGCGGTGGCGCTGGTGCGCAGGGGCAAGGGCAAGGGCCGGGGCGGCGCACCCGACGCGGCGCTGGCGCAGTACGTCAACGACCGCCCCTACGCGGCCTCCTCGCTGCTCGCGGTCGCGCTGAGCGGGGTCTTCTCCAGCGCGATGAAGGGCGTCTGCACCGCCCGTCCGCAGCTGCCGGAACAGCCGATGCCGCTGCGGGTCGAGGTGCCCGCGCTGCCCGCCCGCGGCGGCCCGGACCTCGTACGGCGCCTGTTCGAGCCGCTCGGCTGGACGGTCGCCGCCGAACCCGTCGCGCTGGACGCCGAGTTCCCGGAGTGGGGCGAGTCGCGGTACGTCCGGCTGGTCCTGGAGTCGGCGGCGCTGACCCTCGCCGAGGCGCTGCGGCACCTGTATGTGCTGCTGCCGGTGCTCGACGACGCCAAGCACTACTGGGTCGCCCCCGACGAGGTCGACAAGCTGCTGCGGGCCGGAGAGGGCTGGCTGCCCGGCCATCCGGAGCAGAAGCTCATCACCAGCCGTTACCTCTCGCGCCGCTGGTCGCTGACCCGGGAGGCGATGGAGCGGCTGGAACTGGTGCGGCTCGCCGAGACGGACGACAGCGCGGTCGAGGAGATCGACAACGCCGTCGAGGCGGAGACCGGCGCGGAGACCGGCGCGGAGACCGGCGCGGAGACCGGTGCGGAGACCGAGGCAGAGAGCGACGAGGAGACCGACGCGGGAGAGAAGTCCGCCCCGCTCGCCGTGCAGCGCCGGGACGCGATCCTCGCGGCGCTGCGGGAGTCGGGCGCCACCCGCGTCCTCGATCTCGGCTGCGGACAGGGCCAGTTGGTGCAGGCGCTGCTGAAGGAGCCGCGGTTCACGGAGATCGTCGGCCTGGACGTGTCGATGCGGGCGCTGACCATCGCGGGCCGGCGGCTGAAGCTGGACCGGATGGGCGAGCGGCAGGCCGCGCGCGTCAAGCTGCTCCAGGGCTCGCTCGCCTACACCGACAGCCGGCTCAAGGGGTACGACGCCGCCGTGCTCAGCGAGGTGATCGAGCACGTCGACCTGGAACGGCTGTCCGCCCTGGAGTACGCGGTGTTCGGCGCGGCCCGCCCCCGGACGGTCCTGGTGACCACCCCGAACGTCGAGTACAACGTGCGCTGGGAGTCCCTCCCGGCCGGGCACACCCGGCACGGTGACCACCGCTTCGAGTGGACGCGGGAGGAGTTCCGCACCTGGGCGCGGGCCGTCGCCGGACGCCACGGCTACCACGTGGAGTTCCGGCCCGTCGGCCCGGACGACCCCGAGGTCGGACCGCCCACCCAGATGGCCCTGTTCAGCGTGGAGACAGTGAAGGAGGCGAAGGCGGCATGACCGAGACGCAGAGCGACAAGACGCAGAGCAACGACTCGCAGAGCAACGAGTCACACAGCGAAGAGACGGGGAGCGACGAGGCGCGGAGCAAGGGGCGCGTGCTGCCCGTCACCGACCTGTCCCTCGTCGTCCTCGTCGGCGCTTCCGGGTCCGGCAAGTCCACCTTCGCCCGCAGGCACTTCAAGCCGACCGAGGTCGTCTCCTCCGACTTCTGCCGCGGCCTGGTCTCCGACGACGAGAACGACCAGAGCGCGACGAAGGACGCCTTCGACGTGCTGCACTACATCGCCGGCAAGCGCCTGGCCGCGGGCCGCCGCACGGTCGTGGACGCCACCAGCGTGCAGCAGGACGCCCGCCGGCAGCTGATCGAGCTGGCCAGGCAGCACGACGTGCTGCCCGTCGCCATCGTGCTGGACGTGCCGGAGGAGGTGTGCGCCGAGCGCAACGCCGCCCGTACCGACCGGGCCGACATGCCGCGCCGGGTCATCCAGCGGCACATCCGCGAACTGCGGCGCTCGCTGCGGCACCTGGAGCGCGAGGGTTTCCGCAAGGTGCACGTCCTGCGGGGCGTGGAAGAGATCGAGAACGCCGCCGTCGTCACCGAGAAGCGGTTCAACGACCTGACCCACCTCACCGGACCGTTCGACATCATCGGCGACGTGCACGGCTGCGCGGCCGAACTGGAGGCGCTGCTCGGCAAGCTGGGCTACGTCGACGGGGCGCACCCGGAGGGACGTACCGCCGTCTTCGTCGGGGACCTGGTCGACCGCGGCCCGGACACGCCGGGCGTGCTGCGCCGCGTGATGGCGATGGTGAAGTCGGGCGACGCGCTGTGCGTGCCGGGCAACCACGAGAACAAGTACGGCCGGCATCTCAGGGGCCGCAAGGTCCAGCACACCCACGGACTCGCCGAGACGGTCGAGCAGATGGAGGACGAGAGCGAGGAGTTCCGGCAGCAGGTCCGCGAGTTCATCGACGGGCTGGTCAGCCACTACGTCCTCGACGGCGGCCGGCTGGTGGTCTGCCACGCCGGTCTGCCGGAGAAGTACCACGGCCGCACCTCCGGCCGGGTCCGCTCGCACGCGCTGTACGGCGAGACGACCGGCGAGACCGACGAGTTCGGGCTGCCGGTGCGCTACCCGTGGGCGGAGGACTACCGGGGCCGCGCGGCCGTGGTCTACGGCCACACCCCGGTCCCGGAGGCCACCTGGCTCAACAACACCATCTGCCTGGACACCGGTGCCGTGTTCGGCGGCAAGCTGACCGCGCTGCGCTGGCCGGAGCGGGAACTGGTCGACGTACCGGCCGAGCGGGTCTGGTACGAGCCGGCCAGGCCGCTGCGCACCGAGGCGCCGGGCGGGCAGGACGGCCGGCCGCTGGACCTGGCGGACGTGCACGGCCGCCGGGTGGTGGAGACCGGGCACGCCGGCCGGGTGGCGGTGCGTGAGGAGAACGCGGCGGCGGCGCTCGAGGTCATGAGCCGCTTCGCGGTGGACCCGCGGCTGCTGCCGTACCTGCCGCCGACCATGGCGCCGACCGCCACCAGTCACGTCGAGGGCTACCTGGAGCACCCGGTGGAGGCCTTCGCGCAGTACGCCGGGGACGGCGTCGCCCGGGTCGTGTGCGAGGAGAAGCACATGGGCTCGCGGGCGGTGGTCCTGGTGTGCCGGGACGCGGCGGCGGCCCGCAGGCGGTTCGGCGTCGAGGCGGGTCCCACCGGGTCCCTCTACACCCGCACCGGGCGCCCGTTCTTCGACGACGGGTCGGTGACGGAGGCGGTCCTCGACCGGGTGCGGACCGCGGTCGGCGAGGCCGGCCTGTGGGAGGAGCTGGACACCGACTGGCTGCTGCTGGACGCCGAGCTGATGCCGTGGTCGCTGAAGGCGTCCGGGCTGCTGCGGTCGCAGTACGCGGCCGTGGGCGCGGCGTCCGGGGCGGTGTTCCCCGGCGCGCTGGCCGCGCTGGAGGGTGCCGCGGCCCGCGGCGTGGACGTGTCCGGTCTGCTCGCCCGCCAGCGCGAGCGGGCCACCGACGCCGCCGCGTTCACACGGGCGTACCGCCGCTACTGCTGGACGACGGAGGGTCTGGACGGCGTACGCCTCGCCCCGTTCCAGGTACTCGCCGCGCAGGGCCGCAGCCTCGCCGCCCTGCCGCACGACGAGCAGCTCGCCCTGCTCGACCGGCTCGTCGAGCACGACGGCAGCGGCCTGCTGCAGACGACGCGCCGGCTCTACGTCGACACCGGCGACCCGGAGTCGGTGCGGTCCGGCGTCGACTGGTGGCTGGAGATGACCGGCCGCGGCGGCGAGGGCATGGTCGTCAAGCCGCTCGGGGCGCTGGTGCGCGACGGGGAGGGGCGACTGGTGCAGCCAGGCGTCAAGTGCCGGGGACGGGAGTACCTGCGGATCATCTACGGGCCGGAGTACACCCGCCCCGACAACCTGGCGAGGCTGCGGAGCCGGTTCCTCAACCACAAGCGCTCGCTCGCGCTGCGCGAGTACGCGCTCGGTCTGGAGGCGCTGGAGCGGCTGGCCGGGGGCGAGCCGCTGTGGCGGGTGCACGAGGCGGTGTTCGGCGTGCTCGCGCTGGAGTCGGAGCCGGTCGACCCGCGGCTGTGACCCGGGACCGGGACCGGGCCTCGACGACACCCCCGTCGTCCTCCAGGCCCGGTCCCGGGCGGCCCCGGGTGCCGATCTCGTCAGTGGGACGATATTGATCGGGCCCGGTAATCGTCAAGGGGACGAAAATTGGTCCGCTGTCGAAACGGCCGAGCGGGGGGTGAAGGCGGGCCCCGGTGGTCAGGATGGAGTCATGGGATTCCATGTCGACTCCGAGGCCGGGCGGCTGCGCCGCGTCATTCTGCACCGGCCGGATCTCGAGCTCAAAAGGCTCACCCCCAGCAACAAGGACACTCTCCTGTTCGACGACGTGCTGTGGGTCCGCAGGGCGCGCGCCGAGCACGACGGTTTCGCCGACGTCCTGCGTGACCGCGGGGTCGCCGTCCACCTCTTCGGCGACCTGCTCTCCGAGGCCCTGGAGGTCCGGGCGGCCAGAACGCTCGTCCTGGACCGGGTCTTCGACGAGAAGGAGTACGGCGTCCTCGCCACCGACCACCTCAGGGCCGCCGTCGAGCACCTCCCCGCCCGCGAGCTGGCCGAACTCCTCGTCGGCGGCATGACCAAGCGCGAGTTCCTCGAGGCGCACCCGGAGCCGGTCTCCGTGCGGTTCCACGTCATGGACCTCGACGACTTCCTCCTCGCCCCGCTGCCCAACCACCTCTTCACCCGCGACACCTCCGCCTGGATATACGACGGGGTCGCCGTCAACGCCATGCGCTGGCCGGCCCGGCAGCGTGAGACGGTCCACTTCGAGGCGATCTACCGCCACCACCCGCTCTTCCGTGACGAGACGTTCCGCGTCTGGTCCGAGGGGCAGGCCGACTACCCGTCCACCATCGAGGGCGGCGACGTCCTGGTCATCGGCAACGGCGCCGTCCTCATCGGCATGAGCGAACGCACCACCCCGCAGGCGGTGGAGATGCTCGCGCACAAGCTGTTCGCCGCAGGTTCCGCGCGGACGATCGTGGCGCTCGACATGCCGAAGCGCCGCGCCTTCATGCACCTCGACACCGTGATGACGATGGTCGACGGCGACACCTTCACCCAGTACGCCGGCCTCGGCATGCTCCGCTCGTACACCATCGAGCCCGGCGTCGGCGACAAGGAGCTGAAGGTCACCGACCATCCGCCGGAGCACATGCACCGCGCGATCGCCGCCGCCCTCGGGCTGAGCGAGATCCGCGTCCTGACCGCGACCCAGGACGTGCACGCCGCCGAGCGCGAGCAGTGGGACGACGGCTGCAACGTGCTGGCCGTCGAGCCGGGAGTGGTCGTCGCCTACGAGCGCAACGCCACCACCAACACCCACCTGCGCAAGCAGGGCGTCGAGGTGATCGAGATCCCGGGCAGCGAGCTGGGGCGGGGCAGGGGCGGACCGCGCTGCATGAGCTGCCCGGTGGAGCGGGACGCCGTGGGCGGATAGGCGGATAGGCGGATAGGCGGATAGGCGGATAGGCGGATGCGGACGGGGGGCGGGGGACGGGGGGATAGGCGGACGGGGGACGGGTGCACGGATGGATAGCGGAATGGGCGGACAGGGGGACAGGGGGACAGAAGGGAGAGAACCGGAGGGGCGGGGAACAAAGGTTTGCATAGAAATGCTGGACGTCGTATAGACTTCCACGGTCCCTGCCCCTGCACCTCTGGAGCGCCCCCATGGCGACAGTCCCGACCGCCCTCGCCGGCCGCCACTTCCTCAAGGAACTGGACTTCACCGAGGCGGAGTTCCGCGGCCTGATCGAGCTGGCCGCCGAACTGAAGGCCGCCAAGAAGGCCGGGACCGAGACGCAGCACCTGCGCGGCAAGAACATCGCGCTGATCTTCGAGAAGACCTCGACCCGCACGCGCTGCGCCTTCGAGGTCGCCGCGGCCGACCAGGGAGCCTCCACGACGTACCTGGACCCCTCCGGCTCGCAGATGGGGCACAAGGAGTCCGTGAAGGACACCGCGCGCGTGCTGGGGCGGATGTACGACGGCATCGAGTACCGGGGCGACAGCCAGGAGAAGGTGGAGGAACTCGCCGCGCACGCCGGCGTGCCGGTCTACAACGGGCTCACCGACGACTGGCACCCCACCCAGATGCTGGCCGACGTGCTCACCATGACCGAGCACAGCGCCAAGCCGCTGACCGGGACCGCCTTCGCCTACCTCGGCGACGCCCGCTTCAACATGGGCAACTCCTACCTGGTCACCGGCGCGCTGCTCGGCATGGACGTGCGCATCGTCGCGCCGAAGTCGTACTGGCCCGCCCAGGAGATCGTCGACCGGGCCCGCGAACTCGCCGAGGCCAGCGGAGCCCGGGTGACGCTCACCGAGTCCCTGGGCGAGGGCGTCCTCGGCGCCGACTTCGTCGCCACCGACGTGTGGGTGTCCATGGGTGAGCCCAAGGAGGTGTGGGACGAGCGGATCGCCGCGCTCGCGCCGTACGCGGTGACCATGGACGTGCTGCGCGCCACCGGCAACCCGGACGTGAAGTTCCTGCACTGCCTGCCGGCCTTCCACGACCTCGGCACCAAGGTCGGGCGGGAGATCTTCGAGACCCACGGCCTGGACTCCCTCGAGGTCACCGACGAGGTCTTCGAGTCCGCCCACTCGGTCGTCTTCGACGAGGCCGAGAACCGGCTGCACACCATCAAGGCCGTCCTGGTCGCCACCCTCGCCTGACCGGACCTCCCGTCCGCCCGCCGGGGCCGGTCCACGCCGCCTGGCCGGCCCGCGCCGCCTCCGCCCGCCGGGCTACACCGGTCGCCGCTGGGGCGGGACGGCCGACAGGCGGAACCACACCGCCTTGCCCGACCCGGTCGGGCGGTGTCCGCAGGACGAGCTGAGGGCCCGGATCAGCAGCAGCCCGCGCCCGTGCTCCTGCCACGGATCGGGTTCGCGGGCGTCGCGCCGCGTGAGGTTGCCCGGCGGCGCCGGATCCGGGTCGTGCACCTCCACCTGGCAGCCGGTCGGCAGCAGTTCCACCACGAGCTCTATGGGCGCGTCGCCCGCCGTGTGCTCCACCGCGTTCGCCACCAGCTCGGCCGTGAGCAGTTCCGCGGTGTCGCGGTCGGCCCCGTGCTCCAGCTCGGTCAGCGCCGCGCGCACCAGCGCACGGGCCACGGGCACGGCCGCGGCGGAGTGCGGCAGCGCGATGCGCCAGGAGGCGGAGGCGGAGCGGGGTTCGTACAAGGCGGGTCCGTTCATGAGCAGGCTGTCCTGCCGTCAACCGTGTGCATGGTACGGGTCCGTCCGGCGGGGACACCGGGCGGGCGCCGTTCGGGGTCGTCGGCCCCGATGACAGGCGGCTTATCCGGGTGAACGCCGGCCCGCGCGCCATCGATGCGGCTGTTACCGATCCATGGACGAGTCGTGACGTATGTGACGAAGCGCAAGCCCGGTCACACAAGCCCGGTCACGCGAATCCGGTCACACGAACCCCGTCACCCGAACCCGGTCCGATCGGATCCCGTCACCCGAACCGGCCCGATCGGACCCCGTCACCCGAACCGGCCCGATCGGACCCTGTCACCCGAACCCGGCCCGATCGGACCCCGGTGATCCGAAGCCCGGTGGCCCGAGGTCCGGGCGCACACCCGGGGACGGTTTATCGCGCACTCATGACGACAGTCACACATCGGTGATAGCTTCGAGGGGCAGAGGTCCGTGAGGCAGTGCCCGCCCCCGAGGAGGCCGCACGTCATGAGTCCCTTCACCGGCTCCGCCGCCCGCACCCCCCGTTGGCGGCACCTGCGCGTCGACCTCGCCGACGGCGTCGCCACCGTCACGCTGGCCCGTCCCGACAAGCTCAACGCCCTCACCTTCGGCGCCTACGCCGACCTGCGCGACCTGCTCGCCGAACTGTCCCGGGAGCGGGCGGTACGGGCCCTGGTGCTGGCCGGCGAGGGGCGCGGCTTCTGCTCCGGCGGCGACGTCGAAGAGATCATCGGCGCGACGCTCTCCCTGGACACCGCCCAGCTCCTCGACTTCAACCGGATGACCGGGCAGGTCGTCCGGGCCGTACGGGAGTGCCCCTTCCCGGTGATCGCCGCCGTGCACGGGGTGGCCGCGGGCGCCGGGGCCGTGCTGGCCCTGGCGGCCGACTTCCGGGTCGCCGACCCCACCGCGCGCTTCGCGTTCCTGTTCACCCGCGTGGGCCTGTCCGGCGGCGACATGGGCGCCGCCTACCTGCTGCCCAGGGTCGTCGGGCTCGGCCACGCCACCCGGCTGCTGATGCTCGGCGAGCCGGTGCGGGCGCCCGAGGCGGAGCGGATCGGCCTGATCAGCGAACTGACCGGGGAGGGCGGCGCCGACGAGGCCGCGTACGCGCTGGCCCGCCGCCTCGCCGAGGGCCCGGCCCTGGCGTACGCGCAGACCAAGGCGCTCCTGACGGCCGAACTGGACATGCCGCTGGCGGCCGCCGTGGAACTGGACGCCGCCACCCAGGCGCTCCTCATGAACGGCGAGGACTACGCCGAGTTCCACGCCGCCTTCACCGAGAAGCGGCCGCCGAAGTGGCAGGGGCGGTGAACATGACCGCGGCACCGGAGGCGACCGGCCGGGCCCGGCGCATCGCGGTCGTCGGCGGCGGCCCCGGCGGCCTGTACGCGGCGGCGCTGCTCAAGCGCCTCGACCCGGCCCGCGAGGTCACCGTCTGGGAGCGCAACGCTCCCGACGACACCTTCGGCTTCGGCGTCGTCCTCTCCGACGAGACCCTCGGCGGCATCGAGCACGCCGACCCGGCGGTCTACGAGGCCCTCCGCAGACAGTTCGTGCGCTGGGACGACATCGACATCGTGCACCGCGGCGTCCGGCACACCTCCTCCGGGCACGGCTTCGCCGCACTCGGCAGGAGACGGCTCCTGGACGTCCTGCACACCCGCTGCCGCGACCTCGGCGTCGAGCTGCGCTTCCGCTCCGAGGCGCCGCACCCGGACCGGCTCGCCGCCGGTCACGACCTCGTCATCGCCGCCGACGGTGTGCACAGCGCCACCCGCGAGGCCTACGCCAATGTGTTCCGGCCCCATGTGGACTCGCACCGCTGCCGCTACATATGGCTCGCCGCGGACTTCGCCTTCGACGCCTTCCGCTTCGAGATCGCCGAGACCGAGCACGGCGTCGTGCAACTGCACGGCTACCCCTACGCGCCCGACGCCTCCACGGTGATCGTCGAGATGCGCGAGGAAGTGTGGCGCGCGGCCGGGTTCGCGGACCTCGACCCGCAGGCGTCGCCGGAACGCTGCGCCAAGATCTTCGCCGACGCCCTCGGCGGCCGCCCGCTGCGCTCCAACAAGTCGGCGTGGACCACCTTCCGCACGGTCGTCAACGAGCGCTGGTCGCACGGCAACGTCGTGCTGCTCGGCGACGCCGCCCACACCGCCCACTTCTCCATCGGCTCCGGCACCAAGCTGGCCGTCGAGGACGCCCTCGCCCTGGCCGCCTGCCTGGAGGAGCAGCCCTCCACGCAACAGGCGCTGGCGGCCTACGAGGAGGAGCGCCGGCCCGTCGTGGCGTCCACCCAGCGCGCCGCCCGCGCCAGCCTGGAGTGGTTCGAGAACCTCGGCCTGTACCTGGACCAGCCGCCCCTCCGGTTCGCCTTCAACCTGCTCACCCGCAGCCGCCGCGTCACCCACGACAACCTGCGGCTGCGCGACGCCCGGTTCACCGGGGCCGTCGAGCGCGAGTTCGGCTGCCCGCCCGGCACACCCCCCATGTTCACCCCGTTCCGGCTGCGCGGTCTGACCCTGCGCAACCGGGTCGTCGTCTCACCCATGGACATGTACTCGGCCACGGACGGCGTCCCCGGCGACTTCCACCTCGTCCACCTGGGCGCCCGCGCGCTCGGCGGGGCCGGACTGGTGATGACGGAGATGGTGTGCGTGAGCCCCGAGGGCCGCATCACCCCCGGCTGCACCGGCCTCTACACCGGCAGGCAGGGCGAGGCCTGGCGGCGGATCACCGACTTCGTGCACCGGCAGGCGCCGGGCACCGCGATCGGCGTGCAGCTCGGCCACTCCGGCCGCAAGGGCTCGACCAAGCTGATGTGGGAGGGCATGGACGAGCCGCTCCCGGAGGGCAACTGGCCGCTGGTGGCCGCCTCCCCGCTGCCGTACAAGCCCTTCGGCCAGACCCCGCGCGAGCTGACCCGTGCCCAGCTCACCGACATCCGCGAGCAGTTCGCGGCGGCCGCCGGGCGCGCCGCCCGGGCCGGCTTCGACCTGCTCGAACTGCACTGCGCGCACGGCTATCTGCTCTCCGGGTTCCTCTCCCCGCTGACCAACCGCCGCACCGACGCCTACGGCGGCTCGCCGGAGGGGCGGCTGCGCTTCCCGCTGGAGGTCTTCGACGCCGTACGCGAGGTGTGGCCGCAGGAGAAGCCCATGACCGTGCGGATCTCCGCCACCGACTGGGCCGAGGGCGGTACCACGGCCGCGGACGCGGTCGACATCGCCCGCGCCTTCGCCGCGCACGGCGCCGACGCGATCGACGTGTCGACCGGGCAGGTGGTCGCCGACGAACGGCCCGAGTTCGGGCGGTCGTACCAGACGCCGTACGCGGACCGGATCCGGCACGCCACCGGCGTGCCGGTGATCGCGGTCGGCGCGATCTCCTCCTGGGACGACGTCAACTCGCTGATCCTGGCGGGCCGCGCCGACCTGTGCGCGCTGGCCCGCCCGCACCTGTACGACCCGCACTGGACGCTGCACGCGGCGGCCGAACAGGGCTACGACGGCCCGGGCGCCGCCTGGCCCGCGCCCTACCGGGCGGGCAGCCGCCGCCCGCAGACCGGGCGGACGGACGCCCCCAAACCCCGCCTCACGCTGGGCGGCTGAGGCCGGCCATGCCCGCGGTGGGCGTCGCCCCTGCGCCGGGCCGGTCAGGAGGGCGCCGGCCAGGTCCTCGACGACCGCCTTGCCGCGGTCTCCGGGAACTCCAGCAGCACCCGGGCCCCGGTACCGGCCCGGGTGCGCCGAGCGTGCCACGCACCGTCCCGGTCGTGGCGCCGCGGACCCGGTCGCGGTCACAGCCCCGCGAACTCGGCCCCCGCGTCCCTGAGCCGCTCGTGCAGTCCGCGGAACACCGCGGCCGAGCGGGCGCCCGGCCAGTCCCCGGGCAGCAGCCGGGCGGGCAGGCCGGGGTCGGTGTAGGGCAGGTGACGCCAGGAGTCCAGGGCCAGCAGGTAGTCGTGGTAGGCCGCCTCCGGCGGGGTGTCCGTACGCCGCTCCCACGCCTGGAGCACCCGCGCGTGACGGTCGAGGAACGCCTCGTGCTCCTTGGCGATCGCGGCCAGGTCCCACCAGCGGGCCACCGCCTCGGCGGTCGCGGCGAAGCCGAGGTGCTCGCCCCGGAACAGGTCGACGTACGGCTCCAGGCGCAGCCGCCGCAGGGTGTGCCGGGTCTCCTCGTACAGCCGTGCCGGGGCGATCCACACCCCGGGCGCCGCCGTGCCGAAGCCCAGACCGGCCAGCCGCGAACGCAGCACGTGGCGCCGCTGCCGCTCCGACTCCGGCACGGAGAACACCGCGAGCACCCAGCCCTCGTCCTCGGGCGGGGAGGCGGCGTAGATGCGCCGGTCGCCGTCCTCCAGCAACTGGCGTGCCTCGGGCGACAGTTCGTAGCCGGCCGCGCCGCGCGCCGTGCGGGCCGGCAGCAGCAGCCCGCGCCGTTTGAGGCGGGAGACCGACGAGCGCACCGAGGGCGCGTCCACGCCGACCGCGGCCAGCAGCCGGATCAGCTCGGCGACGGGGACCGGGCCCGGTACGAAGCGGCCGTAGGCGCCGTAGAGCGTGACGATGAGAGACCGTGGTGCATGCTGGTCGGACACGTTGATCATCTTAGGTCGTCGGCCGGCATCACTGCCGGTCGGGCCGGGTGCGCAGCCGGAACCTCTGGAGTTTGCCGGTCGCGGTGCGCGGCAGCGCGTCCACGAAGACGATCTCGCGCGGGCACTTGTACGGCGCCAGTTCCGACTTGACGAAGTCGCGCAGCGCCTCGGGGTCCCGCGCGGCGCCCTCCTTGAGGACCGTGTAGGCCACGACGACCTGGCCGCGCGCCTCGTCCGGCCGCCCCACCACCGCCGCCTCCAGCACGCCCGGGTGGCGCAGCAGCGCGTCCTCGACCTCCGGCCCGGCGATGTTGTACCCGGCCGAGATGATCATGTCGTCGGCGCGGGCGACGTACCGGAACCAGCCGTCGGCCTCCCGGACATAGGTGTCGCCGGTGATGTTCCAGCCGTCCCGGACGTACTCCCGCTGGCGCGGGTCGGCGAGATAGCGGCAGCCGACCGGGCCCCGCACGGCGAGCAGCCCCGGCTCCCCGTCGGGCACCGGCCGCCCGTCCGCGTCCTGCACGCGCGCCTGCCACCCCGGCACCGGCACCCCGGTCGTGCCGGGTCTGATCCGCTCGTCGGCCGCGGAGACGAAGATGTGCAGCAGTTCGGTGGCGCCGATGCCGTTGATGATGCGCAGGCCGGTGCGCTCGTGCCAGGCGTGCCAGGTGGCGGCGGGCAGGTTCTCGCCGGCGGAGACACAGCGGCGCAGCGACGAGACGTCGTGGGAGCCGAGGCCGTCGAGCATGGCGCGGTAGGCGGTCGGCGCGGTGAACAGCACGGACACCCGGTGCTCGGCGATCGCGGGCAGCAGCTGGCGGGGACCGGCCTGTTCCAGCAGCAGCGCGGCGGCCCCGGCCCGCAGCGGGAAGATCACCAGCCCGCCGAGGCCGAAGGTGAAGCCGAGCGGGGGACTGCCGGCGAACACGTCGTCCTCGCGCGGCCGCAGCACGTGCCGGGAGAAGGTGTCGGCCACGGCGAGCACGTCCCGGTGGAAGTGCACGCACCCCTTCGGACGGCCGGTGGTCCCCGACGTGAACGCGATCAGCGCGACGTCGTCGGCCGCGGTGCCGACGGCCGGGAACGGGGCCGACGGCGCCGGTCGGTTGAGGAGGTCGTCGGGGGCGTCGCCGCCGTAGGTGGTGATGCGCAGGCCGGGGATCTCCGCCTTGGCCAGGTCGTCGACGGACCGGATGTCGCACAGGGCGTGCCGGACCAGCGCCATCTCGCAGATCACCGCCAGCTCGTGCGGCCGCTGCTGCGCCAGTACCGTGACCGCCACCCCGCCCGCCTTCAGCACCGCCAGCCAGCACGCCGCCAGCCACGGCGTGGTCGGGCCGCGCAGCAGGACCCGGTTGCCGGGCACCACCCCGAGGTCGCGGGTGAGGACGTGCGCCAGGCGGTCGACGCGGGCGCGCAGGTCGCCGTACGACCAGGAGGGGCCGTCGGGCGTGTGGAACGCCGCGCGGCCGGGGTCGGTCCCGGCCAGCAGCTCGGCGGCGCAGTTCAGCCGGGCGGGGTAGCGCAACTCCGGCAGGTCGAAGCGGAGTTCCGGCCACTCCTCGGGTGGCGGGAGGTGGTCGCGCGCGAAGGTGTCGACATGGGCCGAGTCGTGCATGCCGGTGCCCCCTTGCCGGGTGGGCGTCAGGACGGGCTCGCGCAATGAGCGTATCGTCTTGGTGACGGCAGTCAATGGTCCGCGATACCGTCGGGGGAGTGGCCGCCCGGTCGCGCAGGAGCGGCCGCGGGCCCGCGGCGGAGAGGACCGGCGATGCCCGCATTCTCGCTCGACCCCGCACAGACCGCCTGGTGCGCCGAACTGCGCTCGCTGGCCGCCGAGCGGCTGCGCCCGATCGCCGAGAAGGGGGAGCCGGGCCACGTCAACCGCCCGCTGGTCGCCGAGCTGGGCCGGCTCGGGCTGCTGGAGCGCCTGTTCACCTCGGGCGCCCTCGACCTCTGCCTGATGCGCGAGTCCCTGGCCCGCGCCTGCACCGAGGCGGAGACCGCGCTCGCCCTCCAGGGCCTGGGCGCCCACCCCGTGCACGCGTACGGCACCCCGGCCCAGCGCGAGGGCCGGCTCCCCGGTGTCGTCGAGGGGACCACGGTGGCCGCCTTCGCCCTCAGCGAGCCGCAAGCCGGTTCGGACGCGGCGGCGCTCGCCCTGTCGGCCGCCCCCGACGGCGCCGGGCGCTGGCGGCTCACCGGTGACAAACGCTGGATCTCCAACGCCCCCGAGGCCGATCTGTACACCGTCTTCGCGCGCACCACCCCGGGCGCCGGCGCCCGCGGCGTCACCGCCTTCCTGGTCCCGGCCGACCGCCCCGGACTCACCGGCGAGCCCCTCGACCTGCTCTCGCCGCACCCCGTCGGCGCCCTGCGCTTCGACGGCGTGCCGGTCACGGCCGACGACGTGCTCGGCGACGTCGACCGCGGCTTCCGCGTCGCCATGACCACCCTCAACCTGTTCCGCCCCAGCGTCGGCGCGTTCGCCGTCGGCATGGCGCAGGCGGCCCTCGACGCGACCGTCGTCCACACCTGCCGCCGGGACGCCTTCGGCGGCAAGCTGAAGGACCTGCAGACCGTCGCCCACCAGGTCGCCGAGATGTCCCTGCGCACGGAGGCGGCCCGCCTCATGGTCTACGCGGCGGCGACGGCGTACGACGAGGGCGCCCCCGACGTGCCCCGGCGCGCCGCGATGGCGAAACTGCTCGCCACCGAGACCGCGCAGTACGTCGTCGACGCGGCCGTCCAGCTGCACGGCGCGCGGGCCCTGCAACGCGGCCACCTGCTGGAGCACCTGTACCGCGAGGTGCGCGCCCCGCGCATCTACGAGGGCGCCAGCGAAGTCCAACGCGCGATCATCTCCAAGGAGTTGTACGCGGGGGCGGACGCGGGAGCGGAGGCGGGGGCGGACATGGGGGTGGAGGCGGAGAGGGACGTGGGGGCGGACGTGGGGACCGATACGGAGCCGTACGACGCGGGAGGCGCCTCGTGACCGTCGAGCGCGTCAATCCGCCGGAGCTGTCGCCGCCCACCGGCTTCTCGCACGCCGTCGTGGCGACCGGCTCCCGCGTGGTGTTCCTGGCCGGTCAGACCGCCCTCGACACCGGCGGCGAGGTCGTCGGCGACACCCTGGCGGAGCAGTTCGAGAAGGCCCTCGCCAACCTGCTCGCCGCCCTCGCGTCCGCCGGAGGCACCCCCGCGGACCTCGCCCGCGTCACCGTCTACGCCACGGACGTCGCCGCCTACCGCGCCCACGCCCCGCGACTCGGCAGGATCTGGCGGGACCTGGCGGGGCGGGACTACCCGGCGATGGCGGTCGTGGAGGTCGTGCGCCTGTGGGACGACAGGGCGATGGTGGAGCTGGACGGGTTCGCGGTACTGCCCTGACGCGGCACCGGCACCGGCACCGGCGCCGGCACCCGACCGTGGGCTGTGACCGGACCGACTCCGTGGCCGGACCGCGGGCCGGACCGGCTCCGCTCAGGCGGCCACGGCCGGCTGCTCGACCGGCGGCCGGTGCGGCGCGACGGCCCGGCCGTCGGGCGTCAGCTCACCGGTGTCGTCGAACACGACGGCGCCGTCGCAGAGCAGACTCCACCCCTGCTCCGGGTGGGCGGCGACGACGTGCCGGGCGGCGCTGCCGGAGGAAGGGCACGAAGACCGGCTGGAACACATGGCGCACCTCCGCGTCTGCGGGAATCACCGGACCGGATCCCCTGGAAAGACGATGCTCCCGCCGCGCGCGGGCCGGAACACCCTGCCGCGAAGCGTGACAACACGCTGACATCCTGCGGACAGCACACGGACAGCGAAACCCGGACGGCACCCGGAAAAAGCACCCGGACGGCACCCGGAACGGTTCCCCGGACGGCACCCGGAACGGTTCCCGGACGGTTCCACCACCGCCGGTGCGGACTCGCCACCGAAGGGGTGAGGATGACGGTCGCGCACGCCCGCGCCCGGTAGCAGTGGAAGCCCCCATCCCCAGGAGGTCTCCCATGCCCTTGCGCCCAGTCCCCGGCGCGGCCGTCCTGCTCCTGCTGGCCGCCGTCCCCGCCACCCCCGCCGCCGCGGACCCGCACGAGACGGTGACCGTGGACCGGACGGGCCGCCTCGCGGCGGACGGCACCGTCACCCTCTCCGGCACCTACCGCTGTCTCGGCGGCACGGGCCCGGTCTACGTCAGCTCGTCGCTCAGCCAGGACTCCCCCGGCATCCGCCACGGCATCGGCGGCACCCGCGCGGTGTGCGACGGCGCGAAACACCGCTGGGTGAACACGGGCGCGCCCGGCACGCCGAACACCCTCGTCCCCGGCACGGCCCGGGTCGCGGCCACCCTGATGGAACTCCGCTCCGAGAGCGGCCTGCCCATGCCCGAATTCCGCGCGGCCCGGCAGCAGGAGGTGACACTCAAGAACCATGGAACGGCTGAACGGCTGAACGGCTGAAACGGCCGACGACCCGACGGCCCGGCAACCCCACGTCGCGGCGGGCGCCGGGCCCCGCCGACTCCGGCAGGCGACCGTCGGCCACCCCGGCACCGCGACAGCGCGTCAGTTGCCGGTTCGCTCCGTGTCGATGCCGAGCGACGCCCACAGCTCCCGCTCCTGAGGGCTCGGCGGGGTCGCGCAGTGCCGCTCCGGATGGCCGGGAGGAGGTCCCGGCGGAGGTCCCGGCGCGGTTCCCGGCGGGGGTTCCGGCGGGGCCTTCCGGAGGGCACGGTCGGAGTCGGTGCCCAGGTCGGCGTAGTGGACGCCGGGCAGGGGACCGGTGAAGAAGACGCCGAGACCGTTGAGCTGGAAGAGCAGGTGCCTCATCACGACCGCGCCGGCCCTGCCGAGCCAGAACCTCAGCCTCATACCGGCCCTCCCCTCCCGACCTGGTCCGGGGCCGTCACCCGGCGACCCCGTCGGTGCCATGCTCACCGCCCGGCCTGAAGCGTCGCTTAAAGCGGGGGCGGCGTGAATATTTCATGCCCCGACTCAGCCAAATTCCTAGCCGAGGACATGATCGGCTAAGTGTCTTTGCACGCGGTGACGTGTCACTGTTCCGGCAGGCGGAAGGAGCAGTGGTATGGAGATCGGAGTTCTCGGCCCGCTCGTGGTGGACATCTGCGGCACCTCCGTGGTGCCGAGCGCGGCCAAACCTCGCCAGATGCTCGCGCTGTTGGCTGTCAACGCGGGCGTGGACGTGAAGGTGACGACCCTGACGGAGGAGCTGTGGGACGCGAGTCCCCCCAGCGGGCCCGCGGGAGTCGTGCAGACCTACGTCAAGCAGTTGCGCCGGGCCATCGCCCTGGCTCTGGGGCCGGAGCACGAGCGTGCGCCGAAGGACGTCCTGAGCCGCAGCTACGCCGGGTACGTGCTGAACATGCCCACGTACGCCATCGACGCCGAGGTCTTCCAGCGGCTCACCGCCCGCGGGCTGCGGTCCCTGGCCGGCGGCGACGACGAGTCCGCGTCGCAACTGCTGGGCGAGGCGCTCGCCCTGTGGCGGGGACCGGTCCTCGCCGACGTACGCATCGGACCGGCGCTGCGCCTGGAGTCGCTCCGGCTGGAGGAGACCCGGCGCTCCGCGCTGGAGGGACGGATCACCGCCGATCTGCGGCTCGGCAGACATGCCGAGGTGATCGGTGAACTCCTCACGCTCACCGAGCGGTTCCCGCTGGAGGAGAGCCTGCACGGACTGCTGATGCTCGCGCTCTACCGGAGCGGCCGCTCGTGGCAGGCGCTCGAGATTTTTCGAAAGCTACGCGCGTCGACCGTCGAGGAGCTGGGCATCGAGCCCTCCCTCCGGGTCCAGCAGCTGCACCGGGCGATCCTCGCGGCCGACCCCCAACTCGACCTCGTCGTACCGAGTTTGGCGGCCTTTTAGCGGACCGCGGCAGAGTGGGACCCGCGCCCGCCGGGCCCGGCCCACCGGGATCCGCATCCCACCCCCCGCACCGCGCCATCCCCCCACCCACCCCTGGACGGAACCGAGACGGACCACCCATGACGCGATACCTGTCCCGGAAGCGCCCGGACCACGAACCGGCCCCTGCGACACGGTTGTTCTGCTTCCCCTACGCGGGCGGCGGAGCGTCGGCGTACCGGCGATGGCAGCGCGGCCTCGACGACCTGGACGCCCGAGTGCGGGTCATGCCCGTGCAACTGCCCGGCCGGGAGGAACGGTTCGGCGAACCCCGGTTCACCGATCTGGACGCTCTCGTCGACGACCTGGACGCGCAGCTCGACGAGGAGCTGTCCGAACCCCACCTCTTCTACGGGCACAGCATGGGCGCGCTCATCGCGTTCACGCTGGCCCGGCGCCGGCAGCAGCGCGGCGCGCCGCTGCCCCGGGCCCTCGTGCTGAGCGCCTACCGCGCCCCGCACCTGCCGGCCCCGGAGATCGCCGACCCGGACGCCGGGGACGAGGAGCTCGTCGCCTGTCTGGCGGCTCTCGGCGGCATCCCGCAGACGCTGCTCGACCATCCCGAATTCCTCTCCGTGCTGCTCCCGGTGGCCCGCGACGACCTGCGGCTGTGCCTCGGCGGCACCGCCGCGCACACCGAGCCGCTGCGGGTACCGCTGCACCTGTTCGCCGGACGGGGCGACCGGCTCGTCGGCGTCGACGAGGTGCTCTCCTGGCGGCGGCACGCGGGCGCCGGCTTCGCCGTGCGGACCATGCCCGGCGGGCACTTCTTCGTCAGGTCGCACGAGAACATGTTCCTGCGCGAACTCGCCTTCCTCACCCGCCGGTACGCCACCACGCAGGAGCGGATCGCGGTGTGAACCGGCGCCGCCGCGGCCGGCCGTGAGAATGTCACGTTCCGGCCCTGCGCGGGTCATGCCGGGTTCCCGCCGTGCGGGTATCACCACGCCCGTACGGCGGCGCCCCGCGGTGCCCGCGGAACCATCCCGAAAGGAACAGCCGCGTGACCCACGACACCACCGAGGGCGCCATCAGGAGTTCGGCCTCACGGCAGGTCCGCATCGCCTGGGGCGTGCTGGCCGTCCTCCTGCTGATCTGGGCGGTGTTCGAGGCGGTGAAGTACGGCGGATGGGCGATCGCCGCGGTCGTCGCCGGCATCGTCGTGCCCGACCTGTCGTTCCTCGCCGGTCTCTCCGGCCCGCACCAGCACGGCCGGCTGTCGCCCAGGGCCGTTCCCCTCTACAACCTCCTGCACCGGCCCGTCGTCGCCGTCGCCGTCATGCTCGGCTGCCTGATCCCCGACTCGCCGGCCGTCGCCGTTCCCCTGTTCAACTTCGGTCTGGCCTGGCTCCAGCACATCGCCTCCGACCGGGCCTTCGGCTTCGGACTGCGCACGGCCGACGGCTGGCAGCGCTGACCCGGGGCGATCCCGGCAACGGCGTCGGGCGACCCGGGGAAGGACACGGTTCCCGGGCGTCCTCGGTGCGCTTTGGCCCCGCGCAAGCCCCTGCTGCGAGGCTCGTCCGGTCCCCGGGGCGCGGCGCCTGCCGCCGCCGTCCCGGGGCCGGACCACCGCACCCCAGTAACCGCTGAGCACTGTTGCCGGAGGAAACGCATGGACACGACGGAGACGACGGACACGACGCAGGGCGGACCGGAGACGGACCAGCCGATACTCAGCTACCCGTTCCACCGTCCTTCGGCCGTCGAAGTGCCGCCGGTGTACGAGGAGTTGAGGGACAAGTGCCCGGTGGCCCACGTCCGGCTGCCCAGCGGCGACGAGGGCTACGTGGTGACCCGCTACGACGACGTGCGCACCGTCCTCGCGGACGCCAGGTTCAGCCGGGCCGCCACCATCTCTCCCGACGCGCCGCAGCTCACCGGCACGCCCCCGGTGCCGGGCAGCCTCTTCACCACGGACGCGCCCGAGCACACCCGGCTGCGCCGGCTCGTCTCCCGCGAGTTCACCGCCCGCCGGGTGCAGAACATGCGGCCGCGCATCCAGGAGCTGACCGACGGTCTGCTGGACGAGATGGAGAAGCTCCAGGGGCCGGTCGACCTCAACACGGCGCTGGCCTTCCCGCTGCCGGTGATGGTCATCTGTGAACTGCTCGGCGTCCCCTTCGAGGACCGCGACCGGTTCCGTGAGTGGTCGGACGCGTTCGTCTCGCTGACCGCGCACACCGCGGAGGAGACCGCCGCGCAGCGCCAGCAGATGATCGAGTACCTGGCCGCCCTGGTCGCGCGCAAGCGGGAGGAGCCGACGGACGACCTGATGGGGGCGCTCGTCGCCGCCCACGACGAGGAGGGCAGCCTCAACGAGTACGAGCTGATCGTGATGGCGGCGACCATCCTCGTCGCCGGTCACGAGACCACCGTCAGCATGATCGGCAAGATGGTCCTGACGCTGCTGCGCCACCCGGAGCACATGGCCGCGCTGCGCGAACACCCCGAGATGATGGACCACGCCATCGAGGAACTGCTGCGCGTCAACCCGATCGGCGACGGCGGCCCGCTGCGGATCACCCTGGAGGACGTCGAGGTCGGCGGCACCGTCATTCCCAAGGGCAGCGCCGTCCTGGCGGCGGTCTGCTCCGCCAACCAGGACCCCGCGCGCTTCCCCGGCGCGCAGGCGAACGAGTTCGACCCCGCGCGGCCCGAGGCCGTCCACCACGTCGCGTTCGGCCACGGCCCGCACTTCTGCCTGGGCGCCGCACTGGCCCGGGCGGAACTGCAGATCGTCCTCACCTCGCTGCTCGACCGCTTCCCGACCCTGCGGCTCGCGGAGGACGTCGAGTCCCTGGAGCTGACGACCGGCATGATGGTGCACGGCCTGACCCGTCTGCCCGTCACCTGGTGACGCGTCCGTAGGCAACGGGAAGGCCCTGGCCCGTACGCGTCCTGCGTACGGGCCAGGGCCTTCCCGCGATCCGGTCCGCCGACGCCGGCCGACGCCCGCCGGTCCCCGTCCCCGTCCCCGTCCCGTTCCCGTCCCGGTCTCCGTCCCGGTCTCCGGTCCCCGGGTTCGTTCCCGGTCCCGGTCCGCGATCGGGACCGGGGCGGTCGGTCACACGCGGGTGTCGGTGGCCTGCGCCTCCACGACGTGCGGACCCGGCTTCTGGAGCTGGAAGTACGCGCCTGACAGCACCCGCTCCTTCAGCTTCTGGCTCTGGTCGACCACGCGGTACAGCGAGCGCCGGAAGACACCGCCGGCGCCGTGCAGGGCGAACAGCCGCTCCTGCCGCAGCTGCAGACCGCGCGACTTGCCGACCGCCTCCTCGCGCGCCCGCTGGAACTCCTCGCACGCCCGCAGCAGCGCCGTCACGTCCCCGCCCGCGTCGAACGCCTCACGCACCAGCGGGGCCAGCGTCACCGCGTCGATGATCGCGTGGTTGACGCCCTGCCCGAGGATCGGCGTGAGCGTGTGCGCCGCGTCGCCGATCAGCACCAGACCCGGCATGGACCAGCGCGGCACCAGCGCGGTGAAGATGTCCAGCATCGACGTGTCGGACCACGAGCGGACCTCGCTGCGCACCGACCCGGACAGCTCGGGCGCGAGCAGGTCGAGACGCTCGTACAGCGCGGTCAGTCCCTGGGCGCGCAGCTCCTTCAGACCGCCCTTGGGGATGTTGAAGCCGACGCGGACACTGTTCGGGTGGGTCGGGATGAACAGCCCGTGCTGGTCGCCGCGGATGCGGATGCGGTACGTGCGGTCGTCCCACTCGGGCGGGAACGGCAGCTTCAGCCACACCACGTCACGGTCCAGCGGCAGCTTCGTGTACGGCAGCCCGGCCATCTCGCGCACCTTGCTGAACCGGCCGTCCGCCGCCACGGTGAGCGCGGCCCGCACCGTGATCTCGCCCTCCGGGGTGCGTGCCGTCACCCCCGTGACCGGCCCGCTGCCGTCGGCCGCGCGCAGCAGCCGGGTCGCCGTGGCCCGCCGCACCAGGACGAAGTGGTCCGGGTGCTCCTCCTGCCCGAGGGCGGCCAGCGCCGACAGCAGCGCCGGCTGCGGCATCTCCACCGGGTAGGGGTGCGGGTACGGGAAGCGGCGGAAGTCGGCGCGCAGCACGGTGCTGCCCGAGTCGACGATCTCCATTCTGTGCATCTGCTGGTAGGCGCCGTTCAGGCGGCCGAGGACGCCCAGCTTGTCGAGCAGCCACACCGAGTCGGGGGACACCGACTCGCCGCGGAACGACCGGTCGAAGTGACCGCTCTGTTCCACGACCACGACGGAGACCGAACGCTTGGCGAGTTCCACGGCCAGCGTGAGTCCCGCCGGGCCTCCTCCGACCACACACACCTCTGCGGTCAGCTCACTTGTCGACATCAACGCTGCCTTTCAGAAGGAGTCATCCTCCGCATGGTCCGCACCCCGCCTAAAGAAGCTCTTGCGGGAGCCGGGACCGCTCGTGCGGACGCCGGTGCAGCCCGTGCGGACGCCGCGGAGCCGCGTACGCGGGTGTCCCGCGCGGACCGGGCGGCCGGCCCGGCGCAAGCCCGTCTTTAGGGCCGGGGCACAAGCTCCGAAACGCCCGCCCGCCCCGGCAGAGAGGCGAACAGACCGTGAGCACAGCAGTGACGACGCCGCCCGGCCCGGAGCCCACCGGCCCCGCGGGCCCCCTCGACCGGCTGCGCGCGCTGTACGGCGAGAAGAGGCTCGCCGCCGAATACCCGGCGGTGCCCGGACTGCTCGCCGAACTCGCGCGGCAGGACGACTGGCCCGCCCAGCTGTCCCGCGCCGGCCGGCTGCTCGCCAGGGTCGCCCCGGAGGACGTCGCCGAGCGGCACCCCGGCGTCGAACCCGCCGGCGTCGCCGTCACCGGGCACGGCACGCTCGACGCGCTGACCGCACCGCTCACCGCGGAACTCGCCCGTCACGGCATCCCGTCGCGGGTGAGCGTCGGCGACCACGACGCGTGGCTGCGCGACCTCCAGGACCCCGGCAGCCATCTGTACGCCCCCGGCACCGAACTCGCCCTGTGCCTGCTCGACGCCCAGGTCGTCTTCGACGAACTGCCGCTGCCCTGGGGCCCGGAGGACGTCGCCAAGGCCGTCGCCGGCAAGCTCGAACTCCTCGACGCGCTCGCCGCCCGCTACGACGAACACGGCACCGGCACGCTCGTACTCAACACGCTGCCGCTGCCGGCCGAGCACCCGCGGCAGCTTCTCGACCACCGCTCCCGCACCGAACTGTCCATCCTGTGGCGGGAGTTCAACATCGGTGTGCTGCGGCTGGCCGCCGCGCACCCGCGGCTGCACGTCGTCGACCTGGAGCCGCTGATCGCCGAGGGCGGACCGGTCCGCGACCCGCGGCTGGCCGCCTACGCCAAGGTGCACCTGGGCGAGGAACTGCTCGCCCGGTACGCGCGCCAGGCGGGCCACCTGCTGCGCACGCTGCGCGGCCGGACCAGGAAGGTCCTCGTCGTGGACCTCGACAACACCCTCTGGGACGGCATCCTCGGCGACGACGGACCCGACGGCATCGCCGCCGCCACCACCTACCGCGGTGAGGCGTTCGGCCGGTTCCAGCGGGTCGTCAAGCAGATCGGCAGCCAGGGCGTGCTGCTCGCGGTGTGCAGCAAGAACGACCGCGAGCCGGTGCTGGACGTGCTGCGCACCCACCCCGACATGACCCTGCGCGAGGACGACTTCGTGCGGATCCACGCCGACTGGGAGCCCAAGGACGGCGCCATCCGCACCATCGCCGACCGGCTCAACCTCTCCACCGACAGCTTCGTCTTCGCCGACGACTCCCCCTTCGAACGCGGCCTCGTCGCCTCCTCCCTTCCCGAGACCGCCCTGATCGCGCTCGACGAGGAGCCGGCGCTGCACGTCGACCGGCTGCTCGCCGACGGCTGGTTCGACGTACGGGAACTGACCGCCGCGGACCGGGGCCGTGCCGTGCAGTACCGCCAGGAGGCGGAGCGGCAGGACCTCCAGCAGGCCACCGGCACGATGGAGGAGTACCTGCGCGCCCTCGGCGTGACCGTGGAGGTCGCCCCGGTACGCGACCACGAAGTGGCCCGGATCGCGCAGATCACGCTGCGCACCAACCAGTTCAACCTCACCACCCGTCGGCTCCAGGCGCCCGACGTCCGCGAACGGCTCGACTCGCCGGACCACCTGGTGCTGGCCGTACGCTCCCGCGACCGCTTCGGCGACAACGGCGTCGTCGGCGCCCTCTTCGCCCACCGCGAGGACGAGGCCCTGCGCATCGACAACATGCTGCTCAGCTGCCGGGTCTTCGCCCGCGGCATCGAGCAGGCCACGCTCGCCGCGCTGCTGGAGCACGCCAGGGACTCCGGGGCGGCCGAGGTGCGCGCGAGCTACCGGCCCACCGCCAAGAACCGCAAGGTGCGCGACCTCTACCCGTCGCTCGGCTTCGAGCGGACCGCCGAATCGGCCGACGGCACGCTCGAGTTCCGCCATGCGCTCACCGAACTCCCGCACGTCCCGGCCCACGTGAGCCTTGCCGCGGACTTCCACGGCGCCGCGCACCACGCCGGATGACCGGAACCCCACGCCTTGCCACGCCGTACCACGCCCCCACCGCGGAGCGGAGCGCACAAGCGTCTCCTTAGCGCCGCGGACGACGATCGTGATGTCAGAGCGACCCGTGCCGGCGCCACGCCAGCGGATCTCGGAGAGGTCGGAGAAAGACGTTGACGAACTTCCGAACCTTCACGGAACTGGTTCTGGAGCGGACCGAAGCCCGCAGCGCCGCGGATGCCTTCGTCTTCCTGCCCGACGACGCCCGCGGCTCGGTGCCGCAGCACCTCACGTTCGCCGGGCTCGACCGGGAGGCGCGCCGGATCGCGTCCTGGCTCCAGGCGCGCGGAGCGGCGGACCGGCAGGTCCTGCTGCTCTATCCGTCCAGCCTGGACTTCATCAAGGCGTTCACCGCCTGCCTGTACGCCGGTGCCGTGGCGGTGCCCGCACCGCTGCCCACCGAACAGGGGCAGAAGTTCACGCGGGTCTCCGGCATCCTGCGCGACGCCGAGGCGGTCGCCGTGCTCACCGACTCCGCCAATGCTCCGGAGATCTCGGCCTGGCTGGCCGCGGAGGGCTTCACCGACGTGCCCTGCCTGGCCACCGACGACCCGGCCGGCGGCGACGCGGACGCCTGGCACGCGCCCTCCCTCACCCCGGAGAGCCTGGCCTTCCTGCAGTACACCTCGGGCTCGACCAGCGACCCCAAGGGCGTCGCGGTCTCGCACCGCAACCTGCTCGCCAACGAGGCGGCGATCCAGCGGTCGATCGGCACCGGCCCGGACACCGTGTGCGGCGGCTGGCTGCCCTTCTACCACGACATGGGCCTGATCGGGCACATCCTGCACCCGCTGTACCTCGGCGCTCCCGCCGTCCTGATGGCCCCCTTCACCTTCCTCAAGCGACCCCACCGCTGGCTGAAGATGATCGGCGACTACGGCGTGACCACCGGCGGCGGCCCCAACTTCGCCTACGACCTGTGCGTGCGCAGGGTCACCGACGCCCAGCTGGAGACGCTGGACCTGTCCACCTGGACGACCGCCAACAACGGCGCCGAGCCGGTGCGGGCCGAGACGATCCGCGCGTTCGCCGAGCGCTTCGCGCCCGCGGGATTCCGCCCCGAGGCGTTCTTCCCCTGCTACGGCATGGCCGAGACGACCCTGCTGGTCTCCGGCATCCCGCGCACCGCCGGACCACGGGTGCTCGACGTCGACGCCGCGGCCCTGGAACGCGGTGAACTGGCAGGCGCGCGCGGCGACGAGCCCAGCCGCTCCCTCGTCAGCAGCGGAGTGGTACGGGACTTCGAGATCCGCGTCGTCGACCCGGAGACCCACGTCGAGAAGCCCGGGGGACACGTCGGAGAGATCTGGCTCAAGGGCGACAGCGTCGCCGAGGGCTACTGGAAACGGCCGGAGACCAACAAGGAGGTCTTCGACGCGGCGATCTCCGACGGCGCCAGCGGACACGACGGCGGCGGCTGGCTGCGCACCGGCGACATGGGCGTGCTGCACGGCGGAGAGCTCTACGTCACCGGCCGGCTCAAGGAGATGGTCATCCTGGCGGGCCGCAACCTCTACCCGCAGGACGTCGAACGCGCCGTGCAGTCCCTCGACCCGGCCTTCGGCACCGGCGCGGGCGCGGTCTTCGCCGTCGACACCGACCGCGAGCACCTGGTGGCGGTGCAGGAGGTCCGCCCCGCCGCCGTCTCCACCGACCTGCCCACCCTCGCCTCCGAAGTCCAGCGGTTCATCAGCCGGGAGTTCACGGTCCCCGCCGGCAACGTGCTGCTCGTGCGGCCCGGCACCGTACGCAAGACCACGAGCGGCAAGATCCAGCGGACCCTGATGCGCAAGCTGTTCCTGGAGGGCCGGATCACCGCGCTGCACGAGGTCCTGGAGCCCGCCGTCCGGGACCTGATCGCTTCCCCCGCCGCCGCTGACGCCGCCGACGCCGCCCCGTCCCTGGAAACGGTGGTCTGACATGGAACACCCGCCCTACCGGCTCGCCGAGGAGTTCGACCGCTTCCTCGGCGACCCCGACGACCCCGACGAGGTCTTCTCCTACGCGCGCTGCGCCGAGCTCGACGAGCGGGAGGAGTTCCCCGCCGACATCTGCCGCCGCTTCGAGGAGTGGGGCCTGCCCGCGCAGTACGTACCGGTCGAGCACGGCGGCCGGCTGCGCGACTACGAGCAGGTGCTCCAGCTCGTCCGCGCCGTCGCCCGCCGCGACCTGACCTGCGCCATCGGCCACGGCAAGACCTACCTCGGCGGAGTCTGCGTCTGGGTCGCGGGCTCCGCGGAGCAGGCCGCCCGGCTCGGCGCCGACATCATGGCCGGGGTCCCGGTCTCCCTCGGACTCACCGAACGCGACCACGGCAGCGACCTGCTGGCCGGTGAGGTGCGCACCGGCGACAAGACGACGGACACCGGCGAGGGGACGGCGGACCCGGGCGGCAAGACGGCGGACACCGACGGGCACTGGCTGGTCAGCGGCGAGAAGTGGCTGATCAACAACGCCACCCGGGGTTCCGTGCTGTCGCTGCTGACCCGCACCCGGCCGGACGGCGGGCCGCGCGGCTTCAGCGTCCTGCTCGTGGACAAGCGGGAACTCGACGCGGACACCTACCGCCACCTCCCGAAGATCCGCACCCACGGCATCCGCGGCGCCGACATCTCCGGCATCGCCTTCGACGGGGCCCGCGTGGCGCGCGACGCCCTGGTCGGGGCCGAGGGCGCGGGCCTGGAGATCGTGCTCAAGGCGCTCCAGCTCACCCGCACCATGTGCGCGGCGCTCTCGCTCGGCGCCGCCGACCACGGGCTGCGGCTCGGCCTGGACTTCGCCGAGGACCGCGAGCTGTACGGCCGGCGGCTGATCGACCTCCCGCAGGCCCGGCACGTGCTGGCCGGCGCCGCCGCCGACGTCCTGCTGCACGAGGCGGTCGCCCTGGTCGCCGCCCGCGCCGTGCAGACCCAGACCGCCGAACTCGGCGTCACCTCGGCCGTCACCAAGTACCTGCTGCCCACCGGCACCGACCAGGTCCTCGCCGACCTGACCGGGCTGCTCGGCGCCCGCGCCTTCCTCAAGGGCGTGCACGCGGGCGGACGGTTCCAGAAGGTCGTACGCGACCACCGCATCGTCGGGCTCTTCGACGGCAACACCCTGGTCAACCTCAATTCCCTGGTGAACCAGTTCCGTTCACTGGTGCGCGGGTTCGGGCGCCGCACCGGCGACACGGCGGGCGCCGGCACCGCCTTCGACCTCGCCGCACCGCTGCCGGACCTCGACCCGGCGAAACTGTCGCTGGTCGCCCGGCACGGCAGCGGCGTCACGGCGTCCCTCCCGGGCCACGTCGAGGAGATCACCCGGCGCGCGGAGGCGAACCCCGCGCTCGCGCCCGTGGCCGAAGCCGCGCGGCGGCTGCTCGACGTCACCCGCGCGGTGCACGCCGAGGCGGAGGAGTACCAGGGCGTGCTCACCGAGGTCCCGCCCGCCGCCTTCGAGGTCGCCCGCCGCTACACCCTGTGCTGGGCCGGAGCGGCCTGCCTCGGCCTGTGGACGCACAGCACCGGCCACCTCGCCGACGACCCCGCCACCGGGGAGCTGTGGCGCGACGGCCTGTGGCTGCACACCGCCCTCGACCGGCTGCTGGTCCGCCTCGGCGAACCGGCGGCGGCCGGCGAGGAGACGTACGAGGAACTGCTCGGCGCCCTGCGAGCGGCCCGCTCCTCGGGCCGCCTGTTCTCGCTGCTCCCGCAGCGCCTGCCCGAGCGGCAGCCCGCGTCGACCGGTGGGGACGCGGGCGGAACGGAGAGGACGTCATGCTGACCGGCACACAACCCCAGGACCTGCGGACGCCGACCGCACCGACCGGTCAGGAGGCCCGGGCCGCCGCCCGCGTCGCCGAACTGGACCGGCGCCTCGGCGACCCCACCGACGAGCGCAACGAACTGTCGTACGCCCGGCTGCTGGAGGCGGACGAGGCCGGTGAACTCTCCGGGCCCGGCGAGCGCGCCCTCGACGAACTCGGCCTGAACGCCGACTTCGTGCCGCGCGCCGAGGGCGGCCGCCTGGAACGGCTCGACACCCTGGTACGGGTCATGCGGCAGGTGTTCCGCCGCGACGTCGCCCTGGGCCTCGGCTACGGCGTGACCTCCTTCATGGCCGCCGTGAACGTCTGGACCGCCGGGGACGCCGCGCAGCGCGCCCGCCTCGCGAAGATCCTCACCGGCGGCGGCAAGGTCTCGGTCGCCTACCACGAACTCGCGCACGGCAACGACTTCCTGCGCAACGAGTTCGAGGCCCGCCCCACCGCCGGCGGCTACCGGCTGCACGGCGCCAAGCAGGTCATCAACAACGCCTCACGCGCCGATGCCTGGGTCCTGTTCAGCCGCACCAGTCCCGCGCCGGGCAGCCGCAGCCACTCCGTGCTCCTCGTCGAACGCGACGGCCCGGACCCGGACTCCTGGCAGGTGCTGCCCCGCTACGACGCCGTCGGCGTGCGCGGCTGCCTGCTGTCCGGACTCCGCTTCGACGGCACCCCGGTGCCCGCCTCGGCCCTCGTCGGCGAGGAGGGAAAGGGCGTGGAGACCGCCCTGCGCGCCTTCCAGATCACCCGCTCCGCGCTGCCCGGCATGGCCGTCGGCACCACCGACACGGCCCTGCGGACCGTCGTGCGCTTCGCGCTGGGCCGGCGCCTCTACCGCAAGTCCGTCATGGACATCCCGCACGCCAGGGGCACCCTGTCCGGGGCCTTCACCGACCTGCTGACCTGCGACAGCCTCTCCCTGGCCGCGACCCGGGCGGTGCACCTGCTGCCCGAGCAGACCAGCGTCTTCGCCGCCGCCACCAAGTACCTCGTGCCGAAGGTGCTCGCCGAGGCGACGCAGGAGCTGTCCGTCGTGCTCGGAGCCCGCTTCTACATCCGCGACGGCGAGCACGGCATCTTCCAGAAGCACCTGCGGGACCTGCCGGTGCTCAGCCTCGGCCACGCCGGCTCCGCCGCCTGCCAGGCCACGATCATCCCCCAGCTGTCCCGGCTCGCCCGGCGGTCCTGGTTCAGCGACGAACCCGCCCCCGCGGAACTGTTCCAGCCGCGCACGGACCTGCCCGGCCTCCCCTACGACCGGCTCACCCTGGCGAGCGGACGGGACGCGCTCAGCGCCACCCTGGTCGCCGCCCCGGACCGGCTGCCCGGCGCATCGCCCGAGGAACGGGCCGTCCAGGCGCTCGCCCTGCAACTGGTGGACGAACTGGGGCAGGTGCGGGAGGCGAGCCGCGCGCTCGCCCCCGAGGACCGCACGGCCCTCGCCGGCCCCGCCGCCTTCGCCCTGGCCGACCGCTACGCCGTGCTGCTCGCGGCCGCCGCCGTGATCGGCGTCCAGCAGCAGGCGTCCCACGACGGCGGCGACGCGTTCCTCGCCGACCCGGCCTGGCTCGCCGCCGCACTGCACCGGCTCGCCCGCCGGCTCGGCCGGCGCCCCGCCGCCCTCCCGGCGTCCGTGGACGACCGCATGCACGAGGAAGTCCTGCGCAGATTCCACGCCCGCACCAGCTACGACCTGTACGACACCCCGCTCGCCGGCTGACGGACACCGGCCGGCCGCCCCGGACGTCGCGCCTCCACCCCGGACGACGCCCGTCCGGGACGGACAACGCCCGTCCGCGACGGCCGGCGGACCACCACCCGACAGCACGCGACAACCGCTCACCCTCGCGAGGAGTGCACCATGTCCGTTCCCACCACCGCACACACCACCGAGTCCCTGACCACGTGGCTGGCCGAGCGCATCGCGCTCTACCTCAAGCGGAGCCCCGCCGAGATCGACCCGGACGTGCCCCTCGCCGAGTACGGCCTCGACTCCGTCGCCGCCCTCAGCCTGTGCGGGGACATCGAGGACGACTTCGACGTCATGATGGAGCCCACCGCCGCCTGGGACTACCCGACCGTCCACGCGCTGGCCGGCCACCTCGTGGAGGAACTCGCCGCCCAGGCCGCGAAGGACGGCGGCGCCTGATGGAGCCCATAGCCATCGTCGGCATCGACTGCAGATTCCCGGGGGCGCCCGACACCGGCGCCTACTGGGACCTGCTGATGCGCGGCGCGGACGGGGTGGGGGAGGTGCCCCGGCTGCGGTGGGACGCCAAGGAGTTCTACTCGGCGGCCGGGGACGAAGGACACTCCAACACCACCGAGGGCGGCTTCATCGCCGACCCGGACGCCTTCGACAACGAGTTCTTCACCGTATCGCCGCGCGAGGCGGCGGCCATGGACCCCCAGCAGCGGCTGCTGCTGCAGGCCGCGTGGCGGGCGGTCGAGGACGCGGGCATCCCGCCGCGGACCCTCGCCGGCAGCCGGACCGGGGTGTTCGTCGGCATCATGGGCAACGAGTGGGCGCAGCTGCACCTCACCGACTACGGCAACGTCACCGCCCAGGTCGGCTCAGGCAACGGCTACTGCATGACCGCCAACCGGATCTCCTACCACCTCGACCTCAAGGGCCCCAGCCTCGCCGTCGACACCGCCTGCTCCTCCTCACTGGTCGCCGTCCACCTCGCGGCGAACGCGCTGCTGGCCGAGGAGTGCGACCACGCGCTCGTCGGCGGCGTCAACGTGGCCCTCACACCGGCCCTGTCGATCTTCTACACCCAGGCCGGACTGTCCGCCCCCGACGGGCGCTGCAAGCCCTTCAGCGCCGAGGCGGACGGCATCGGCCGCGGCGAAGGCGTCGGCGTGGTGGTGCTGCGCAGGCTGCGGGACGCGGTCGCCGACGGCCAGCGCGTGTACGCCGTCATCCGCGGCACCGCCGTCAACCAGGACGGCCGCAGCAACGGGCTGACCGCGCCCAACCGGTGGGCCCAGCAGGAGGTGCTCGGCGCCGCCTACCGCAGGGCCGGCGTCGAGCCCTCCGACGTGGTCTTCACCGAGGCGCACGGCACCGGCACCGCCCTCGGCGACATGATGGAGGTCAAGGCGCTCGGCCACCACCACGCCGGCCGCGCCGCGAAACCCATGGCGCTCGGCTCGGTCAAGGGCAACCTCGGCCACACCGAGGGCGCCGCCGGCATCGCCGGACTGATCAAGGTCGCCCTGTCCCTGCACCACCGGATCGTCCCCGCCAGCCGTTTCGCCGCCAAGGAGAGCAAACGGCTGAAACTGCGCGACCACGGCCTGCGGCTGCTCAAGGCACCTCTGCGGCTGCCCGCCGGCCCCGTCGTCGCCGGGCTCAGCAGCTTCGGCATGGGCGGCACCAACGCCCACGCCGTGCTGGAGTCCGCGCCCGCGCACGCCGCGCGCCCCGAACCGGCGAACAGCGCCGCGCCGGGCGGCATCGGCGCCGCGGTGTTCACCCTCACCGCCCCGAACGCCGACGCGCTGCGCCGCAACCTGCTGGCCCAGGCGGACGCGGCGGCGGCCCGCCGGGTGCCGCTCGGCCCGCTGGCCAGGTCGAGCAACCGGGTGAAGGCCGGTCACCGCCACCGCTTCGCGGCCGCGGCCACCGACACCCGCGAACTCGTCGCCCGGCTGCGGGAATCGGCCGCCGACCCGGATCTGCTGGCCCGGCTCTCCGGCCGGCCCGCCGAACGGCCGCGCACCGCGTTCCTGTTCACCGGGCAGGGCTCGCAGTACCCGCGGATGACCGCCGCACTGTACGAACAGGCGCCGCTGTACCGGCACTTCCTCGACGAGGCCGACGCCGCGCTGCTGCCGCACACCGGAAAGTCGGTGCGCGACCTGCTCCTCGCCGGCGACGAAGCCGTCCACGACACCCGCTGGACGCAGCCCGCCCTGTTCGCCGTCGGCTACGCCCTCGGCCGGACCCTGACGGAACTCGGCGTCCACCCGGAGATGCTCCTCGGCCACAGCGTCGGCGAGTTCGCCGCCGCCGTCCTGGCCCGGGCGCTCCCGCTGGACGGCGCCGCCCGGCTGATCGCCGCCCGCGGCGCCCTGATGCAGGAACTCCCCGAGGGCGGAGGCATGCTGGCCGTCCGCACCCCCTGCGCGCGGCTGGCGGCCCGGATCGAACAGGAACCCCTGATCGGGGTCGCCGCGGTCAACGGCCCCACGTCCACGGTGCTCTCCGGTGACCTGGAGACCCTGGAGAAGATCGGCGCCGAACTGCGGGCCGAGGGAGTCGACACCCGTCGCCTGACCGTCTCGCACGCCTTCCACTCACCGCTGATGCGGCCCGTACTGGACCGCTTCGCGGAGATCGCCGAGGAGGTCGGCGGGACGGTGCCCGAGATTCCGCTGTACTCGACCGTCCGCGGACGGGTGCTCGACGGCGAGGCGATGGACGCCGCGTACTGGGTCGAGCACATCGGCGCCACCGTGCTGTTCGGCGACGCGGTCGCCGCGCTCCTCGCCGACGGCCCGACCCACCTGGTGGAGACCGGCCCCCGGCCGGTGCTCTCCGGGATGGTGCGCCGCCTGCACGGCTCCGCCGCGGGCCCCGGCCCGGCGCACGTCCTGCCGGTGCGCGGCCCCGAGTCCGCCGGCCGGGACCTCGCCGAGGCCCTCGCCGACCTGTACCGGGGCGGCGTCGAACCCGACTGGGACGCCGTGTACGCGCCCGGGGAACGGGTCCCGCACCCGCTGCCGCCGTACACGTTCTCGACACAGCACCGCTACTGGGCGAGGAATCCGGTGCGCGGCCGGGCGACGGCCGACGAGCCGGCCGACCTCGCGTACGCGGGGCACCGGGAGCCGCAGCCGGCGCCGGCCGCCGTCCTCACCCTGAACCGGCCCGGCGGCCCGGCGGACCCCGTCGAGGACGCCGTCCTCGCCGCCGTCCGGACCGTCGGCGGCTACACCGACGCCGAGATCGGCCCCCGCGACCGGCTCTACGAGGATCTCGGCTTCGACTCCGTCATGGTCATGGAGCTCAAGAACCGGCTGGAGTCCCGGCTCACCGGCATCGGAGCCCTGACGGTCCAGGACCTGCTGCCCCGCCTCTCCTCCGTCGGCGACCTCGTCGCCTTCCTGCGGGAGTCCGGCGCGGCGGCCCCTGGTCCCGTCGGCGCCGCCGAGGCGGCGGACGAGCGGGAGCTGATGGAAGAAGAGAGGACGGCATGACCACCCCGACGGCTGTCACGGCCCATCTCGCCTCCCTGGGCACCGCGCTGCCCGGTGACCCGGTGGACAACGCCACCCTGGCCAAGGTGCTCGGCATCAACGAGGACTGGATCGAGGTCTTCATCGGCACGAGAACCCGGCACTTCGCCCGGGACCTCGGCACCGGAGTGGTCCGCTGGTCGCTCGCCGACCTCTGCGCCCAGGCCGCCGAGAAGGCGCTCGCCGACCCCGACGTCGACCCCTCCGAGATCGAGTTCGTCGTCCTCGGCACGGCCACCCCCGACACCCTGATGCCCGCCACCGTCAACCACGTCGCCGACCAGCTCGGCCTGGACCAGGTGCCCACCTTCCAGCTCCAGTCCGGCTGCGCCGGCGCCGTACAGGCCCTGTCCCTGGCACAGACGATGATCGCCTCCGGCCAGTACCGCACCGGACTCGTCATCGGCGGCGACGTGTGCAGCAAGCACCTCGACCTCCAGCGCGACGTGGCCGGCGCCGCCCCCGGCGACCTCGTCAACTACGTCCTGTTCGGCGACGGCGCCGGCGCGGCCGTCGTCACCGCCGAGCCGCGCGGCCGGCGTCTCGCGCTGCGCCACGTCCTCAACCGCTTCACCGGCCTCGGCCGCGCGCCGGGCCAGGTCATCGAGTGGTTCGGGCTCGCCGACCGGTACGACGACCGGCAGGCCCTCACCGAGGACTACAAGGCCATCGAGGAGTCCGTGCCCGTCATGGCCGTCGAGATCCTCTGGGAGATGCTCGGCGAACTCGACTGGGAGGCGGACCAGCTGGACTATCTGCTGCCGCCGCAGCTGTCCGGCCGGATGACCCGCCGCATCACCGAGGAACTCGACGTGCCGACCGCCGCGGACATCAGCTGCGTCGCGGACACCGGCAACAACGGAAACGCCCTGCCCTTCCTGCAGATCGAGAAGTTGCTGGAGCGGATGTCCGAGGGCGAGAGGGCCCTCGCGATCGCCGTCGAGTCCAGCAAGTGGATCAAGGCCGGCTTCGCCCTGGAGAAGATATGAGCGTCGACAGCACCGTTCCCACCACAGGCGGCTTCACCCTGGACGACTACGTCCGGCTCGTCGACGAGGAGATCGGGATCCCGCTCGCCGCCGGGCAGGTGGCCGCCGACTTCGACGAACTCCCCGACTGGGACTCGCTGTACCTCCTCAAGCTCGTCACCGCCCTGGAGACCGCCGTCGGCCGCAAGATCGCCGTCGGCAAGGTGCTCGAGGCCCGCAGCCTGAAGGAGATCTACGAACTGGCGGTGCTCGGGTGACCCCCACCGTCACCGCCGAACGGCGCCGCCGCCACACCCTGTACTTCCTGGAGTGGGCGGCGGCCCAGCGGCCGGTGCACCTGGACACGGACATCGACATGACCCGCGTCCAGGCGCACCGCGCCGCCGCCCGCGCGGACGGCCGGCGCTACTCGGTCGTCAGCTACCTGCTGTACGCCGCCGGCCGGGTCCTCGACCGCCACCCGGAGGCCAACGCCGCGATGGCCCCCGGCTGGCCCGGACCGCTGCGGCGCCCGAGGACCGTCCGCTTCGACGGCGTCACCGCCAAGCTCGCCCTGGACCGGCCGGTGGACGGCGAGCGCACCGTGCTCTCGGCGCTGGTGCCCGGCCTGGAGTCGGCGACCCTGGGCGAGATCCAGGAACGCGTCGACCGCTACCGGGGCGAACGGGCCGCCGACCTGCCCGAGTTCAAGGGCGTACGGATGCTGGGCCGGCTCCCGGTCCCGCTCGGCCGGGCCGCGTTCGCCGCGGCGCTGCGCGATCCTGGCCGACGCGCCGGCGTGTTCGGCACGGTCTCGGTCAGCTCGCTCGGCCATCGCACCGTGGACGGCTTCCACTCGGCCGGCGGCACCGCGGTGACCCTGTGCGCGGGCCGGGTCGTGGACCGCGCGGTGGTGCGCGACGGCGTCGTGGTGCCCGCGCCCGTGATGCGGCTCGGCCTCACCTTCGATCACCGGGTGATCGACGGCGCGACCGCGGCCGACGTGCTGTCCGATCTCCACGACACGATGGAGGCATTCGATGACAGCGCCGACAGCGCCGACAGCACCGGCGGCACTGCCGCCGCGGACGGCACTCCCGGCGCCCGGGTGCCGGGGCCCGGGGCGGACGCTGGGGGAGCCGATCGCGATCCGCGGCCCGTCGGGGGACTGGAGCAGAGTACGCGCTGACCTGGAACGGCACGGGGCCGCGGTGCTTTTCGCCCGCCAGGACGCCTGGCGGCCGGAGCGGGCGGGCCTGCCGCGGCTGCGCGTGCTCCTGGGCCGGGACTGGGAGCGCTATCTGGAGCTGACGCACCCGCAGGTCCGCGGCCGGTTCGCCGCTTCGCGCGTGCTGCTGAAGTTCGCGGCCGCGGCCGCGCTCCGGGTACCGCCCGAGTCGGTCGAGATCGGCTACGGCCTCACCGGGCGCCCCTTCCTGCGCGGCTACGACGGCGTCCGGGTCAGCCTCAGCCACACCGACGGCCTGCTGCTGGTCGGCCTGGCCGCCGACGGCGCGATCGGTGTCGACGCCGAGCCCGCCGAGCGGGTCCTGTACGGCCCGGGGCTGGGCCGGCACCTGTGCACCCCGTACGAACTGGAGCGCGTCGAGGCCCTCCCGCTCGTGGAACGCAACCCCGCCGTGCTCCGGCTGTGGACCCTGAAGGAGGCCTACAGCAAGGCCCTGGGTCTCGGCCTGCGCTTCCGCTTCACCGACTTCGGCTTCGCCCCGGACCAGGCGGCGCCCCGGACCGTGCTGCGCCCCGACGGCACCCCCGCGCCGGTCGGCAGCTGGGCCTTCCGCACGTGGTCGCTCGGCAGCCGCCACACCGTCGCCGTCGCCGCCGAGGACGCGGGATTCGGCCGTACGAGGGACACGGCGGCGGGCACGGCACTCGACCCGGGCATCGTCGACGCCGTGGTGACGGCAGTGGGGGAGCGGGAGCGGGCGGACGAGCGGGAGACGGCCGCCGCCGACGGGTGGTGAGACGGGCCCGCGCGCGGGCGCCGGTGGTGGCTGCCTGCATCGGGCGCAGGCATCGGGCGCAGGCGTCGGGTGCAGGCGTCGGCTGCCGCGCGCACGGCTGAACCGCACACGGACAGGTGCCGAAGCAGTCGCAGGTGCCGGAGCCGGCGCCCGTGCCGTCCGCCACGAGGTGGCCCGTCGGGCCGACGGTCACCGTCTCGTGCCGGGCCGCGGCGACGGGGGCGGTCGGTCGGTGCGCGGTCTGAGTCCGGGCGTGGTGCCCGCCTGGTGGTGGGAGGGTGTTCGTGCGTGCCGGGCCGCGGCGGCGGGGGCGGTCGGTCGGTGCGCGGTCTGAGTCCGGGCGTGGTGCCCGCCTGGTGGTGGGAGGGTGTTCGTGCGTGCCGGGCCGCGGCGGCGGGGGCGGTCGGTCGGTGCGCGGTCTGCGTCCGGGCGTGGTGCCCGCCTGGTGGTGGGAGGGTGTTCGTGCGTGTGGGCGGCGGGGGCGGGGGTGGCCGGTCGGTGCGCGGTCCGCGTCCGGGCGTGGTGCCCGCCCGGTGCCGGGTACGGTGTCCGGCAGCGGGCGGGACGGGGCTCACGCCGCTCGGCGGACCGGCTCCGACGGGCAGAACAGCCAGACTCCCGGACGGACTTCGAGGGGCATCGAGGCCGCCGTGCCCGGACCGCCGGACCCGAGGGCCGCGCGGAGGGCGGACGCCGTGCGGCGGGCGTACTCGGTCCACCGGCGGTCGCCCGCGAAGCGCGCCGCGTTCTCGCACTCCGCCAGCCGGGCCAGCGCCTCCTCGTGGCAGCCCTCGCGCACCGCCACCAGCGCCAGTCCGCGCAGCGACTCGGCCGTGCCGCGCGCGTCGCCGGCCGGCCGGCTCACCGACAGGGCGTGCGCGTAAGCCCGTCCGGCCTGCGCGACCCGCCCCGTCCCGAGCAGCGCGTCCGCCTCCGCGGACAGGCAGCGGCCCGCCGCCGCCCGGTCGCCGTGCCGGGTGAACAACTCCCCGGCGAGGCGGTACCGGTCGATCGCCGCCGACGTCTGCTGGCGCTGCCAGTCCAGGTCGCCCAGGGACCGCAGGACGACGGCCTCGGCGTGGACGTCGCCGGACCTGCGGGCCGCGTCGAGCGCGAGGCGGTGGGTCGACTCCCACTCGCCCCACAGGGCGGCCGCCTCGTAGTAGCCCGCCGAGGCCGACGCCAATGCGCAGCACAGGCCCCACAGCCCGGCCGCGTGGGCCTGCCGTACGGCCTCCGACAGGCCCGCGGACTCCTCCTGGAACCACCGCAGTGGCGCGCTGCCGACCACCTCCTCCGGGAAGACCCCGGCCGGGGGCTCGGCCTCGTGCGCGAGCAGGACCCGGCCGGGCGTCAGCCGCGCGTCCGCGTGCCTGGCCAGCGCCAGGAAGGCACGGCACAGCCGCTCCACGGCCGCCCGGTCCTCCTGCGGGTCCTCCCCGGCCGGCACCTCCAGGGCCAGCGAGCGCAGCAGCGCGTGGAAGCCGTAGCGCACGGGGGCCGACCGTCCGGGCCGGCGCCGCGCCTCCAGCAGATGGGCCTGCACCAGCTCCTCGGTGAGCCGCTCGGCCTCCGCCAGGTCCGTGCCGAGCAACGCGGCCGCGCTCCACAGGGCGAAGCCCGGCAGCGAGGCCCGCGCGAGGAGCCGGAAGGCGTGCCGGGCCTCCTCGTTCACGTCCCGGTAGGCGGTCAGCAGGCTGCTGCGTACGTCGAGATCGCCCAGCGCGAGCGCGGCCAGCCGCGTCCGTTCGTCACGCAGCCGGCGGGCGAGCCCGGCGGCGGTCCAGTGCGGCCGGGCCGCGAGCCCGGCGGCGGCCACCCGCAGCGCGAGCGGCAGCCGGCCGCACAGCCGGGCGATCTCGCCCGCCGCCTCCTGGTCGTCCCGCATCCGCCGCCCGCCGCAGGCCATGAGCAGTGCCTCGGCCTCCGGCGCGGACAGCACGTCGAGGATCAGCCGCCGCACGCCGCCCAACGCGCCCAGCACATGACGGCTGGTCAGGATCACCATGCTGTCCGGCACGGCCGACAGCACCGGCCGGACCTGCGCCTCCGAGACCGCGTCGTCCAGGACGAAGAGCATCCTGCGGCCCGCGGTGCGCCTGTGCAGCAGCTCCGCGAGTTCCGCCTCGGACGACGGCAACGCCTCCGTCCCGGAGTCCGTCCCCGCTCCGGCCGCCCGTGGGCCGCGCAGCCGGCGCAGCAGGGTCGTCAGCGCCGCCGTCGGTTCGACGGCCCGCCCGCCCTCGTCCCGCAACGACACCAGGACCCGCCCGTCGGGGAACCGGCCGGCCGCTCCGTGGGCCAGCTGCACGGCCAGCGCCGTCTTACCGGCGCCCGCCCGGCCCGACAGCACCAGCACCCTGGTCCGGCCAGGAGCGTCGTCCGCCAACAGATCCTCACCGTCTGCCAGTTGGTCCTCGCGACCGGTGAAGTCGGCCACGGCGGGCGGCAGCCACACCGTCGGCCCCGCGTCTCTCCCGGGCCCCGCGTCTCTCCCGGGCGCCGCCCTCCCGGACCCCTCGGCCGGGCGGTCGTCCCCTGCGCCGACCGGCGCGAGCCGGCGCTCGGCCTCGCCGCGCCAGGCCAGCGCGGGATCGGAGGCCAGGATCCGCTCCTGCAGTCCGCTCAGCACCGGTCCGGGCTCCACGCCCAGTTCGTCGACCAGCGCCCGCCGCGCCCGCTGGTAGACCTGCAGGGCGTCGGACTGCCGGCCCGAGCGGTAGAGCGCCACCATCAGATGACCGTGCAGCGCCTCCCGCAGCGGATGCTCGTGCGCCAGCGCCATCAGCTCGCCGATCAGCTCCTGGTGCAGCCCGAGCCGCAGATCCGCGGAGATCCGCTGCTCCAGCACCTCGGCGCGCAACTCGTTCAGTCTGATCGCCGAAGCCTGCAACGACGGTCCGTGCGGGATGCCCGAGAGCGCGGGCCCCGTCCAGAGCCCGAGCGCACGGCTCAGTGCCTGCGAGGCGGCCTGGTACTCGCCCCTGCCGAACGCGGCCCGGCCCTCGGCCCGCAGCGACTCGAAGACGGACAGGTCCAGGTCATCGGGGGCGACCCGCATCAGGTAACCGGGCGGGCGGGTCAGCAGCGGCTGCGCCGTGTCCGTCTGCGCCGTCTCCGTCTCCGCCGCGTCCGTCCGGGCCGGGGCCTCACCGGTCGCCGCCAGCAGGGCCTTGCGCAGCTGGGAGACGTACACCTGGAGGGTGGTGGTGGCCGTGCGCGGGGGTTCGGAACCCCACAGCTCGTCGATCAGGGTGTGGGTCGACACCACCGTGTTGTTCTGCACCAACAGGGTGGCCAGGACCGCGCGCGGCTTGGCCGCGGACGGCGTACGGGGCGACATGTGCACGGGGCCGAGCACGCGGTATCTCATCGCGCGCCTCAGCAGTCCTGCAGCACGGCCGCGGAGACGCGCGCCACGACCCTGCTGCCCTGGAGGAAGGACATCCGCAGGTCGATCACCGGCCGCCCCTCCGCGTCCCGGGACACCCGCCCGTCCGCACGGCGCGCCTCCTCGCGCACCGTGCAGCGCAGCGGCAGGGCCGACTCGGCGACGCCCTCGAACGAGGCCTGCCACCGGGACAGCACGGCGTACGACGGCACGAAGCCGCGCAGTTCGGCGGCGGCGAGCAGCCCCACCTGGCGGGACATCTCCAGGAACAGCATCGGCTCCAGGACGCCGGGCACCTCGGCCGGCACCTCGGCGGCCGCCGGTGCGTGGACGGGGAACACCAGGCCGTCGCCGCCCTCCGCCCCGGCGTACGCGGGCAGCCCGACGAGGACGTGTCGGCTGTCGAGGTGCCCCACCTGTTCGGGCAGCGGCGTCCCGGGCGACGCCGGGACGCCGCCCCCCGCCGCCGTCGGCTCCGAGTTCTCCGGCCGGCCGAGCGCCGGACCGCCGGGGCCGACGCCCTGGAGGGGGAAGACCAGCCGCGCCGAGGCGGTTCCGCAGCGCTCGCCGTCGATCGAGACGGCGGCCTCGCACTCCAGGCCGCGCGGCACGCCGCCGACCACGTCGAACGGCGTCATCCCGAGGTCCAGGGCGATCCTGGTGCCGGCGCCGTCGCGGCGCCAGGCGTCCGGACCCGTGATCGTGGCGCCGGCGGAGGCCAGCACGGGGCGCCGGCCCGTCGGCACCCTGAAGTAGCGGCGAGCCGCGAACAGCATCGTCCGGCGCAGCGACTCGATGGGGAACAGCAGGTCGTGGTACCGCGACACGGAATCGCCGAAAAGCGGGTGTTCTTCGGGCAGTTGCGCGGAGAAGGCGAAGTTCTGCCGAACCGGCGCGGTCGCTTTGAACAGGAAGGCCTCGGGGCTGCCGGGCCTGTGGACCAGATGGTGGGGTCCGAGGAACGAGGGGGACGTGGGGGACGTGGGGGTGTACGTGGGGGTGTAGGTGTCCATGGACTTCCTCTGCGGCGGTGTCCGGCGGCTCTGCGGAAGGCTGGCTGGGCACGTGCGCTTGACGGAGAGCACGTTGCCCGACTCCGCTGAAGGACCGGGGAAGCCACACTGAAGCAAACGCTCGTTACCACCCTCACCTGGGCTTTCAGCCCACCGGGACGGGCTCGCCCCCGACGATCGGGTGGTCCTCGGCCAGTGGTCCGGCCGCGCTCGCGCCACCGGGCGTACCGATCACGGCGAACACGTCCCGCTCGGCGGTGAGATAGCCGGCCCACTCGTCGGGCAGCGAGTCCTCGTAGAAGATCGCCTCGACCGGGCACACGGGCTCGCAGGCACCGCAGTCCACGCACTCGTCGGGGTTGATGTACAGCTTGCGCGGCCCCTCGTAGATGCAGTCGACGGGGCACTCGTCGAGGCATGCCTTGTCCTTGACGTCGACGCAGGGCTGGGCGATGACGTACGTCATGAGGTCTCCACCTTCCAGGTGTCGTTGCCGGTGAGGAGGGCGGCGAGGTCGCCCTTGCCGTGCAGTTCGACGGCCCGCTCCAGCTGGTCGGCCATCAGCTCGTCGTACACGGGGCGTTCGATGTCGCGGAACACGCCGATCGGGGTGTGGTGCAGGGTGTCGGGGTCGGCGAGGCGGGACAGGGCGAAGGCGGTGGTGGGCGAGGCGGAGTGCGCGTCGTGGACCAGGATCCGTGCCTCGTTCTCGGGGGTCACCGTCACCACCTTCAGGTCGCCGGTGGCCGCATCCCGTACGACGCCCTTGGACAGGTCGGCGCCGAAGCGGATCGGCCGGCCGTGTTCCAGCCGGATCACCGCTTCCTCGGCCTGCTGCTTGTCCTTGAGGGCCTCGAAGGCGCCGTCGTTGAAGATGTTGCAGTTCTGGTAGATCTCGATGAGGGCGGTGCCGGGGTGGGCGGCGGCCTGGCGG